>DATCTT010000363.1:0-11831 GCA_036567845.1 Candidatus Ozemibacteraceae bacterium | reverse complement strand
TCCGAAGGAGTTCGCGCCCGACGGTCGAGAGTTTGCCGGCATGGGCGATCAGGCGCGGCTCGATGCGATCCGGGAGACGGTGGAGGTCGTCCGGAAGGCGGGGGTGCCGGTGATGGCCTATGATGCGCATATGGACGTCGTCGAGGCGGGCGATGCCGCTGCCTGGACGGTTCCCCCGTTCGCTCTGACGCGACGGGATGGCCGTCTGTATGGCCGCGGAACCTGTGACATGAAAGGCGCCCTCGTCGCCATGACGGTTGCGCTCCAGCTGGCGAACCGCGTCGCGTCGCGTCAGCCGCTTCGTCAGGCGGTGCTCGGCTGCTTCGTGACCGAAGAGGAGGGGGCCGAGGGCCTCTCGCTCGCCGAGATCATCCGCACGCTCGGCATCCGGCCCGACTGGGTGCTGCTGGGGGAGCCGTCGAAACTCGAGATCGCGCGTGGCCAGCGCGGCAAATACCAGTTCGTCATGCGCGCCCGCGGCCGTCGGGCCCACACCTCCGTTCCCGAGGTCGGCGAGAATGCCGCCTACAAGCTCGCCCGGGCCGCGATCGAGGTCGGGGCGTTCGATACCGAAGAGTATACACGGGTTGGCCCGGATCCCGACCGGGTGCTCGAGCGGTCGACCCTGGTCGTGACGACGTTCCGGACCGAGCCGTTCACGACCAGCAGCGTGCCGGAAGGCGCCATCGCCGACGTCACGGTGCGCCTCGCGGCTGGCCAGAGCGATGCGACGATCGTTGCGCGGCTGAAGGCCCGGCCGGGCTGGCCCGATGTTGAGATCGAGCCGATCGTGTACCGTCAGCCTTCCTACACCGGGAAAATCGCCGACTGGCCCTCGATGCACCTCGCCTGGGAGACCCCGAAAGACCATGCCTGCACCCGGATGCTGCGCGCGGCTGCGCAGGCTGTGCGGGGCGTCGTTCCCCCGGACAAGATCTGGCCGTTTTCGACCGATGGTGTGCTCAGTGCCGGCGAGGAGAAGATCCCCACGCTCGGCTACGGGCCGGGGCGCGAAGATGTGTGCCACGTCGTCGATGAGTGGATCACCGAGGCGGAACTGGCCGACGCACTGGCCGTCTACGGGCTGCTGCCATTCCTGCGGGGCTGAGGCGGTTCAGCCGATCGTCTCGAGAAACGCCTGGTATTCCCTGACCGAAGCCGCCTGGGCTGTCGCCCGGGCGGCGTTCATCGCGTCGTAATGCGCCTTCACGATCTCGATCAGCCGGCCGTCGAGCTTGCCGTTCGATGCGTGGTCGAGCAGGATCGCCAGCACGCTGTCGGCAGGCATACCCATCCGGTACGGTCGGTCTTCGGTGAGGGCCGTGAACACGTCGGCGACCGCCATGATCCGGGCCCCGATCTCGAGGCGCGGGCCGTCGAGATGGAAGGGATACCCGGTGCCGTCGAGCCGTTCATGATGAAACGAGGCGGCGCGGTTGATGTCCTGCAGTCCGTCGATCTGTTCGAGGGTGCGGAAGGTGCAGAACGTGTGGCTGCGCATGACGTTGTATTCCTCGGGGGTCAGGCTGCCTTTCTTCTCGATGATCTCGGTCGGGATGGCCAGCTTGCCCAGGTCGTGCACGAAGCCGGCGATGCGCAACCGCAGCGACTCATTCGTCGAGAGTCCGGCAAGACGGCCCAGACACTCGGCACTGGCCGCGACGCCGCTTGAGTGGGTCGCCGTGAACGGGCTGCGGAAATCGATGATGCGCCGGAAGATGTTGGCGAACGAGAGCAGCTCCTCGTTGTCGAGCATGATCGTGCCGAGCCGGCTGGATCGAGCGAGCACCTTGCCCAGCAACGGCGAGGTGAGATCGAGCCAGAAATACTCGCTGTTGGCGAGCCGGGTCACGATCTCCACCAGCTCGGGGTGGAACATCGAGTCCGCGTGGCTGCGGATCCGGCCCAGGATCTCACGGGTCTGGCCGAGCACCTCGCAGCCGCGGTCGATCAGTAATGATATACGGTCTGCTATATGAAGAACGTGGCTTCCGAGCGGGACAAGCTCGCCGCCCTGCTGACGGCCCGCGCCCCCATTCCATGGAACATGGTGGAACCGGACGATCGAGGCCGCATTCGAGAGGGGCTCGAACTGGCTCAGCAGAGCCGCCCCGGTGACGGCGTGCCGCTGGCCGGTCAGGTCCTCGAAACGCAGCGTGTCCATGCGCTCCGAGAGGGAGAGCGCCCCGACGTCGTGAAGCATGCCGGCCATGACGAGGTCGTTGAGCTTGTCGCGCGACCAGTCGAGCTGTTCGGCGATGCGGAACGCCAGCAGGGAGACCTGCAGATGATGGCTCGTCAGCGCCGGGCTGAGCCAGTCCATTACGTCGGAGAGGCAGTTGAGGAAGTCGAACAGGTTGATTTCGGTGCGATCGTTCATGACGGTTCAGTCCCGTGGCGGCAGAAAACGCATGTTGGCGCGCTGGAGGCGCTGTGCCAGCAGACGCGAGAGCAGCAGGGCATAGTGGGGCCGCCGGCGCACGGCCTCGATGAACTCTTTCTTCGAGATGCGGATCAGTGTTCCGTCGGTCTGGGCACGGATCGAAGCCGAGCGGTTCTTTCCGAGCAGGAACGAGGTCTCTCCAAGGAAGATGTCGTCGGCCGACAGCGACGTGACGGGGAAACCGTTGATCACCACGTCGTAGCGGCCCTTCACGATGTAATACAGGTAGGTGCTGGGATCGCCCTGGTGGTACAGATACTCGCCGGCCTCGATCTGAAGCGGCTCGATATCGGTGAACAGGGCCGGGGGCGGTGAGGTGGCATCGACGGCGTGGACGACCTCGAAACTGACGGTGTTGCCGGAGGCGTTGTAGGTCATGTTCCGGGTGAACCGGCTGGCGAGCAGGATCCCGCGGCCATGCAACCGAAACCCGGACTCCTCGCCGGTCCGCTCGAAAAACCGCTTCCAGTCGAAGCCCCGGCCTTCGTCGGTGATGGTGAACCGGGAACCGGCCTTGCAGATCCCATACTCGAACGTGACGTGGCGATCGGCGATATCGCCTGTGCGCGACCGGCGCTCGATCAGATCGACCATCGAGCCGCCCTTTTCGAGCCAGGCGTTCTTCTCTTCGAACGTGATGCCGCAGTTGCCGTGCTCGATGGCGTTCACGAGCAGCTCGAACAGCGCGAAGCCGAGGTTGCTCTTTCCCTCGATGTCGATCCGGCCGCCCGCATACAGGAAGTTGCACAGCAGGTTGGCGTAGCACCTCGCCTCGATGATGTGGTTCTCGAGCTTGAACGAGCCCGAAATGTTCGTGATCAGGCCGCCGCCGAGACTGTGCTGGAAGAGGAGCCGTCGGTTCCGATGGATGATGCTCATGATGCGCGGCAGGTAATCCTCGAGGGTTCGCTCGTGAAGCGTGACGATCAGGTTCGCCTCCCGGATCGAGTCGAGGCGCCGGATCTCCCGGTCGTCGTCGTGGATCGCGATGATGCCGCCCGGGACGAGCCAGGGATCGCCGAGGATGAACTCGAGGAGCTCGAACGGCTTGAGTTCCGGGCAGGAAAAGTCGAGCAGAATCAGCTCGGGCATCTCGAGGGTGAGATACTCCCGGGCTGTCTGGACATCGGGAACGACGGTCAGGCGCAGGCTTTCCCGACACTCGGCGGGAAGAAGCCGCTCGATCTGGGAAATGAGCGTCGGGTTGCCGCTGATCAGCGGAAGCGGCCGCATCGGTCCTCCTGCGTGGACGGGCTTTCCCTACTATACCCTGACCGGCCCGATTCGCCAAGAGGCCGGCGTCTCAGCGTCGTCGCCGTCCCGGCAGATGCCGCGGGACGAGAAGCCGGACGAGGCGCACGGGGCGCGATTTCCCCTTGACCTGCGTTTCCCCAAGCTGCTCGAAACTGCCGATGTCCCTGACGTGGTTCCAGAGCGTCTCATCGAGAACGATGCCGGCCGGGTCGAATCTCTCCGCCAGGGTGGCGGCGCGCGCCGCGAGGTTGACGGTGTCCCCGATAATCGTGTGGTCACGCCGGTCACCGGAGCCGAGAATTCCTGCGATAATCGGGCCAAGCGTGAGACCGATCGCCGGAGCGATGGGAAGGCGTCCCTCCCGGTGGGCCAGGTGGAGCTGGCGGGCGGCGGCGATCGCGGCCTGGCCGTGCTCCTGGGGAAACGCGGCCAGAAGTTTGGGGCCGAGAAGTTTGTCGATATCCGCCCCCGATGCTTGGAGGACCCGGCAGGCGACGATGACGTGGCGGTTCAGGAAGAGCAGGGCCTCGTCGGGAGCCATTCCGGCCATTCGGAATTCGATGCCGGGGAAGGAGACGAAACAGACGATCATTTCGCGCCGACTTCCTTCCCGGGCCTGAAGCTCGCCGTCGCTCGTCGTTGCAGCCGTGAGGGCGGAGCCGGATACCATTCGGCGAAGAATATCACGCTCTCCGAGGCCGCGGGCCATTTGATTGAAGGCTTTCGCGAGTTCGCCCAGCTCGTCGGTGCGGCTGGCGTCGAGATGCTGCCCATACCGGCCGGCCCCGATCGACCGGATTCCGTCGATCAGGTTCCGGAGCGGCGATGTGATGTCCTGGGTGACGCTGGCGGCCAGCAGCAGCGTGATCAGCCCGGTCAGAAGCAGCATTACGTTGAGATCCCGGCGGAGTGCCTCTGTCTCGGCGCGGATCGGCGCCTCGTCGGCGAGGGCTGTGAAGACAAACTGGCGCGACGCCCCGCCCGGCGCTCCCTCGACCAGCCAGCGGGTTCCGCCGGCGTCCAGCCGGAGGCTGAGCGGACTCGCCGAAGCATCCACCTGGCGCGCGATGCGGCGGAGGAAGGGATACCGCTCGCCGGTTTCCGGGTAGCAGGGCTCCCCGAGGAGATCCCGCTGGAACACAAAGATGGGCCCGTCCCGCCGCTGTCCCGAGAGGGTGCGCGCCATGGCGTTGTTTTCATTATATTTCGCACGAAGCAGAACCGTGAGGAGGAATTCCGGCCGCGCCGGTGACGGTAGGAATAGTTCGTAGATCATGATCATACCGATACCGGCCTCGATCAGAAGCGGGTCATTCTTCCCGTTGAGCCAGTCGAAGAAAGATTCGGGGCCGAGGATCGACTGGAAAATCTCCCGGCCGACATCCCAGACCATCTCCCGACGGGTCGCTGCGGCCGACCCACGTTCCCCGTCCTGCAGCAGACGGCCGTCGGCATCCTCCCGGGGGCCGCCACGCGCGGCGATCGCCTGGTTCGCCACCTGACTCATGAGCTGCGGGAGCATGCTGGATTCACCGCCCGGATCTCCGGGGCGGGCCTGGTCCCTCACGTAGCTTCCCGTGCCGGCAAGAATGATCTTCCGAAGGGAAATGTCGACCGGCTTCTGGTAGATGCGCATGAAATTCCGGTACAGCAGCGCCTCGAGCCTGGCTCTGGCTCCGGGGTCGCCGGCAGCATCCCGCCGTGCGGCGTCCAGAAAGCCGGGAGTGGTGAACAGGCCTGAGATCAAAGACCAGATCCGTGGCCGGTGCGAAAGACTCTGCAGCTCCAGCGTCTGCATCATGCCTCGCAGTTCGGCCCGGACCTCCTGCACCCGCATATCGTGTCTCTCCGCTGCATACGGCTCGATGATCAGGAAGGCGGCGGTCAGCGGAAACAGCACGGCAAGGAGGAAGCCGGCCGTCAGCTGTCTTCCGATGCTCGTGACCAGTCCCCCCTGGCGGAACAGGGTCACGAACCAGACGAGGATGCCGAGGAGGGCGGCTGTCCAGGAGACCGCCTGGAGAAACAACGGGCGAAAACCCGCTTCCGAAGAAGATTCGGGAAGGCGAAGGGCGCCAAGGACCGTATACTGCCTTCCGAAAAAGGCCGAACCGCGCGAGATGAGCCAGCCGCGCGGGGCTGGTGCCCCGTCGATACAGCGTCGGAGGGGCTGCCGGGTCCAGGCCCGTTCCGCTCGTGTCCGGCCGCCATCTTCGGGGATGAACGCGAGAGAAATGCCCCGGGTGGCGGAACGTCGGATGGCGGAACGGATCGTGTGTTCTCCTGGAGCGGGTTGGGGGACGATGAACAGGATGCCCCCCAGGACGAATCGCCGCCAGGCCTCCGGCCGGAATTTTGCCAGATTCGGCAGGAACAGTGTCTCCGAGGCCGGCGGATGGGTGAGCTCCTCCAGAAGATGCGGGTCCAGCAGAGGCATCCAGAATAGCAGCGAGGATCGGCCCCGGAAGATGATGGGGGCGGCGGTCCCGCGGATCTCGTGATTGTAATAGGTGACCGTCTGGATCGATCCGAGGAAGCGGGGAATCTCTTCGCTGATCCGGGCCGCCTCGGTTGCAGAAAGGGTTTCCGTCAGGCTGCGCGTGTTCAGGTCGAGGAACTCTTCCAGGAACTTCCGCTCAGAAAGAGTGGCTGTGCCGTGGATCGCCAGGCGGCGCGGGGTGCCCGTCAGGCTCAGGATCAGAGTGGGGGCCAGCCCTGCCGGTTCGAGGCGTTTCGCTGTTTCTCCGAGGGCCACGGCGGGGTCTGAATTCGTCTGGGAAGCATGAAGCGCTGCGAGCCGGAGGGATTCCTCCTCGAATCGCTCGGCGATCAGGAGACGGATGAGATCCTGATGACGGATAAGACGGATTTCCGAGTCGAGCCGGCGCTGCATATCCTGGAGTTCCATCTGATACGCGTGGGCGGCCGTTTCTGCCAGGGATGCCCGGATCAGCCACGCCGGAAGCAGGAGGACCAGGGTGCCAGCCAGAAACAAGAGGAGATGCAGGAGCCTTGATGGCGGATGCATCGTGGATTCATGCGGTCCGTTCATCATGTGGGCACCTTCTGATTGCCGTTCGTCCGGTCCTGTCGGTGCCGTTCATGGGACGAACGGGGTTGATCCTGCGGAAGATTGTCGGGCGTGATCCCCGCCCGAAACGTGAAGGCCTTGGTTTCGTGGCCGACAAGGGGGCAGATGAACCTGCTGAGAACGGGCGCGCATTCCCGGGCGATATCGGGAGCCATGACGAGGGGAATCCCCGGCGCAGATTTCGAAAGGGCTTCGAGAGCCGTGGCCGTCGCGACGGCTTCCCCGAGCATCACGATCTCGAACCGGAGAGCGGGATCCCCGATGCCGCCGAACAGCAGATTCCCGGCACACAGTCCGACCCCTGTAGCATAGGGGACCAAGCCGGATCGGATGCGCTCCTCGTCGATCGCTGTGACCCCGGCGAGCATGGCGACTCCGGCCCGAACGGCGCGGAGAGAAAGATCGGTGTCTTGGGCCGAGCTGGGCTCGAACACGGCCTGGATTGCGTCGCCGATGAACCGGTCGATACGGCCCCCATGGCGATGGACGATCTCGGCCATGACGTCGAAATGACGGTTCAGCAGCCCGGTGATGACGTGGGGCGGCTGGTTTTCGCACAGGGTCGTGAACGAGCGGATATCCGAAACCAGGACGATTCCGGGACCGCGGCGTGGCTGAGTGACGGTGCCGGTTGTCACGGCCTGGAGAGCCACATCTGAAACGAATGTCGAGAGCCGCTGGCGCTCGCGCAACCCATCCGTCATCTCGTCGAACGCGCGGGTCAGGATGCCAAGCTCGTCTGGCCGGTCGAGAACCATGCGCACATCGAGATCGCCGTTCGCCACGGCCGTCACGCCCGCATGGACCGAGGCGATCGAGGGAACGAGCCGCCAGGCCGTCACGCCGCCGAGAAGGACGACCATCATGAGACTCAGCCAGAGAACGACCAGCAGCTTCCGGCGACGTGCCTCGAACGGGGCGAACGCCGGCTCGACCGGGAGTGCGGCGGAAAAGCAGATGTCACGCATCATCAGAGAAGGCCGGGCGAAGATAAGCCAGTCTTCCGACAGTTCTTGGCGGGCGGAGAACACACCTCCCTGACGCATGGCCGCCTGGGCCGGCTTTTCGAGGAGCAGCCGCTGCCGAGCCGAGACCGGCAGAAGGGGGACGAGACGGTCACGTTCCTGTCGCCAGGCCACGAACTCGCCATCCGGATGCTGCCGGGCGAAATCGATCAGTGCCGCACGAATGACTTCGCGGTCCAGTAGCTTGTCGTGCCACGCAACCAGAAAGGCGATCAGCTCCCCCGAACCGGTTGGGATGAAATCGTGAAGCTTGACCAGCCAATGGCTGCCAGCACGGATGAACTCGGGAATGCCCCGGTGCATTTCGGCCAGTTGGGTCATGTTCGTGTAAGAGACCTGGTTGAACGCTTCCCAGAAAAGGTCGTCGCGGGGGGAAAACGGCGATTTCCCCGGGGGTTCAGCTTTGTGCGTGATCTCATGTCGGCTCCGGAGAGATTTGACAAGATATATTTTGAAGTATTTATGAATACCGTCGATCTGTTCGGGAGTCAGCAGCGGCCCATAGGTCGCCAGTTCGTTTCCGGCCATGTCGAACAGGAACAGAGCCGAGAGCGGGAGGGCCGGGGACGCGGTCGAGAACTCGCCAACCATCCGCTCGGCGAGGCCCGGCGCCCCGATTCCCCGTTCCCGCACCGTTTTCTGCCACGCCGGACTGGCGGTGATGCGGGAGAAAGCCGCCAGATACCGGCTCTGGAACTGGTCCTTGCTCTGGTCGATCGTGGCGAGGGTCGAGGAGAGGCTTCGCTCGAGCCCCTGCAGGATCGATGCGCGGCGCTCGTCGACATACCCCGAGAATGTTTGGATCGCGACGGAGAGAGGAAGGGCGCAGATGAGGGCATACAGGCCGAGAAACCGCCAGGCAAGAGGAATGACAGGCCACTGACCGAGGAGGAGGCCGCGCACCGCGACGAGAAGGCAGACGACGGCGAGAAGCAGAACGGCGGCCTTGAACGGCATCGGGGTGACGGGAGCCGGCTCTGCCGGGAGAAGGACGCCGGCGAGATGCGTGCAGTTCAGAACGGGCCGAGTGTACAGCCGGTACCGGCCCAGGCGTTCTCCCCAGGGGGGGGAGGTGCGCTCGCGCTCCCGGAAGGGAATGTGGCGGTAAGCCCGGCACCAGCCGGCGAAGAGACGTGACCGGAGAATGGGCCGTGGGAACAGGTCGCCGATGCGCGAGGGGTGGGCCCGGATGAAGCCGGTCCACCGGACCTCGCGGCTTCGGACCGTGGAGGCCGCTCTTTGCATCGCTCTGCTTTTTGCTCTGTCGGTTTCTGGTGTGATGGCGATGAAACCGGCAGCCGGACCGTTCTCCCCACTGACCATGTCCCAGACCAGATACTGCTGCCGGCGTTCGCAGGTGACCCGGATTGGCACGCCGCGGAGGCTCTGTGCAACAGGAGCTGGCTCCATGCCAACCCCGAAGAGCGAGCCCATGAGCTTGGTGATCCGCCGTTCGTCGCTGCCGGAGCTGGCTTTTCCCTCGTGCCGGGTGGCGAGGTGATGGAACAGCTGCGCTATCGCCTGACGGCCGATACTCCCGCCCGCGGGGGCGTGGATGACCCGAGGGAGGCCCCCCGGCGCGTTTTCCGGATACTCGAACAGCCAGAGCCGGGTGTCCGGAAACCGCTGCCAGATGCGTGTGGAAATGGCCGCCCAGGGCGCCTGAGCGCCCCGGGCGATCCCGAGATCCTCGAGGCAGGTCGTGAGCCGTGCGGCATGCAGGTAGAGCTGATCGCGCAGGCGCCACTGGACCGACATCGCCTCCAGGAGCCGGCGGGCCTCGTCCGACTGGTGCTGCCGCCGGAACGTGCTCTCCCGCTGCATTGTCCGATGCAGGCCGATGTAGACGGAAAACAGCGTCAGGGCCGCAAGAAGCACGGCCAGGAGAGAGGTCGGAACATTCCCCCGGCGCGGATTCCGGCTGTGAGCGCGTGTGATGGACATGGCGGATTTTCCATCATACACCGGCCGGCCACGCGGGTCACGAAGATCAGAAGGGGGCTTCGGCAGTTGACGCGTCGGGAACGGCACTTTCGCCGGCGACTCCCATTGTGACCGGGTGCTCGTCGGGGCGGGAGAGGAATGTGATATTCTCGGCCACGACCTCGGTGTAATAGCTGGGGCGGCCGTCCTTTGCCTCGAACTTTGAGATCCGGAGCCGCCCCTCGACGAGCACCGGCATGCCTTTGCGGAGATGAGTGAAACACCGCTCCGCGGCCGCGCCCCAGACCGTCACGTTGACGAAACTGGTCTCGGTGCCCGTCTGCCCCTCGGGATTGCGGAACACGTGGCTGACCGCGACGGAAAGACCTGCGCGGTTCGTGCCTTCGCGCGACTGGCGAGCCTGCGGATCGCGGGTGAGATGACCGGCGACGACGACCTTGTTCAGGGAAATCATGGAATCCTCCTCGATTGATCTGCGATCGGATGCCGGCGTGTGCATCCGGGCGGTCATCGGTCGGGAAGGGCGAGCGGGGAAAAAAAGAGCGGGAAAAATCAGCGGGCGGTCTCGAAATCGCCGCGCAGCCAGTACAGGGCCAGGCCGAGCCATTCGTGCATCGCATACCGGAACAGCCCCAGATCCGAGTCGCAGGCGTTGCGGATGGTCCGTGCGTTCTGAACGGGCGCCGGCAGGACCTCGAACCCCACCGCCCGGAACGTCGCGGCGGCACGACGGATGTGCGGCCCGTTCGTCACGAGCAGGATCCGGCGGAACCCGCGGGGAAGAAGCACGCGGGCCGCATTTCCCGCCTCGGTGCGGGTCGTGGTGATCCCTCCCGTCAGGATCTCGAAGCAACCGCTCGCGAGGCCCAGATGCGCGGCGAAAGAGGCCGTCCAGCCCGCTTCGGGAAGAGGCCGGTCGGGAGTCGGGTCACCCGTGCTGAGGAACAGCCGGGGCGCCCGTCCTTCCTTCAGCAGCTCCGCCCCGTGCATCACCCGCTGCAGCCCGGCATAGGTGTACTCCCCTTCCTCGGAAACCCCGGAGGCCAGCACGAAGACGGCATCTGCCCGCTCCTGCGATGGCGGAAGCATCAGAGGCCGGCACAGCAGACTTCCGATGGGGAGATTCGTGAGGAACACGAATGCCACCCCGATCGCGGCAAACCCGTGCAGGCCTGTTCGAAGCATCATGCCCGGCTGCGGAGTGCGGAAGCTGCGAAATACAATGTATAACCCTATAATACCAATTGCTATTGAAATGAACTGGCGCTTGTGCTCGACGAGCTGGGGGATCGCGACAACGACCAGGAGCAGAAGAGCCGCGACGACAGCCGCCCCGGTCACAGGCCGCCCGGTTTCATTCGGATTCATGCGGGTCTCCCGGGCGGATGGGGGCCTTGCGCCGCTTCTCGTCCGCGGCGAGCGCGTCGATCAGGGCGCGGCACCAGCCGAACAGCTTCTGCCGGTATTCCATGTGCTTCAGTCGGCCCTCTTCCTCGCGGATGCGGATGAACAGGTCCAGCAGCAGACAGCCCTCCCGGTGGAGGTCGTAAGCCCGCTGGATCAGAGGGGCGAGGGCGGCGCGGGTGGGGCGGCCGGGCAGGGGCGAATCGAAGAACGCCTCGGTCGCCATGGCCAGGGCGAGATACCGGTTTTTCACCGTCTTCCGCACCCGGATATCCTCGGGAGTCGGTGCCGGCTCCAGTCTGACGGCAATGCGCGAGAGGAGCTCGTTCCCGAGCAGCGCAAGGCTGTAGACCTGGGCTTCGATCAGCCGGTCGGGCTGCCCACGCAGGGTTTCCAGCGTCAGATCGTCGATCCGGTGGAACACGTTCTGACTCTCGGGATTGAGCGCCTGAACGGGAAAGGTCACGGCCTCGAGCTGGGCATGCGCCTGCTTGAGCGCCCGCTTCGGGAACACCGCGAGCTGCGCGTCGATAGCATCGACCAGAGAGTCGGAAGAAAGCGGGTTGCGGGCGGGTTGGGCCGGCCGGGCGGCAGGCTGTCGTGGAAGGGGGGGCGGAGCGCTTGGGCTGATCGGGGCAGCAGAAAGCGGCTGGCGGCGGATCTGCGCCTC
>DATCTT010000362.1:0-2121 GCA_036567845.1 Candidatus Ozemibacteraceae bacterium | reverse complement strand
CGCGAACGTCGGCGGCCAGGCCGATGCCGCCGAATCCGTGCGGTTGGGCGGCGAAGGCGTCGGACTGCTGCGCTCCGAGTTTCTGTTCCTCGACCGGGCGACACCGCCGACCGAGGAGGAACAGACCGAGGTGTACACCGCCATGGCGAAAGCTCTGGGAACGGGTCGAACACTGACGATTCGCACGCTGGACGTCGGGGGCGACAAGCCGCTTTCGTATCTGCCGCTGCCGCGCGAGGAAAATCCGTTTCTCGGCGTGCGGGGTATCCGGATCGGTCTCGACCGTCCCGACCTGCTCCGGCCCCAGCTCCGGGCTATTCTGCGGGCCTCGGCGGCCGGTGCAGCCGCCGTCCAGGTGATGTTCCCGATGATCACCGGAATCGAAGAGTTCCGTGAGGCCCGTACCGCCCTCGAAGCGGAGGCGAAGGCCCTCGGGGTGCCGATGATCCCGGCCGGCATCATGATCGAGGTGCCGAGCGCCGCGCTGCTGGCCGGGGTGTTTGCCGCCGAGGTGGATTTCTTCTCGATCGGGACGAATGATTTGACTCAGTATACATTGGCGATGGACCGCGGTCATCCGAAGCTCGCCTCGCGCGTCGACGGCCTCCACCCCTCCGTGCTGAAACTGATCGGAATGACGGTTCAGGCTGCGGCCGCGCGGAACAAGCTGGTGAGCGTCTGTGGCGGCCTGGCGGGCGATTCCCGTGCCGTGCCGGTGCTGATCGGACTGGGCGTGGACAAGCTGAGCGTCAGCGTGCCGGCGATTCCCGCGATCAAGGCCCTGGTGCGCCGGCTGTCGATGGCCGAGTGCCGGAAGATGGCTGTGAAAGCCGTTTCCCTCGAAACCCCCGCCGCCGTCCGCGAGTTCGTCGCGGCAAGCGTGACCACCGCCTGACAACGGAGAACACGAGATGAATATCTTCCAGAATATGTTCGCATCGCTCCAGAAAATCGGAAAGGCGCTGATGCTGCCGGTTTCCGTGCTTCCCGTCGCCGGGCTGCTGCTGGGCATCGGCAGCGCGAAGTTCGGCATCATCGGGCCGACGGTTTCGGCCCTGATGGCCAAGGCCGGCGACTCGATCTTCGGCAACCTGGCTTTGATCTTCGCGATCGGCGTCGCGCTGGGCTTCACGAACAACGACGGCGTCGCGGCCCTGGCCGGCACGGTGGGCTTCGTCGTCATGACGGCCACGATGGGCGTGATGGCGGGCGTGTTCGGCGTCGAAACGCGCCAGGTGATGGGCATGGCCAGCATCGAGACGGGCGTGTTCGGGGGCATCCTGATCGGCGGGGTCGCCGGCTGGCTGTTCAACCGGTTCTACAAGGTGCAGCTGCCCCCATATCTGGGATTCTTCGCCGGCAAGCGGCTTGTGCCGATTCTGACGGCCGGCGCCGCGATCTTCCTGGGCATCCTGCTCAGCTTCATCTGGCCCCCTGTCGGCAAGGCCATCGGGGTCTTCTCGAAATGGGCGGCGAGCGGCAACCCGACCCTGGCATTCTCGCTCTATGGCATCATCGAGCGCTCGCTGCTGCCGTTCGGCCTGCATCACGTCTGGAACGTGCCGTTCTTCATCGAGGTCGGCGAGTTCGTCGACCCGGCGACGAAGGCCGTGATCCATGGCGAGATCCAGCGATACGTCGCGGGGGATCCGACGGCCGGGAACATGACCGGCGGATATCTGTTCAAGATGTGGGGCCTGCCCGCGGCCGCGATCGCGATGTGGTTCTGCGCGCGCAAGGAGCACCAGGCGCGGGTGGGCGGCATCATGATGTCCGCCGCGCTGACCTCGTTCCTCACCGGCATCACCGAGCCCATCGAGTTCTCGTTCATCTTCGTCGCGCCGCTTCTCTACGGCGTTCATGCGGTCCTGGCGGCCGTCGCCTATGCGCTGTGCATCATGCTCGGCATCAAACACGGCATGACGTTCTCGCACGGCCTGATCGACTTCATCGTGCTGTTTCCGCAATCGACGAAGGCGCTCTGGCTGCTTGTCATCGGGCCGCTCTGGGCGCTGGGCTACTTCTTCGTGTTTCGCTGGTTTATTCTCACCTTCGATCTCAAAACTCCCGGCCGCGAGGCGGAAGAGGCTGCCGACAGCGCCGTGGCCGGCGGCGCGGCCG
>DATCTT010000361.1:0-19570 GCA_036567845.1 Candidatus Ozemibacteraceae bacterium | reverse complement strand
GACTGCACGCGCTCATCAGCCCTCCGGGGTCCCGTCTCGCCGACGAACGGTCACAGCGCACCTGGAAGCAGAAAAACACGTTCTCGCCCCGGAGCCAGGCGCTTCAGTTCGTTCCGGCCCGTTTCGAGATTTCCGCAGCGGGGGAACACGCGTCTGCAACAATCCAGATCGACCAGCCCCGCAGCATCCGGTCCCGATTCCTGCTGCTCACCGGCGGACAGACATGGACGGGCCGGAAAATCCAGCGCATCACTGTTTTCACCGGTTATCGCGAGTTCATGGATCAGTGGATCGCCTCGCTCCGATCGCTCCGGACCTCGCTCTGGACGGTCTGTCTCGAACTCAATGCCCGCGCGATCCGGTTCCGGCATCTCGAGCCCGTCGCCAGGCCTGTCGAACAGGCCCGCATCGAAGCCTGTCTCGTCGTGCTCGGACACATGCTGTCCCGGGAGGTCCAGTCGGGGAAGACTCTCACCCAACCCCGCCGGGATTTTTTGCTCGACACCCTGAAGGCCCTCGGATCTTGCGTCACCGTCGATCCGGCGCTGCGCCAGGCCGTGCATGCCCTTCCGGTCGTGCCCCCTTCCACTGACGAGCCGGAACCGGTCTACGCCCTGCCGGAACATGTACTCGCCTCGTCGCCCGCTCGACTGCTCGAGGCCGTGGCTCCAGCCCTTCGGCCGGGCGGTTCGCTCCTGATCGAATCAAATGCAGGCAGCCGCCTTTCCTTCCCGGTTCGGCAGGAAACCCTGACGCTGACGCGTGGGACGTCGTTCCGGGATGATTTCGAGATCACGCGCCTCGAAGCCGGCCGTGACATGCCCTTGCTGCTCGAGCTCGGCTTCACCCCCTGATCCGACTCCGCACGAGGCAAGAAGGGGGCCGCCGGCGCCCGGCTGGCGCTGTCCAGGTGTGTCCCATCCCCAAGCCAACGTGTCTGCCGATCCACAAATGGCGCAGAGAGCGCAGATGCTCGTTATTGAAACGATCTCCACTACCGTCGTGTGGTCAATCGCGATCCTTCTGTGGTGATGGGCCCTTTCTGGTGAAACATTCCTCGCTTCTCTGCAGCCCTGGACCTCTGGAAGGAGCCCCTCTGGTTCCCGCAGGAGGGAATGCGGTATACTGTGAGAAATCCACAGCAGAGCTGAACCGATGCCGACGCCTCCGCTACACACCTTCGAATCCGCA
Organism: Candidatus Ozemibacteraceae bacterium; assembly: GCA_036567845.1. Lineage (GTDB taxonomy): Bacteria > Muiribacteriota > Ozemobacteria > Ozemobacterales > Ozemobacteraceae > MWAR01. The sequence goes on along the minus strand of DATCTT010000361.1, from coordinate 18,379 downwards.
CGAGACCTCATCATGGCTGCCGCGGCCGCCCATGCGATGCCCCCCGAGTCCGTCACGCTCGACCAGGCTCTCGGCCGCATTCTCGCCGCTGATCTGTCGGCCCCAGAAGATCTTCCGATGGCTGACAACTCGGCCATGGATGGCTACTGCCTCCGTCACGCCGACGCCGCCGGCGCCCGGCCCGACTCCCCCGTCACCCTGCCTCTCGTCGCCGGCATCGATGCGGGCCATCCACTCGACACGCTTCCCGCCGGCCACGCCGCGTATATCGCCACGGGTGGGATGATTCCGGCAGGGGCCGACGTTGTCCTGAAAATCGAGGACGCCGTCCTGACACCCGATGCCGGAAGTCTTGTCGTGAAATGCCTTCCGCCCATCGGCACCTTCATCCGACGTCGCGGCCGTGACCGTCGCAAGGGCGATCTCGTCCTGTTCCGGGGCGAGCCACTCACCCCGTTTGCCCTCGGCGTTGCCGCATCGCTCGGCCGAATGGCCGTCGAAGTCGCCCGTCGCCCTCGAGTCTGCCTTCTGACCTCGGGTGACGAGGTCGTGATGCCCTTCGAGATCCCCAAGCCCTGGCAGGTTCGCAACTCCAACGCGACGATCCTGCAGGCGTTCATCCGGAGCGCCGGCGGGGAGCCGCTCGATCTGGGCATCGTCCGAGACGATCCGGAAGCCGCAATCGCGGCTCTCGGGGAAGCAGCGCGTCTCGGTGACGTGATCGTCACCTCGGGGGGCATCTCGATGGGCAGGTGCGATCCATTCGTCACGGCCCTCGAGCGCATGAACGCCACTCTCGACGTGCGGGGGGTTCTGATGAAGCCCGGCAAACCTCTCACCTTCGGCCGCATCCAGGGCAGACCGTATTTCGGCCTTCCCGGCAACCAGGCCTCGTCGGCGGTCACGGCTGAACTGTTCCTCCGCCCGTTCCTTGCCCGCCTGTGCGGAAGCCTGCGGCCCGATCACCGGCTCGCAATGCTACCCGTCACCCGCGAACTGCAGAACCGCGCGGGCCGCGATGATTTTCTGCGCGCACGCCTGGTGCAGACCGCATCCGGGCCTGCGGCCGAGCCGCTCGGACACCAGGATTCCCATCTTCTCTCTTCTCTGCTGGGCGCTGATCTGCTGGCCCGGCATCCTGTCGACCGGCCCCGGCTCGCCGCCGGTGACCTTGTCGAATGCCGTTTCATCGGATGAGGGTCCACTGATGCTTGCACCGTTCCAGATTCCCAACACGCTCGCCATGGACATCGGCACCGGCACAAAGGACGTGCTGCACTTCTCCTCGAAAAACACCCTCGAGAACAATCTCAAGTTCGTTGTCCCGACCCCAGCCCTGGTGATGGCAAACCGTCTCGAGAAGCAGGAGAACGATCTCTATATCAGTGGATACACCATGGGCGGCGGGTATCTGGCCAAGGTGCTGAAACGGCACTGTGCCTCGGGCCGCCGCGTCGTGATGGAGCGGATGCCGGCGTTCACGGTCCGGAACAACCTCGAGGAAGTCGCGAAGGCGGGGATCGAGATCGTGGACCACATCGAGAGCCCGAATCATCATTTCGATGAGATCGAACTGCCCCTTTACACCGAGCTTCTCGGTCGGTTCGGCATCGACGTTTCCCAACTCCGGATCATCGCGATCTCGGTCCAGGACCACGGATACAACACGAGCGAGGAGTCGTCGCGGCGGAATCGGTTCCGGTATTTTCTCGAGCATCTCGAGCGCGACCGTACGCCGCGTTCCCTCGTCTTCACCGATGCAGATCTGCCCGACGTGTTCGGCCGGCTCGCCTCTGGCGCCCGGTGTGTCCGCGACTTTGGCCATGATCTCCGGGCTGTTCTCGTCGACACCTCATTCTCGGCGATCCTTGGCTGCGGCATCGACCCGCGCGTCTCGGCGCTGAACGGCCCCGTGCTGTATATCAATTACGGGAACGGGCACACGATGGCCTGCATCATGCGCGGCACGCGAATCCTCTCGTTTTTCGAGCACCACACCCGCATTCTCAAGACCAGGCCCGGCGTCATGGCCAATTTCATGAAACGTCTCGCAGAGGGCGGACTGTCCACCGACGAGGTGTTCGATGACGACGGCAACGGCTGCGTCACGTTCGAGGCCATCCGGTTCCAGGATCTCGCGGGCATCGTCGTCACGGGCCCCCAGCGCCATCTGATCGAGCAGAGCGGTCTCTTTCCCTTCATCGAGGCCGCCCCGGGCGGCGACATGATGATGACCGGCCCGATCGGTCTTCTGCGGGGCATCGAGATGCGGCGGAGCGACCTATGCGTCTGAACGGCCATATTATTCTCACCCATATTGTATATCTTGGCATATTCTTGTTTTCCGGCCTTATCGTCCCAGACCCGGCGGCCGCCTGTGACGACACTCTCCTCGCGCTGATGACGGCGAACGATCCTAACAGCGAGTTCAGTCAGGGAATCCGGGAGTTCAACCGCTCGCTCGCCGAGCTGGGCTCCGCCCTGAAGGCCGACAAGCCAGATGATCTCGACGGCAAACTGGAAAAGGTGATGGAAAGCTGGCTGGCCTTTTCCAACCGGTTCAACGTGAACCCTCCCGAGGTCGCCCGGCTGGACGTCGCCTGGCCGGCGAAAATGCGCGAGACGGCGGAACGGGTCGGCCGCATCCGGAAACTGATGCAGGAGGGAAAACACCTTCCCGCGCACGACGAGATCCTCTCCCTGAGCGGCCGTCTGGGCATGTTTTTCGAGGCCGTCGGAATGACCGATCTGAAGCGCCGGTTCCTGGCGTGTTCCGAGATCCTCACCCGGCTCGAGCAGGACCGGCTTGCCGGCCGGTTGTCGGGGGTTCGTGCTTCCTGCGCGTCGCTCACGGCCTGGCTGGTGGATTTCCGCCCGAAACTCGCCTCGGACGCGATCCCTCCGTTCGAACGATCGCTCCAGGCGGCCGCCGAGCTGGATGCGGTCCTGGCCGGAACGGAAAACGCCTCGCCGTCGGCACGTGTCGAGGAGCTGGCGAAACAGATCGACGCAAACGTCCTGGATCTGCGCGCGCGCGTGCTGATGCGGGAATGGTTTCCCCCGGCCCCGGACAGGGCGAGCGGAACGGAGCAGCCGCAAAAATGAGGTTTTTCCCCGACATCCCGATTCAATCCGCCTTCGCGCGGAACACCTGAGGTCAACGCATCATGCTGCCACCCGAACTCGCGTTTCTCAAAGACTGGCTCGTCTGGCTGAAAACGACCTGGGCCTGGCCGGGCCTCGAGGAGGTCGGACGATTTCTCGGCACGCACCTCATCTCGGGCATGATCCCGGCGTTTTTCATCGCCGGTGCCATCGGGGTCTTTCTCGACAAGCAGCGCATTACCCGGATGATGGGCCCCGACGCGCCACCCTGGATCTCGTATCCCCTCGCTTCCTTCTCGGGGGCAATCCTGACCGTCTGCTCCTGCGGCGTGCTCCCCATCTTTACCGGCATTCTTCAACAGGGGGCAGGCATCGGCCCCGCCTTTACGTTTCTCTTTGCCTCGCCGGCCGTCAATCTGATCGCGCTGATGTATACCACCACCTATATGGGAATCGGCTTCACGACGGCACGTTTCGTCGCCGTCATTCTCCTGTCGATTCTGGTCGGGATCCTGATGCGCCTCGTCTTCAAGGATCCCACCCCCCAGCCGGTTGCCACGCTGGAGGTCGTCGAGGATGAGGACGGCGGCCGCACGGACCGCCAGACTCTGGTGTTCTTCGCGCTGCTGGTGCTGATCATGCTTACATCGACCGGCGTGTTCGATGCCTGGCTCAAATCGGACCAGCCGGTGATCCATTCGCCGATGTTCACCTCCCGCATGATCCGGACGATGGATTTCCTGCTGTCGAAGATCCTGCTGATCCTCTGCGAAATCTTCGTGCTTGCCTTCGCCCTCTGGCGCTGGTTCCACCCCGAGGAGATCCGACAGTGGCTGAAAAAATCCTGGAGCCTGTTCGTGATGATCTTCCCAACGGTGCTGCTGGGCATCTTCATCTCGGGGCTGCTCGCCGCCCTGCTGCCCCTGACACGGTATATGGGGCTGTTCGCCGACAATTCTCTCTCCTCGAACCTGCTCGCCGCCGTGATCGGCTCCCTCATGTATTTCGGCACGATCGTCGGCGTGAATGTCGTGGCCACGCTCGTCCATTTCGGCATGGACACCGGGCCGGCCCTGACCCTGATCCTCTCGGGCCCCGCCGTCAGCCTCCCGAGCGTGCTGGCACTTCAGGGCATCGTCGGCCGCGCCAAGGCCTTCACCTTCCTGTTGTTTGTGATTCTGTTGACGGCCCTGAGCGGCCTGTTCTACGGCTGGCTCTTCTGATCCGGCCACCTCGACGGCGGCACGCCCCGATCCACCCGCCGGCCTCCTTGCACGGGAAACCGGCGGATGTTCGTCATGTCAGCGGGCCGGCATGCTGAAGGAGTCGATGACGCCCCCCTTGTCATCTTCCACCGTCACGTCGACACGGTCCGGGCCAACCGAGACGAGGGCCGTATGGAAAACGCTCTTGACGAGCTTTGAATAGGGGTTTTGCCCCCGGCGGACCGTATACAGAGGCGCCCCACCCCCACCGATCGTGAGGTGGACGACCCCGGCCTTTTCGCTTCGCTCGTAAAGATGGTCATGCCCGAAAAAGCCACAGGTCACCCCGTATTTCTCGAGAAGCGGCACCCACGCCTGGATGATCTGCGGGTTGTTGCCATGGTTTCCGGAAGAGAACGCCGGAGCATGCCATACCACGAATTTCCATTTCACCCCGTCGGCCTTGGCACGCGCCAGGACGCGATCGAGAAACTCGGTCTGGGGAGGAATGGCGTCGAGCGGATCGAGAATCACAAACACCGCGTTCCCGTATCGGAACGAGTGCCAGGCATGAACCTCGTTCTGAGTGCTCATGGGGGTCTGGAACATGCCGAAGAATGTTGCAGCCTTCTTTTCGTGATTGCCGATCGCGGGAATGAACGGCATCCGTTCGAATATCGGCCGTTCTATATCGAAAAATTTATCCCACATCAGCGTCTGCTGGCCGTTCTCAACGAGATCGCCGGTATTGATGATGAAGGCGGGGCGGGGGAAGTTCTTCAGCATCGACTGAACGACCCGCTGATGATCGGCATGGTTCGTGCGTGTGTCGCCCATGACAACAAAGCTGAAGGCGTCGAGCTTTGCCGGGGGGGTGCGGAACGAGAACGCTGGGGACTTACGGACACCCGTCTTCGAACTGATCGATATCGCAGCGGAATAGGCAGTGTCCGGCTCCAGCCCCGTGAGCATGACCCCGTGATAGACACCCTGCGGATTCATCGAAGGAACGACACGGCCCTGGAGTTCGAGCGCACAGGTCGCCGGCGCGGTCGTCGCCCATTTGATCGAGGCGGCATCCGGAGTGATGAGACCAAGGACAGGCCCCCACCGGAGTTGCGCATTGACCTGATCGGCTGGCGGGGCCGGAGGCTTGTTGGGGTTGTGCTTCCCGCCGCTGCGGGCCAGGAGCTGACTGGTCGAGATCAGCAACAGCGCGAGAAGGATTCCGAGAAGACGAGCCGAGATGCGACCTGACGGGTTCATGCGTGACATGGCTTGATGACCACCTTTCCCTGCGATGAGGCGTAGCACCCATTCTACGTATTCTCCTCCCACCCGGCAAGTCCTCGCACGGTCGGCTGCCCCGCCCGTGCGTGCCCTGATCGGGGTGAGAGGCCGACAGGGTACGGGGTATGACTTCCATTGGCCGGGAATCCGTCCTTATGGTATGATACGTTGTCGGTCGTCCAGTGAATATGCCCGGGACGACCGATCCCAGCTCGGATTGCGGAACAGATACGCGAAAGGATCGGTTCATGTCGAAGAAACAGGCTGTTGATCTGACACAGGTTCAGGAGCTGATGAAGGACGGCAAGTATGACGAGGCTCGCCCGCTGCTCCAGAGTTACCTGAAAGGCAACCCGGACGATCCGCTTGCCCTGCGGCTGTACGGTAACACGTATGCCTACACGGGGTTCCTCGGGAAGGCCAAGAAGATCTGGAAAGAAGCGATCCGCAAATTCCCCGACAACATCGACCTGCTGTACAACTACGCCCTCGCCTTCTATCTGCAGGGCGATCTCGAGACGGCATACCGCTATTGGAAGCGCGCGCTCGAGCTCAATCCCAAGGACGGCGAAGTGCTGTTCAATCTCGGCCAGGTGGCCCGCGACCGCGGCATGCTGCGCAAGGCCGTCTCCTGGTGGAAGCGCGCGCTACAGAATGATCCCGAGAACGTCGAGACGATGAACAACATCGGCACCGCGTTCGCCTCCCTCGGCATGTTCGGCCGGGCCGCCATCTGGTATGAGAAGGCCCTCACCGAGGATCCCGACTACGCCCTCGCGCATCTCAACCTCGCGAATGCACGATTCGAGCTGCACCAGTTCGACGAGGCCGCAGCCCATGCCGAGAAAGCGGCCCAGCTCGATCCCGCCAGCCACCTCGAAGCCGTTGACACGCTCCAGAAAAAGCTCAAGGCCGCCCGCGAGGTCACCAGCGTCGCTCGTACCTGACCCCGGCCGCCGGTTTTCAGCCCCAAAACACGATCGCCCCCGATGATGCGGGGGCGATCGTTTGTTTCCGGCTCGATCGGATCAGTTCAGCTTTCCCGGCTCGGGCGGCGGATCTTCCAGGCTCGGCACGGTTTTGATGCCGCGCGCCAGCGTCTGCTGGCGCGTGCGCAACTCGGTGTTCTCGGTCACCAGACGGGCGTTTTCGACTTTCACATGATTGAGCTCGCGGTTGAGTTCTCGGTATTTCAGGGTCACCTCGCTCATTGCCATCCGCAGCTCGCGCATCTCCCGCGTAAGGCGGTCGAGCGAGACATCGAGGGAAAACGGCTCGGGAGCGCCCGGAATCCGCTCACCCAGGGCCGGAATCCTGAGCTGCTCGACGGTCTCCTCGACCGTTCCGGCCTGACGCAACTGCAGCCGCTTCAGGAACATCAGCCGTTCGAAGGAGGCCTGATCGAGATAGGCTTCCTCCTCTCCGGTCGGCAGAGTGATGATTTCGATCTTGAAACAGCTGCTGTTGTTACGCAGCAGCTCCTGGAGCGTATTCGGTGAAAGCTGTGAAATGCGCTGAACATCCCGCATCGAGTATTTCCGGTGTTCCATGGCCGCCTCCGATGTCGCGTACCGCGACCGTTTTCCTCATCATCGGCCAAACCCTCCAGGAGAATTAGCCCCGGCGGGAAGCGCTCCCGCTCCGGGTCCGTCTAAACCGCGCCATCCGGGCGCCGGCGGCCCACTCCCCGCATCGTGCGGGTCGGCGCTCACTCGTCAGCAAGACCGTGCGGCTGGGAACCCACGCAGATCAGGCCACAGGGCATCGAGGAGTTCTGGACGGAGGACTTGAAGAAATACTCGTATCTGTTGCCTTTCGTCGGGCACTGGGGAGGAAACTGCAGGTATCCCGCCTTCCAGAGGATCTGGACGGGATCGCTGGCCAGTTCGCGGGTGAACTTGTTGTCCTGGGAATACAGTTCGAGGGCGTTGCGAATAACGCGATTGTTGGCATAGCAGGCACGCCGCTGGGCACGTTCCCCGATGGGAAGCCAGCAGGGCATGACCTCGCTGATCAGGTACATCAGCAGGAGCAGACCGCCGACTCCCATGATCAGGCCAGTCACGAACACGTGAAGCGATGCCTGAAAGCTGCGCAGCAACATCCAGGGATCGAAAAACCAGCTCCGGCCGGCACCCGCTTCCCCATCGATCGTACGAATCTCGTCCTGTTGCGGACGGGCAAGCCAGTAGGCACAGGTGCGGCAGAACCGGTGACTCCCCTGCACGTCGTTCTGGCAACGCGGGCAGACGCGGTAGGGATGATACCGCTCAACGGGGGAACGCATGAGATGGTTCTCCGGCGACGAGCGCCACGAAATTCGAGGTCAGGAGATCATTTGTTCAGGAGATGCTCAAGGAAGTAAGGTAGCTGCTTGCGCCACCAGGGCCAGTCATGGTGGACATCCTGACCCCAGATATCAACCCAGGCGGGGATGCCTTTCTGTTCAAGGAGGCCCTTGAGTTCGCGGGTGTCGGGCAGGGCCTCGTTTTCCCAGGCGCCCTGGCCGACGCAGACCATGATGCGCGTTTTTTTCAGCCGCTCGAGATGGCCGTATTCGTTGAGGTTTGGCAGATAATCGAGTGGGGAGTTGCGGTACACAAAGTCGTCCATATAGTCGCCAATCAGATGCCGCAGGCGATAGATGCCGCTGAGCGCAATCGTTCCGGCAAAAACGTCCGGGTGGCGGAGCAGGAAGTTCACGGAATGGTAGGCCCCCATACTGCAGCCGATCGCCGTGATGCCCATCTTGCCGCTCATGTGGGTATGAATGAACGGCACGACCTCTTCGACGATGTAACGGTCGTAATCCTCATGCCGGCGAGCACGATCGGCGATGCCCCAGTTCTGGTTGAGCCAAGTCTGGTTGTCGATGCTGCCGACCGTGAACAGCTTGATGGCCCCGCCGTCGATGTAGGGGCGGAGGAGTTCGGTCATGCCAAAATCCTCGAATTCGTAGAAGGTGCCGCCGGCGCAGGGGAAGACGAGAATCGGCCGGCCCCAGTGACCGTATACCTTGAGTTCCATGTCATGACCGAGATGGTTGCTGTACCACTTGTGATATTCGATATGCATCTCATTTTCCCCCGGTGCGCGAATTGAGTTTTATTTCTTTTTACCACAATCCCGTTGAAACCGCCTCATCTCCACGAAAGGGAACGAACCACAGAGGCACGGAGACACAGTGGGAGGGCATTTTTTGAAGATGGGAACGGGTTGCGAGCGCATCGTGATGCGCCCATGCGCATATTGTAGCAACACATATTATTGACCTAGCACGACGTCATGGCGCTCATTCGGGGGGTGGGTTGAAGGATTTCGGTGTTTGGCCGATAGAGAATCGTGAGGGTGGCACCTCCTCTATTTCGAGAATATTTTCTCTATATACCAGGCTGCGCAAACAGAGATAATTTTCTCTCTTTCCTGTTATCTCTTTTTATTTGTTGCTGAACGGGAGGAACTCATCTCTGCATCGTGGCTTTCGCAGGGGCTTCACGAGGCATTTTTTCCTTGTGATTTTTATATCATGGTGGTATACTCATTCGTGAAATTGTTCTCAAGGATTTCGGCTTCCGCGGGTTCGTTGCTGAACCCGCCATCATAACCAGGTGGAGATATGTCATGAGCAGCGGTTGCAAATGCGGCGGCAATGACGCGCCGGTGGCCCTACCGGCAGTCACCGAGGTTCTGAAGGGGTACGCGCCCAACAAGCGCGAGTATCTCATTCCGATCCTCCAGGAAACACAGGAAAAGCTGAGCTATCTTTCTCGCGACGCCATGATCCAGATCGCGCAACACGTGGGCGTGCCGGTCAGCAAGGTGTACGGCGTGGCCACGTTCTACAACCAGTTCAAGCTGACCCCGCCCGGCAAGCACGTTATCCAAGTGTGTCGCGGCACCGCCTGTCACGTTCGCGGTTCCGACCAGATCCTTCGCTCGTTCGAGTCCGAACTCGGCATCCAGGCCGGCCAGACGACCAAAGACGGGCTGATCAGCCTCGATATCGTCGCCTGCCTCGGCTCCTGCTCGATCGCCCCCGTCGTCACCATCGACGGCACGTTCCACGGCCGGCTCGTCCCGAAAGACACCGAGCGCCTGATCAAAGAACTCCGCGCCAAGGGGGAGGAAATCAAATGAGCGCCATGCACACCTCGAAACAGCCTGCATCCAAACTGGCGTTCAACCGCCGTCTGACCCGCGAGGAGATCTCGTCGGGCGCGCTCGCGAAGCAGCTTGAGAATCTGCTCGACAGGAACCCCGCCAAAACCGTCGTCTACGTCGGCCTGGGCACCTGCGGCCTTGCCTCGGGCGGCCAGAAGGTCTGGGACCGTCTCGAAGAGCGGAAATCCAAGGGCGAGATCGACGTCGTCCTGAAGAAGACCGGCTGTATCGGCTACTGTCAGCAGGAAGTCATGGTCGACGTGAAGAAACCCGGCAAGCCCCGGGTCAGTTTTTCCAACGTCGACGTCGCCCGCATTGACAAGATCATCGACAGTTATATAAAGGGAGATACACTTCCTACCGAGCTCGTGATCGGCATCTCGGAGTCGTATCCGGAAGGCCCCGAGTTCCAGATTCCGGCTGACTGGAAGGGCGTCAAGGCGTTCAAAGACCTCCCCTACTTCAAGAAGCAAAAGCGCGTCGTCCTGAAAAACTGCGGAACCATCGACCCCGACTCGATCGACGAGTACATCGCTCGAGACGGCTACAAGGCCCTCACGAAGGTTCTCGACATGACCCCGCGCGCGGTGGTCGACGAGATCAAGGCTTCGGGGCTTCGGGGAAGAGGCGGCGGCGGCTTCCCGACCGGCTCCAAGTGGGAGTTCGCGTTCAATCAGCCCGGCCCGCAGAAGTATATCGTCATGAATGCCGACGAAGGCGATCCGGGTGCGTTCATGGACCGCTCGGTGCTCGAGGGTGACCCGCACCGGGTCATCGAGGGCATGGCCATTGGCGGCTTCGCGATCGGCGCCAACCACGGCTACATTTACTGCCGCGCCGAGTATCCGCTCGCCATCGAGAAGCTCGAACGCGCGATCGCCGATGCCCGCAGCTACGGGCTGCTCGGCAAGAACATCCTCGGCACGAACTTCGAGTTCGACCTGACGATCAAGAAGGGCGCCGGCGCCTTCGTGTGCGGCGAGGAAACCGCCCTGCTCGCCAGCATCGAAGGCAAGCGCGGCATGCCCAAGCCCAGGCCCCCGTTCCCGGCCGTCCAGGGAGCGTTCAACAAGCCGACCGTCATCAACAACGTCGAGACGTTCGCGAACGTCCCCGAGATCATTCGCAACGGCGCGGCCTGGTTCGCCGCGATGGGCACCCCCAAATCCAAGGGCACCAAGGTGTTCGCACTCACCGGCAAGGTGAAGCTGTCGGGCCTAATCGAGGTTCCGATGGGCATCACGCTGCGAGAGATCATCTTCGACGTTGGCGGCGGCATCCTCAACGATCGAGGCTTCAAGGCGGCCCAGATCGGCGGCCCGTCGGGCGGCTGTCTGCCGACCCAGTGCCTCGAGACGGCGATCGACTACGACTCGCTGATCGAAGCCGGCGCCATGATGGGCTCGGGTGGCCTCGTCGTGATGGACGACCAGACCTGCATGGTCGACGTCGCCCGGTTCTTCATCAACTTCACCCGGTCCGAGAGCTGCGGCAAGTGCATTCCCTGCCGCGAAGGCATCGCCCGTCTGCAGGAGATGCTCGAAAAGATCGTCGAAGCCCCCGAGACGGAAACCGGCAACATGGCTCTCGAGCGCATGAAGGCCGTCATCGACCTGCGCAAGACCTGTGAGCTGATCCGCGACACCGCCGCCTGCGGCCTCGGCCAGACGGCTCCGAACCCGATCCTGTCCACCCTCCGCTACTTCAAGGAAGAGTATGAGGCGCACATCTACGACCGCAAATGCCCGGCCGGCCGCTGCAAATCGCTGCTGCGCTACATGGTCGACCCGCAGGCCTGCATCGGCTGCGGCATCTGCAAGAAGAAGTGCCCGAACGCCGCGATCGTCGGGGAAATAAAGCACGCACATTATATCGTCGCTGAAAAGTGCGTCCGCTGCGGCGTCTGTTTCGAGGCCTGCCCGAAGAAGGCCATCAGCTGTTCCTGAGCAAGGAGACGACACGTCATGTCAATGGTCAACGTCACCATCAACGGTACGAAACATCAATTCGAAGCAGGGATGACGGTTCTCGAGGCTTGTCGCAAGATCGGGGTCGAGATTCCCACGCTTTGCCACCTCAAGAACCTCGCCCCCTCGGGCAGCTGCCGCATCTGCGTCGTCGAAGTCGAGAAGGCCCGCACGCTGGTTCCCTCGTGCGCCTTCCCGATCGCCGAAGGAATGGTCGTGCGCACGAACACCGAGCGCATCCGCCAGGCCCGCAAGATGATCGTCGAACTGCTGCTCGCGAACCATCCGTCGGATTGTCTGAACTGCAACCGCAGCCTCACCTGCGAGCTCCAGAAACTCGCGATGGAGTATGAGGCCGAGCACAAGCCGCACATGAAGGCCAAGCGGCACCACGCAATCGACGCCAGCTCGCCCTCGCTGGTGCGTGATCCCGACAAGTGCATCATCTGCGGCCGCTGCGTGCGCGTCTGCGAGGAAGTCCAGGGCGTCGGCGCGATTGACTTCACGAAGCGCGGCTTCGAGTCGATCGTTCTGCCCGCCTTCAACGACGATCTGGCCGACACCACCTGCGTGAACTGCGGCCAGTGCATCAAGGTGTGCCCGACGGGCGCCCTGAGCGAGAACTTCTCGGTCAAGGACGTGATCGACGCCCTGAACGACAAGGACAAGGTCGTGGTCTGCCAGGTCGCTCCGGCCGTGCGCGTCGCCCTCGGCGAGTCGTTCGGGGTCGACGAGGACAACGTCGCCCCCCTGCTTGTGGATGCCCTTCACCGTATCGGCTTCAAATACGTGTTCGATACGAACTTCGCGGCCGATCTGACGATCATGGAGGAAGGCACCGAGCTGATCACCCGCCTTACCACGGGCGGCACGCTTCCGATGATCACAAGCTGCAGCCCGGGCTGGATCAAGTTCATCGAGCACTTTTACCCCCAGATGCTGCCGAACCTCTCGACCTGCAAGTCTCCGCAGCAGATGCAGGGCGCCGTGATCAAGGCCTACTGGGCGAAGAAGATGAAGATCGATCCGAAGAACGTGTTCAACGTCTCGATCATGCCCTGCACCGCGAAGAAGTTCGAGGCGCAGCGGCCCGAGATGGAAGTCGACGGGATCCGCGACGTGGACGTCGTCCTGACGACCCGCGAAGTCGGGAAACTGCTGCGCGCGTTCGATGTCGAGCTCAAGGCCTGCACCAAGACCGACTTCGACAATCCGCTCGGCGAATCGTCGGGTGCCGGCGCCATCTTCGGCGCGACGGGTGGCGTCATGGAAGCCGCCCTTCGCACCGGCTACAAGCTCGTGACCGGGAAAGAGCTCGACACGATCGACATCGAGGCCGCGCGCGGCTTCGAGGGCGTGAAGGAAGCGACGGTCCAGGTCGGGGATATTCCGCTCAGCATCGCGATCGCCTCGGGCCTCGCGAACGCGCGGAAGGTGCTCGACGCGGTGATTTCCGGCCAGAAGAAATACCACTTCATCGAGATCATGGCCTGCCCGGGCGGCTGCCTCAACGGCGGCGGCCAGCCGACGCATTTCGATGTCGAGGCCCTTCGGAAGCGGCTCGCGAAGATCTACGCGATCGACAAGGCCGCCAAGATCCGCCGCTCGCACGACAACGAGTCGGTCAAGACGCTGTATGCCGAGTTCCTGCAGAAGCCGAACTCGCCGGTTTCCCACAAGTATCTGCACACCCATTATCACGCCCGGCCGGAAAAGTGCTGAGCAGGCGCATACGCGACAAAGGAGCGAACCATGACGAACACTGGAAAAACCGTTCTGATCGTTGAAGGTGACAACGAGTGCGCCTCCTTCTGCAGCGATGTGCTGAAGAAGGACGGGTTCACCGTGAACCACGTGACCACGGCTGAAGCCGCCCGCCAGGCCGTCGAAGCAGGCAAAATCCCCGATGTGGTCGTGACCGAGATGCTTCTCGAGCGCGATGACGCGGGCATCGTCCTGTGCCACTGGCTCAAGCGGAACGCCAAAACCACCCAGGTGCCGATTTTGATGCTGACGGATGTGGCCCGCAAGCGCGGGATCACGTTCGATCTGAAGTCTCCGGGCTCCCGCGAGTGGATCCTGGCGAACGATTATGCCGCCAAGCCGATCCGTGCCGAACAGCTTCTGGCCCACGTACACCATCTTCTCGGCCAGCCCGCCGTGGCGGCCGTCGCGCACCACTAACCCCCGTTCGTCTGACGGCCCGGCTGCCCTATCGGCGGCCGGGCCGTTTTCTCTTCCGGGATTGGGGCGGGGTGTTGCATCGGAGGCCCTTGGGGGCCTACCATGGAGGTGACAACGACACGGGAGGATCCCCATGAAAGCCGTACTCGTCGGGAAAGACCAGGTCACGTTGACGGATTCCAGGGCCGAGCCGGTCCGCAAGAAGGGATGGGCGCTGATCCGCCCGCGTCTCATCGGCCTCTGCGGCACGGACCTCGAGCTGCTGCGCGGATACCGCCAGTTCGCCGGCGTACCTGGCCACGAGTTCGTGGGCGAGGTTATCGAGGCCGATTCCCCGGAACTGGTCGGCCGGCGCGTCATCGGCGATATCAATGTTGGTTGCCGCACCTGCTCGCGGTGCCGCTCGGGCCTGCCCGGCCATTGCAGCCAGCGTCTGGTGCTGGGCATCGACGGGCTCGACGGATGTCTGGCCGAGCGATTCATCCTGCCAGCCGACAACCTGCACCTGGTGCCCGACGTGGTGAGCGATGAGCGGGCCGTGTTCGCCGAGCCGCTCGCGGCGGCGTTCGAGATTCCCGAGCAGCTTCATATCCGGCCCGGCATGCGGATCGTCGTGCTCGGCGCGGGAAAGATCGGCACCCTGTGCGCCTGGGTGCTCGCCAAGATAGCGGGCCACGTGGCCCTCGTCGGCCACCATCCGGAGGTTCTCGAAAAAGTCCGACTTCCGGGCGTCGACATCCTCGTTCCGGAAACGGACCTCACCGAGGCCGATCTCGTCGTCGACGCGACCGGCTCGGCCACCGGCCTGGAAACGGCCCTTCGCCTGGTGCGGCCCCGCGGCTCGATCGTCATCAAATCGACGATCGCCGGCCGTCACGAGATCAGCCTGACGCCCCTGGTCACCAAGGAGATCACGGTCGTCGGTTCGCGATGCGGACCGTATGCCCAGGCGCTGGCGGCCCTTGCCTCCGGGGAGTATCCCGTCGAGCGCCTCGTCGACGGCCGCTACCCGCTGGGCAAAGCCGTCGACGCGTTCCATCACGCCGCCCAGCGTGGCGCCCTGAAGATCCTGGTCACCCCGGAATGATATAGTTCATAAGTTATATATCATCCGATAGTGCGGCCCGATGGAGGGAATCTCGAACT
Organism: Candidatus Ozemibacteraceae bacterium; assembly: GCA_036567845.1. Lineage (GTDB taxonomy): Bacteria > Muiribacteriota > Ozemobacteria > Ozemobacterales > Ozemobacteraceae > MWAR01. The sequence continues at coordinate 3,321 of DATCTT010000361.1, read as the reverse complement.
CCCCGGACACCGTTTCCCAGCCCAGGGCGCGGTAGAAGGGAACGGCGGTGGTGCGGGCGTTGCACCACCAGAGGCGTCGTGAATCGACGGTTCCCAGGATGGCACGGGCCTGGTCGAGCAGACGGCGGCCGATTCCCCTGCCCTGTCGCGAGGTGTCGACGGCCATGCCACGCATCTGCCAGGCGGGCCGGCCCTCGTATTCGCTCATCAGGAAGGTCACACAGCCGACGATTTCATCGCCGATCAGCGCCGCAAGATGCACGGCTCCGGGGGCGTCATCGCCGGGAAACCGGGGCGAGACCCCGGGCATTCCTGCGCGCAGGATCTTCTGCCGGAGCGGCAGAATGCGTTCGACTTCGACCTGGCATACCTGGCATTCGTCCATGCCGGAATGGTAACATTGGGAAAGCTCACCCGGCAAAACGGGTGACGGCGTGTGCGACACACGGCGCCGGCAATCATGCGGGACGGAGGATGGGATGAGCGAGACACGATTCGGATTTCCCTGCACGGCAGGATTACCGCTTCTTCTGGGGATGGTGCATGTGCACGCGCTGCCCGGCACCCCGTTTGCCCGGCTCGGTCTGAAGGAGATCGCCGAGATCGCCGTGAAAGAGGCCGTCACCTACAAGAACGCCGGGTTCGGCGGCATCATCCTCGAGAACATGCATGACCGGCCGTATCTGAAAGGCCGGGTCGGCCCTGAGATCACGGCGGCGATGACCGCCGTTGCGCTGCGGGTGCGCGACGCCGTCGGCCCCGCGTATCCGGTCGGCATCCAGATCCTGGCCGGGGCGAATCTCGAAGCCCTTTCCGTGGCATTGGCGGCGGATCTCCAGTTCATCCGGGCCGAGGGCTTCGTCTTTGCCCACGTCGCCGACGAGGGCTGGATCGAAGCCTGCGCCGCAGAACTGATGCGGGAACGGCGGCGCCTGAACGCTACGCACATCAAAATTTGGACGGATATACAGAAGAAACACTCGGCCCACGCCGTCACGGCCGACCTGAGTCTTTCAGAATGGGCGCACGGCGCCGAGTTCTTCGGCGTCGACGGCGTGATTGTGACCGGCCTCAGCACCGGCCACGCCGCCGTTCCGGAACACCTCGCCGAAGTGAAGAAGGCAACGAAGCTCCCCGTCGCGATCGGCTCGGGCATCACCCCGGAAAACGCCGCCGCGTATGCCGCGGCTGACGCCTGGATCATCGGTTCGAGCACGAAGCAGGGGGGCTACTGGGAGAACCCGCTCGACGAAGCCGCTCTCACGCGCCTCGTCGAAGCGCACCGGAAGATCACCCGGGCCCGCTGACCGCTTTTCCCCGCCGGCCATGCCATCGCACAGCCGGCGGCATCCGCGCGCATAGTTTATAATACATCATATAATATCAGGAGGATGACATGACCCGAAGGAATGGAATTGGTTCTGCCCGATGCGCCATCCTGGCGTTCCTGCTGTCAATGGCCGTTCTGCCCCTCTTTGCGGCGGGAGCCATCAAGGACAGCGAGTCGGCAAGCCATGCGGACGAAGCCGCCGAGTTCACGCCCATCGCCACCTACGAGGGGCCGGGCTTTGCCGTCACCCAGTTCAACCTGGCGGTTCTCTCGCACTACTCGTATCTTCTCGTCAGCGGCAGGGAAGCCCTGCTCGTCGACCCGGGCCGTGATATCGATGCCTATAAGAAGGCGGTCGCGGCGGCCGGCGCGACGGTCAAGGGCGTGTTCCTCACCCACTCGCATGCCGACTTCGTCGCGGGCCACATGGAGGCCGCGAAGGCGTTCTCCTGCCCGGTGTATGCCAGCAAGACCGGCGGCGCGGCCTATGCTCACGAGCCGCTGGACGACACCTCGAAGCTGACGGTCGGCACGGCGCAGCTGAAGTTCCTCGAAACGCCCGGCCACACGCCCGACGGCATCTGCGGCATCGTCTCGGCCGCCGATGCGCCCGACAAGCCCCTGATGATGTTCTCGGGCGACACCCTGTTCGCGGGCAGCCTGGGCCGGCCGGATCTGATGGGCGGAAAAACCTCGGCGGCGGCCCTCGCCTCGATGATGTTCGACACCTGGAACGAGAAACTCTCGAAGCTTCCCGAGGACCTCGTCGTGCTGCCGGCGCACGGTGCCGGTTCCCTGTGCGGGGCCCATCTGAGCGATGATCCCTCGACGACGATCGGCCGGGAAAAGGCCTCGAATGCCTATCTGAAATATGCGAACAGCCGCAGTGCCTTCATCTCGGCGATTCTCGACGGGCTGCCCGATGCACCGGCCTATTTCAAGCACAATGCCGCTCTCAACCATGCCGGGCCGGAACTGATCGACTGGTCGGCACCGCTTCCCGCCGAACTCGCAGCCGACGCGGCGCTCACCGACCCAGAGAAACACTGGGTCGTCGACCTGCGCGATGCCCCCTCCTATGCCGCCGGCCATATTCCGAACGCGGTCAACATCGGACTGCGCGGCCGTCTCGAAACCTGGACCGGGATCATGGTCCCGTGGGGAGCCAATCTCGTCCTGTGCGGCTCCGAGCCTGAGATCAAGGAAGCTGTCCGCCGGCTCCATCGGATCGGATATAAAGCATCGTATATCAAATGGGAGACTTGGGCGAACTCAGGCCAGCCGAAGAACACGAACCTCATGGTCAAAGCCCCCGAACTCCACGCCGCGATGCAGGCCGGCACAGCGCCGATCATCGTCGATGTCCGTCTTCCGTCGGAATGGATGGGCATGCGCATCGGCCAGGTGCTGAACCTGCCCTTGTCAAACCTGGCCGCACTTGCCGCCGTCAAGCTCAACCCCCAGGACCCGGTCGTCACCGTCTGCAACTCGGCCTACCGGTCGAGCATGGCGGTCGGTGTCCTCGAGCGGATCGGCTTCACCAAAGCATCGAGCCTCGACGGAGGCAGTGAAGCTTGGCAGAATGCCGGCCTGCCGATGATCACCACCGAAACAGCCGGAACGGCCCACGCTCCGGCCGCAGTCGCGCCAACGGTGCTGCGGGACCTCAACCTGGCCGAGCGGATCTCGCCGACCGAATTGATGCGGATTGTCAAGGATCTACCCGGCACCGTCGAGATCGTCGATATCCGGCCCGCCCCGGCCGCGGCCGAGTATAACCCGGTCGGCGCCAAGCCTGTCGACATCGCCGAACTGCTGCGCAGCCCGGCGTATCTTGCCGGAACCGTTCCGCTCGTGATCGTCGATCGTGACGGATCTCTCGCCATGATGGTGGCCGGCATCCTCCAGCAGAAGACGAAACGGCCGATCAAGGCTCTCCACGGCGGTCTCGAAGCCTACTGGGCCGAGACCGAGATCCCCCAGCCCACCCC
>DATCTT010000360.1:0-2906 GCA_036567845.1 Candidatus Ozemibacteraceae bacterium | reverse complement strand
GGCATCCGGTTCCGCAAGGGAGGGGCGGGCGTTTCCGAACTCGGCTTCGTCGAGATGTTCGGCTGCGCCGGGCCCGCCGTGCTGGTCGACCGCATCGAAGCCAACGTTCACGATATCACCGTGCAGTACAGTGTCGGCGGCTACCGGATCGAAGGGGTGCGCATCGTGCCGACCCTTTCCAACAGCCGGTTCAATGATATCGCCTCAGCCGCGGTTGAGGTGGTGGGCTGCCGGCGGTTCGACATGACGAACGCCGTGATCACCGGCGCCCGGGTCGGCTGTCTGTTCGTGAAGGACAATCTCGAAGACCGCGTTTCGGTGCGGGAAAGCCGGATCGATGCCTACGAGATCGGCATTCTCGCCGATTTCGCCCGGTCGGTGATCGCCAACACCCTGATCGTCGCCCCGCACGGGACCGGTGTGCGGTATCTCGACACCCGCGTGACCGACAACTTCCTCGACCACTGCACCATCGATGCGAATGTCGGTGTCGCGATCGCCTCCGGCCAGCCGCGTATAGAGAGCAATATTCTGTGTAATACCGACGAGGCCGGCCGCTACGGTATTTCCTACGAGGATCTGGCGAACCCGCTGACCGGATATTTCGGCTACAACGCCATCTACGGCTTCGGGGTCGATTACAAGGACTGCATCAAGGGCCCCGGCGCCCAGTCGATGAAGCCCGACTTCGTCGGCGGCGACCCCTTCGACTACCACCTGCTGCCCGCCTCGCCGCTGCGCCTGCTCGACATCAACGGCCTCGAACTCGGCCGCTACGGCCCCTCCTACCGCTGATCCGGTTCTCGTTCCTGCGGCGTTGATGGCGTTCGCGCGGACTGGTAGAATCAGAGAGGCTCACGAGGAGAGGTCGTTTCATGACGCTGTTGCAGCCCCGGAATCGCCGGTATACCTATGCGGATTACCTGACGTGGCCCGATGAGGAGCGTTGGGAGATCGTCGACGGCGAGGCGTATGCCATGACTCCGGCGCCCACGCCGGCCCACCAGAGTGTCGTCATCGAGCTTGGGACCCAGTTTCACGCGTTTCTCCGGGGAACGCCCTGCCGGGTGTTTCCCGCCCCGATTGATCTTCTGATCCCAGCCGGAGATGAGCCGGACGAAGAGGTCGACACCGTCGTCCAGCCCGATCTGATCGTCATTTGCGATGAGAAGAAGATCGGCGAGAAGAGGATCCGGGGAGCCCCCGACCTGGTGATCGAAGTCTCCTCACCCGCCACGTCCTCGCGGGATGCGATCCTCAAGCGGCGCCGCTACGAACGGGCCGGTGCCAGGGAATTCTGGCTGGTTCATCCCACCGACCGGCTTGTGACCGTATTCCGCCTGGGAATCGACAAGACGTTCGACAAACCGCTGTATTTCGATGCCGAAGGCCGGATCGATGTGGGGGTGCTGCCCGGTTTGACGATCGATCTGGCTCAGGTGTTTCCGCCGCAGCCCAGGGTGGTTCGGCAAAGCCCCTTCCCCTACGCTGCCGAAGATCTCTGAGCCAGTCGGGCGATCGTCACCCGTAAGGGGTAATGTTTTCTTCTCGTGAAGCCGATATCTCGAGAGATATGCCACACGAGGAGACACGATCGCACGGCCGGAAACAGCCGCGCATCTCGTGGCGCCGCCAGATTGCCGCGGCGTTGCGTCACCGCACGGCCACGAGCTGTGAGGCGTCTGCCGCCATGTCGGACGAATGCCCGGCCGGGCGATGCGGCGTATCTGCGCCGGAATCTTCCAGGCGCCGGCTCCCCGGGCCGGCGGTGTACGTCGCGTGTCTGATCGTCCTGCTGGCGTTCGGGCTGATCGGCTGTGAGAACGAGCAGAAGATCCAGCGGGGGGTCGTGTCCGGGGCGATCACCGACACGGCCGGCAACCGCCTCGCCGATGCCACGGTCACGTCGCACCGGTCGCTGTTCACCGCGGTTTCCGATGAGAACGGCCGGTATGCCTTCACCTCGCTCGATGCCGGCTCCCAGCGGCTGACCGTGACGAAGCAGGGATTCAAGCCTGCCTCGCTGACGATGACGCTCGATGCGGGGCTCGTCTATGACAACGTGAACTTCCGGCTCGAACCCCTGAACGGAAAAATAGCATGCAGTATATTCAAGCGCGAGGCCGATTCCGTCACGTTCGACGTGTTCCCGGCCGAACCGATGAAATGCACGTTCGTCTACCAGGGAACGCATCTGCCGCAGATCCGCACGGTGCCGACCGGCCTGGGCACGGATCACCGGTTCGTCATCCGGCCGCCCGTTCCGGGGATCGTCTATACGTATTTCGTCGAGGGGATAACCGCCGACGACCGGCGGTATATCACCGAGACCGCGACGTTCACCACGCTTCCGGCCGGCGACCTGCCTGGCGCGCCCCCGGTTCCCGTCGCCGCAGCGGTTGTCCAGACGGCGGACGGGCCGAAGATCACCTGGTCGTATGACGGGGCGGATCCGCTGAAGGGGTTCCGGATCTGGCGCGGCGAGAATGCCGACCAGCTGACGCTGTGGCAGACCGAAGAGATGATGTATGCGAACGACCGGTTCTTCGTCGATTCCGAGCCGAACCCTGGGGTCCGCACCCGGTATGCGATCGAGGCGGTCGATCTCGACGGCAACGTCTCGTCGCGCACCGCCGAGCTCGTGATTCTGCCGGCCGGCACGCTGAAGCAGAGCGTGACCTGGGCGCAGGCGTGGAGCCCCATCGACCTGGGTGGGGATATCGAGGTGCCGGCTCTGACCACGCTCACGATCGAGCCCGGCACCGTGATCCGCGTCAACCCGACGGATCTGTCGAAGCGGGGGATCGACCCGACCCGGTGCGAACTGGTCGTCGACGGCCGGCTGATCGTCGCCGCCTCCGGGACCGCCGCCGTGCGCTTCCTGTCGGCGGCCTCACTGCCGGGCC
>DATCTT010000359.1:0-2985 GCA_036567845.1 Candidatus Ozemibacteraceae bacterium | reverse complement strand
AGTCGGCATCGGCGATGCCTTCGGGGGCCTGGGCCAGAACGATCACGTTCAGCGTGTCGAAGGCTTCATCGGCAGGCACGGCAAGCGAGCCGGCCAGGATCTTCCCTGCGTTGGAGGCGGAAATGTTCATGAACTCGATTTTCGAGGCGGAGGCGTCACGGCTGTTCGAAAGAACGGCGGCAACCACGAAGCCGTTGGTCTTCTTGTTTCCGAAATCGGCGGCAGGACCGGAAAACTCGATGGTGAGGGACTTGTTCAGCTGCGCGAGGTCGGCTTTGTAGGTATCGGCGCTCCAGAGGTAGACCTTGTCCTTGATTTCAGCCGGGAGTGCCGAGATCGTGCCGGCGGCGGGGAGACGAAGTTTGGCGAGCGTCTCGTCATAGGCATACTGGCCCTTGTCGAGCTTGGGATTGTTGATGAAGTTGGCGACCATGAACTCGGTGAAGCTGGAGCGGAAGTCGGTTCCGAACTGCTTCAGCGCTTTGTCGAAGCCGGCGATGCCCTGGGCTTCGTCGGCCACAAGGCTGTTGAAGAAGGCGCGGCGGTCGGCGTCGTTCTTCAGATAGCGATTCATCAGGTAGTAGCCCCACAGATAGACCTGGCCGTAGTTGGCGACCGGGCGTTCCTGGGACCAGGCGGTCAGGCTGTTGTCGGGGGTCTGCATGTAGCTCTTGATCTGGCCGGCGTGGCCAAAGCCGCACAGGTAGGGGGCGATCTGGGAGCAGCACTCGTTGACCCACGAGCGCTCGCGCGGGTCGTGGATGAAGTGGATCATGTGCTGGAACTCGTGGGCGACGATCGACATGTACCGGTCTTCGGTCGGGTCGGCCGGGTTGATGTCGAGGTAGAACATCTCGCGCTCATTGCTCTTGACGGGGACATCGGCCGGAATCTGGGACTGGAGGAACTCGTCACCGGCGAAGAAGTAGCCGCCCACATAGCCGGCGTTCCCGTTCGGGTCGAAGCCGTCCTTGATGTCAAACATCAAAAGGGTGATGCGCTCGTCGCCGTCGACGCCGGGCTTCCATTCCGAACCGAAGGCGGCAGTGTCGGTCGGGTAGATGGTCTTGTCGAACGAGGCCTGGACCTTCGCGATCGCGGCATCGGCGACGGTCTTGCCTTCCTCGACGAAGATGTAGCAGTTTTCGCCGATCGCCTTGAGGACGGCGCGGGTCTGCTCGAATTTATTTTCAGCGATATTTTTCGTCCAGAACGTCTCGACATCGCCGACCTTATACTGTTTCGGGGCAGGGGCGGGAGCGCGGCGACGGCGGGCGTTTTCCCTGCGGGTCTCAAGTTTGACCGTTTTCACGAGCTTTTCGACCTGGGGCTGGAAGGAGTGGGTCGCATCGAACCAGGCATTGCTGTCGGCAGCCGGGGCCGAGTCGGAACCCATCATGAACAGGGAAAAAATCGCGATCAGGAGGGCACTGGTCTTCTTCATACTCGTCGTCGCTCCCGTTTTTCTGGATTGGGGAAAATTACGCAATCTTCATACCACGATGAATTGCCCCGCTCGTTCTGCCTCAGATCGAAGTTTGAAGGGGCGGGTCCCTGCGAATCCGCCAAAGATTCGACATCCGACTGAACGTTTTCCGGCAGGAGTCTGCCCCCGAGGCGAAGTGATGGGAATCCCTTGATTGTATGCATGGAGGATTGTCCGAGGGTCTACTTTGCCATCCTCCTCTTTGTGTGATGGGAGGGATTTACGTCATTCGAGGCTGACCTGCGGTAATAACCCACCGACTGGCATGCAGGCGCGAATTGTGGTATGAATTGATTGGAATACACGGGGTAATCAGACGATGTCGAAAAAGAATTTTTATGATGTCCTGGGGGTGAAAAAAGACGCCAGCCAGGAGGAAATCAAAAGAGCGTTCAAAGCCCTCGCCAAGAAGCATCACCCGGATGCGAACAAGGGCAATAAGCGCGATGAAGAGAAGTTCAAGGAGATTTCCGAGGCATATGACACGCTCGGGAATCCTGAATCCCGTCAACGCTACGACCTCGAGCAGGACGGTGGCGGATTCGGATTCGGGGGGGGATTCCGGGGCGGATTTCCAGGAGGCCACGGGGATTTCGAAACCGCCGAGGATCTTCTGAGACGCGTAATGGGCGGACGCGGAGGCTTTCGCGGAGGCTTCGATGGCGGTTTCGGCGGATTTTCCGATATGTTTGGCGGGAGCGAGTATGAGAACAATTCCGCCACCCTGAAGGTTCCGCTGGGAATCGCCTGCACCGGCGGGAAGATCCAGGTGTCGGGGATGCCCGGCGGTTCTCAGGCGGTCACGATCCCGGCCGGCATCGAGGACGGCGCGATTCTGAAAGTTCACACGACATCGGGACCGTTCCGGCTGCGCATCAGCATCGAGGATGAAGCCCCGTTCCGACTCAAAGGAAGCGTCGTTCATACCGAGATCACCATCAATCTAGCCCAGGCCGTTCTGGGCAGCAAAATCAAGCTTCGCTCACCGCGCGGTGAGGATGTGATTCTCACGGTACCGGCCGGCACGCAGAGCGGAGACACCCTGAGGCTTCGCGGTCAGGGGCTGGGCAACGGCGATTTGCATGTCCGGATCGAGGTGCAGATTCCCAAAAAGCTCGACGACGAGCAGCAGGAGCTGTTCCGCAAATTCGCCGAAGCCGCCGGGATGCGATTTTAGGATTTCGGGAAGAACCGTTTCACCCCAGAGCCACAGTGTCACAGAGGGAGAACACCCCCTTTTCCCTTTGCGTCGTGGTGACGCGCCTTTGTGGAATCTCTCCCCCCCTACTCCGGTATTCGATTGTCGAAGGCTCCCACCATCCAGGTTGTGAAGGCGGGAGGGGGTTATGATAGAATGCCGGACATGAACAAGCTGCGAATGAGTTTGCTCGTGTTGTGTGTGGCGGTATTCGCCTCCGCGTGCGGGGCCAGCGCGGCCTCGCTTCCCCTGCCGCTGGCAGGTATCACGATCGTGCTCGACCCCGGTCATGGCGGCTCCG
>DATCTT010000358.1:0-21498 GCA_036567845.1 Candidatus Ozemibacteraceae bacterium | reverse complement strand
CACCGGCCGGCGCGCCAGCTCGATAACGAGGCGCCGGTCCTCGATCGCGACAATCCGGCCGCTTTCCCCGCTGACGACCACCTGACCACGGGCCTGCCGCGGCAGTCCATGCACCGCCCCCAGATCCACACCCGCCAGCAGCCCGTGGCCACGCGTCCGAAGGGGATAAGCCCAGCCCTCAAGCGTCAGGGTTGCCGTGCCACCAGTCTGTCCCGCCGCTTTCTTCGCGTATCCAAACAGCTCCCTGCCGACCTGGGGCACGGGCTTCATCCGCGCCGGCACCGGCCCCGCGCCTGCTCCCAGAAGGACGAGCGAGCGGATATCACCCAGCAGGCGGCCGACCGCGCGCATGAACAGATCGCACTCTTGCCGGCCGCCGAAGGGCTCATCGAGCCAGAAGCCCACGACATCGACGGCGGCCAGGCCAGGCAACGCCTCGAGCATCGACATGCAGCCGGTCGGCCCGGGGTCGGCCATCAGTTCCCCTGACCGGACGCGGAGCAGGAGGGAAACGCGACGATTGCAGGCCTGGGCCGCATTCGAGGCAACGATCGCCTCGGAGATCTGGCCGATTGTAACGAAAAATCCGTTCCGAACCGCTTCGGCGATGCTTCCCGAGGAGGCGGGCGGGGCAAGCAGCCGCACCCAGCCTTCTTCGGCGACGGCCGCCGGCCCCGTAAGGCGGAATCCCCGGCTGAGGTAACCCCAGCCCCCCCGCCGTTTCATTTCAGGCGCGAGAAGCCTCCAGGCGCGGGCCAGAAGGGGCGAGCGAAGGTCGACGGTCCAGTCAGCTCCGTCCGTCGCGGGGACGTTCCCCAGCAGCGCAGGCTGGTCGAGAACCAGCCAGCAAGGGGCATCCCATGGTGGAATCCCCGTGGAAAACGCGGGAGGAGGGGTCATGGCGTCAAGCCGGCGTCGCGGAGTCGTGGACCGGGCCGCCGTTCCCTTCGCGTTCGGATTCCTCGGCCGAGTCGTCGCGAACGGCGCAGCCCATCAGGCGATTCCCGATCCCGCACACCCGCTCGTAGACGAGATCCTGGATCTCCTGTTCGGTGTGGCCCTGTGCCAGCATTCCCGGCACGTCGATCGGCTCGCCGAATCCCACCTTGATCGTGACGGGGCGGGGAACCACCGATCCGTTCGGGTTGAGCAGGTGGTTGTTCGCGATATAGGCGGGCAACACAGGCACCTTCTGCCGGACGGCGAACTTGATCGCGCCAGGCTTGAAAGGTCGGATCAGGCCGCGCGGATTGCGGGTTCCCTCGGGGAAAATGCCAAGCACCTTCCCATCTCCGAGCACCCGGAGGCAGGTCTTGATCGTCGTCGGATCGGGCTTCGCGCGGTCGACCGGGAACGCAAGGGATTTTCGCAGGAACCAGCCGATGACCGGGGTATCGAACGCCTCTTTCTTCACCATGATATAGACGGGGTGGGGAAGGGCGCTTCCAAGTATCAGCCCATCAAGCACCGATGCGTGGTTCGCCACCACGAGATACGGCGGCTTCGCCGGCACGTGTTCGAGCCCCTCGATTGTGCGGCGGTTATAGACGGTCAATATGAAGTGACTTATATGTTTGACAAACCAGTAGAACGTCAGCGACGGGGCCGTCTGGGCGAGTTTGCCCTCGTTGCCGCCACGCCTGCCGAACAGGTATCGCACACTCCGCCAGACGACCCAGGCCATCGCAATAACGGCCAGAACCGGCACGACCAGGGCTAATACGGTTCCGACGCCGGCGATCACGCCTTCCACAAAGCTGATCAGGGGGTTCCCCATGCCGCCCGTCGTGACCGTCGAAGCCGCCCGCAGGCCGGTTTTGCCGGCGTGCACCGAGACGGTGGCGCCCTGCCCGAGGACCAGGGCGATCAGCAGGAAGATGCTCTTCAAATCGCCATCAGGCAGGATCGTCACGGTCACCAGGGCCGAGAGGGCCATTTTCACGGGCAGCTCGATCGCATCGAGGGCGTGGTCGACCACCGGAATCTTGTCGGCCGCCGCCTCGACGAGGGCTGCCACGAGGAGCGCGACCAGAACCGGCGTCTGCGCGAGGAAAGCAAGGCCCTGGCCGATGTGGAGCCAACCCGGGAAAAACCGGTAGACAATCCCGATCAGCAGCGGCGGTAGGAAAGCCCGAAACCCTGTGCAGGCCGAGAGACAGATCCCGGCGAGCACGGGGACGACATATTCGAGTCCCATGACCAAACCTCTGCTTACTGGAGCAGAGCCGGCATCTTCAGGGAAACGCGGCGCACGGCCCCGACATTGCCCGAGGCCCTAAACGCCTCGATGGCGGCCGCATACGACGCATAGGCCTGCTGATTCCGGCCGAGCGAGGCCAGGATGCCACCGATGTCCTCAAGGACGATCGCCGACCAGGCCGGATCCGGGTGCGCTTCCAGCCGGCCAAGGATCGAGCGGTATCGGACGAGGGCCGAAAGGGGACGGTCCATATCGCGCATCAGACGTGCCGCCCAGACAAGCGGTCCAACCGAGTAGGGGGTCCCGGCGTGCTGACGGCGCTGCACTTCGGCCGACTCGTCAATGACCCGCACGGCCTCGGAGATCAGGCCCCGCTTCACCAGCTCGTCCACCGCGCCGGTGACGGCGGCCCCCGACGTGTCGCACACCGTATCGCCGGGAATCGCGACCGCCACGACCGGCCCCGTCTCCCCGGGCACGCCGCAGGCGCCATCGGCATCACAGGCGGCATGCGCAGGCATGCCAGTCACCGCAAGAGCCGCAACCAGGCCGGCGACGGCAAAGACCTTTTTCATCATCATCTCAGTCTTCATTGATACACCTCACATACTATATATTGTTTATTATTGATCACTATCACTTGGGCGCCCACTCAGCAGGCGGCCGGCGAACAGCAGGGCGGCGTTCCGGTCGCGCACCTGGCCGAGGTGCTGGGCCTCCCGGACGGCGTCGAGGACCTCCCGGAACTTCGGGCCAGGCTGGAGGCGAAAGTGCGTCATCAGGTCGGTGCCATTGATCAGCGGCGCCTGTTTCGCATACTCCATCTGCCGGTAAAAGTCGGACATGATGCTCTCGATGCCCTTCTCGAACATGGCCATGTCGTCCTGGCTCTCGGGGCCCTGCGCGGCGAGCCGGTCGGCCAGGGACATCAGGGCGATGCCTACGCCGTCGCGGCCGGTTTCCGTGTAGTAGCGGAACAGTCGGCGGTCAGACAGCCCCTCCTGCAGGATCACCCCGGGGCGCATGTGGTTTTTCACCACGTTCATCAGGAAGTTGAGCTCGGCCGTCGAGAGGCGAAATCGCTCGGCGACGTTTCTGCACAGCCGCACGCCTTCCATCTCGTGTCCATGGAAGACGATCCGGCCGTCATTCTCGCGCTCCCGGCGGCAGGCGGGCTTGCCGATATCATGCAGCAGACAGGCAAACTTGAACACCTGCCGGAAGGTGCGGTTCCCCGATATGGGCTCGTCGAGATACGCCTGGAACTTCTTCCAGCCCTCGACCGCCGCGTCTTTGCGGTCGAGGAGCGCCTCGAACCGGCGCAGCGCCTCGATCGTGTGGTCGAACACGTCGAGATGGTGCCAGCCATTCTGACTGACGCCCCGGGCCGCTTCCAATTCGGGAAGGATCTGCGCAAGCACGCCGAGTTTCGACATCGTCTCGATCCAGGTCGCGCTCTCTCGCGTCGCAAGCATCTTGAACAGCTCGTCCCGGATTCGCTCGCCGGAAACACCCGCCAGCAGAGGTGCATCCCGCCGGATCGCTTCGGTCAGCTCCTCGTCGAAGCACATGCCGAGGCCGGCCCCGAACCGGAACGCCCTCATCACGCGCAGCGGATCATCCTGAAATGCCGTCGGCGCGCACATCCGCAGCCGCTTTTCCACGAGCGCCTCACGGCCTCCAAGCGGATCATACAGAGGCAGAACCGGGTCGAGCAGCGGCCACGCAACCCGCACGGCCATCGCGTTGATCGTGAAGTCCCGGCCGCGCAAATCCCCGTCGATCCCCTCGGCCCGGAATCGAGCGATGTCGACGGTGAACGATTGGCCCTCGATCGAGCGGACGATCCGGGCGACCTCGTGGTCCTCGTCGAGCATCACGAAGCCGCTTTTCTTGTTACGGGCATAGGTGTTCGCCTGGGCTGTGAAGGACACCGAGACGGCCAGATCGCAGTCGACAATATCGGTCGCGCCCAGCACGAGGTCGCGCACAGCCCCGCCCACGAGCCAGATCTCGGCGCCCGGGGCATTCTTGAGCTCGTACAAAACCTCCCGCAGAAGGCCAAAGGCCGTCTGCGGGAGGGTTACGTTCATGCCATCCCGACTCACGTCAGGGACGCCGCTTGAAGAAGTTGATGTCGGGTTTGCGGGCGGCAAGCGCCTCGTCCAGGCGGGTCACTGGCGTGTTGTAGGGCGCGCCCTTGACCTTCTCGGGGTCCGTCATCGCTTCCGCGGCGATCTTTTCCATGACCGCAATGAACTCGTCCATCGTCTGCTTGCTTTCAGTCTCGGTCGGCTCGATCATGATCGCTTCCTCGACGATGAGCGGGAAATAGACGGTCGGAGCGTGGTATCCGTAGTCGAGCAGTCGCTTGGCGATGTCGAGTGTCTTCACGCCCTTTTCTGCGAACGGCTTGCCCGACAGCACAAACTCGTGCTTGCAGGTGCGGTCGTAGGCAAGCTTGTATGTCTTCTGCAGCCGCCGCATCATGTAGTTCGCATTCAGCACGGCGTATGAGCTGGCATCCTTCAGCCCCTCGGCGCCCAGCGTGAGGATATACGTGTAAGCGCGCACCAGGACGCCAAAACTGCCCAGGAACGTCCGGACCGGGCCGATCGAGTCGGCGTGCTTGTCCGTGACCTTGAACTTCTTGCCGTCGAACGAGATGCGCGGGCTGGGCAGGAACCCAGCAAGATGCGCCTTGACGCCGACCGGGCCAGAGCCTGGGCCGCCGCCACCGTGCGGGGTCGAGAAGGTTTTGTGCAGATTGACATGGACAATGTCGAAGCCCATGTCGCCGGGCCGCGACCAGCCCATGATCGCGTTGAGGTTTGCGCCATCGTAGTAAAGCAGGCCATCTACACCATGAACTATTTTTGCGATCTCGGTCAGGTTCTCGTCGAACAGGCCGAGGGTGTTGGGATTGGTCAGCATCAGGCCTGCCACTTCGGGCGTCGCCTTGGCGCGCAGGTCATCAAGATCGATGCCGCCGCGGGACGAGGTCTTGAGGTTGACGACCTCGAAGCCAAGCATCGCCGCTGAGGCCGGGTTCGTGCCGTGACCCGCGTCGGGAATCAGGATCTTGGTCTTCGTTCGGGCGTTTTTCTTCTTGCGGTGATACGCCTTGATGATGAGGAGGCCCGTCAGCTCGCCGTGAGCTCCAGCCGCTGGCTGCAGGGTGAACGCATCCATCCCGCAGATCTCGGCCAGGGCGTGCTCGAGGTTGTGCAGAAGGGCGAGGGCACCCTGGATCGTCTCCTCAGGCTGGTAGGGGTGGATGGCCGCGAAGCCGGGCAGCCGCGCCATGTCCTCGTTCACCTTGGGGTTGTATTTCATCGTGCACGAGCCGAGCGGGTAGAAGCCGACATCGACCGCGTGGTTCAGGCGAGACAGCCGCGTGAAGTGCCGCACAACGTCCACCTCGGAAAGCGAGGGGAGGGGGATCTCGCGGCGGAGCATCTTTGAGGGAATGTGATCGGCCGGGTCGATCTCGGGGACATCGAGTTTCGGAAGCGTGTAACCGCGCCGCCCATCGGCGGAGAGTTCGAAGATCAGAGGTTCGGTCATGACGTCAGCCCTCCGAGCAGTTCGCAATAATAATCGAGATCTTCCGCGGTGCGCTTTTCAGTGACCGCGACGAGGAGATGATCCTTCAGTGAGGGGAACCACCGCTCAAGGGCGACGCCACCGAGCACGCCCTGCTTCGCCATTTTGAGGAGCAGCCGCTTCGCGTTCGGCACCTTGATCACGAACTCGTTCATGAACGGGGCCGCGAAGGGGAACGAGACGGCCGGCACGCGGGCGGCCAGTTCCTTCTTCAGGTGATGCGCCTTCTGGAAGCTCTGGTTTGCGACATCCCGGATGCCGTCACGGCCGAGCAGACTCATGTAGATCGTTGCGTTCAGAGCCATCAGCGCCTGATTCGAGCAGATATTGCTGCCAGCCTTCTCGCGACGGATATGTTGTTCGCGCGCCTGGAGGGTCAGAACGAAGCCCCGGCGGCCCGTTTTATCGACGGTCGCCCCGGTGATCCGGCCCGGAACCTTGCGCAGCAGCGCTTCCTTACAAGCCATGAAGCCCAACGACGGACCTCCAAAGCTCATCGGAATGCCCAGCGACTGGCCTTCGCCGCACACGATGTCGGCGCCCAGGTCGCCCGGAGCCGTCAACAGGCCCAGCGACAGCGGGTCGGCGGTCACCACGAGCAGCGCGCCCACGTTGTGGGCGACGTTCGCGAGCGCTTCGAGATCTTCGACCGAGCCGAAGAAGTTCGGATACCCCGCCACAACGGCCGCTGTCGAGTCGTCCACGACCTCGGCCAATTTCGCCATGTCGGTTACCCCATCCTCGAACGGGACGGTGACGATCTCGATACCCATCTGGGCGTTGATCGTCTTCACGACGCGCCGGTATTCCGGGTGCACCGTTTCGGGGATCACGACCCGCGTCCGGCCGGTCTGCGCCTTCGCCATGTTGAGAGCCTCGACCAGGGCGGTCCCGGCCTCGTACATCGAGGCGTTCGACACATCCATGCCGGTCAGGCCGCACAGCAGGCTCTGATACTCGTAGATTGCCTGGAGGGTCCCCTGCGAGATCTCGGCCTGGTAGGGCGTGTAGGCCGTGAAAAAGTCGCCGCGCAGCAGCAGATGATTGATCGCAGACGGAATATAATGGTCGTAGATGCCAGCGCCGAGAAAGCACAGCAGCTCGTTGGCGCCATAGTTCATCTGGGCCAAATCGTTCATCTCGTCGACCACTTCCGCCTCGCTCAACCCGTCGGGCAGGTCGAGCGGCCGGTTCAGCCGAAGTCCGGCCGGAATTTCCGAGAACAGATCGTCGATGCTCTTGACGCCGATCGCCTCGAGCATCGCCTTGACTTCCGCCTGTGTGTGAGGCAGATAGCTACTCATGGTACCAGTTTCTCCTCAAGACCCGTGTCTTGCTGGTTCAGGCTGGCTCGCGACCGGTCAGTGGCCGCAGGTCTCGCAATGTTTCTCGTATGCCGCCGCGTCCATCATCTCATCGGCTTCGGCAGGATTGCTCAGCTCGATCTCGAGGATCCAGCCCTTGCCGTAGGGGTCGGTGTTGACGTTGGCCGGCTCGGCATCGAGCTCGTCGTTCTTCTTCGTGACCTTGCCGCTGAGGGGGGCGAAGATGTCGGAAACCGTCTTGACCGACTCGACCACGCCAAACGTCTTGCCCTTCTCGAGCTTGGTGCCGACGAGGGGCATGTCAACAAAGACGACATCGCCGAGTTGGTGTGCGGCATACTCGGTGATGCCGATCACGGCCTTCTTGCCCTCGATGCGTGCCCACTCGTGTTCCTTGGTGTACTTCAGGTTGGGAGGATTCATGACTCTGCTCCTGTTTGATAGTATTCAACTACAAATATTATGAACACCGGCGGAAAGCGGCAGCCCGCCGCCGGAATTCTACCATAATCTTCACGCTTCCGCTCTCCTTCGAACAGGCCAGGCGGATATGCCACAACCGCTGAATCACTGAGAACACGCAGGATTCACAGAGTTTTCTCCGAAATCTCTGTGAATCCTCTGTGCACATTGTGTCCTCTGTGATGAACGGTTTTGAACATCACAGGCGATAGTAGGGGAAGCGGTCGCAGATCTTCTGGACCTTTTCCCGGACGGCCTTGAGGTTCGCCTCGTCTTCGGGCCGCGACAGCGCCTGGTCGATCAGCGCCGCAATGTCCTTCATCACCTCGGGGGTCATGCCGCGAGTCGTGACCGCGGGGGTCCCGATACGCACGCCGGACGTGACGAACGGCGACTGCGGGTCGTTGGGGATCGTGTTCTTGTTGACCGTGATCCCAGCGAGGTCGAGAGCCTTCTCGGCAAGTTTGCCCGTCACATTCTTGTTCCGGACGTCGACGAGCATCAGGTGGTTGTCGGTGCCGCCTGACACGAGCCGGAAGCCGTGCGCCTGGAGCCCCTTGGCGAGCGCCTGGGCGTTGTCGAGGATCTTCTGCTGGTAGGCCTTGAACGCGGGGCTCAGCGCCTCCTGGAACGAGACGGCCTTGGCCGCCACGGCATGCATCAGCGGGCCGCCCTGGAGGCCGGGGAAGATCGACTTGTCGAGCTGCTTCGCCCATTTTTCCCGGCACAGAACCATGCCGCCGCGGGGCCCGCGCAAGGTCTTGTGGGTCGTCGTCGTGACGAAGTCGGCGTAGGGCACCGGGCTCGGATGGAGGCCGGCCGCCACGAGACCGGCAATGTGGGCCATGTCGACGCACAGCACCGCATCGACCTTGTCGCAGATCGCGCGGAACCGCGCGAAGTCGATGATGCGCGGATACGCCGAGGCGCCGGCCATGATCATCTTGGGCTTGTGTTCGAGGGCGAGCTTTTCGAGGGCGTCGTAGTCGATCGTCTCGGTACGATCATCAACGCCGTAGGGAACGACCTTGTAGATCAGGCCGCTGAAGTTGACGGGGCTGCCATGCGTGAGATGACCGCCGTTCTGGAGGTTCATGCCCAGATACGTATCGCCCGGCTTCAGGACGGTCAGATACACAGCCATGTTTGCCTGGCTGCCCGAGTGGGGCTGGACGTTCACGTGCTCGGCGCCGAACAGCTGCTTCGCGCGGTCCCGGGCCAGATCCTCGGCCTCGTCGACGACTTCGCAGCCGCCGTAGTAGCGCTTGGACGGATACCCTTCGGCGTATTTATTGGTGAGAACCGAGCCAAGGGCTTCGAGCACCGCTTCCGAGACGAAGTTCTCGGAAGCGATCAGCTCGATCTGGCTCATCTGGCGCCGGCGTTCCCTGCCGATGATTTCCGCGATTTTCGGATCGATCTTTTCCAGCAGACTCATGTATAGCTCCTTCTATGATTGGCTCACGCTTTGGGGCGCTGATAGAACGGGGTGGGAATGACGGTCGCGGGAACCGGCTTGCCGCGCACTTCGATGTCGAACGTCGAGCCGACGGCCTTCAGCGAAGGGGGCACGTAGGCCAGGCCGATGTTCTTCTTCAGGGTGGGGGACATCGTTCCCGAGGTGACCTCGCCGACCTTTTTGCCCTTGTGGAGCACGGGGTAGCCGTGGCGCGGGGCCGGGCCCTTGCCCATCTCGAAACCGACCAGCGTCTTTTCGGTGCCGTTCGCCTTCTGTGCCTTCATGACGTCGCTGCCGGTGAAGCTGCCCTTGGCGAACTTCACGGTCCAGTCGAGATTCGCCTCGATCGGGGTCGTGCCGTCATGGATGTCGTTGCCATACAGCATCAACCGGGCCTCGAGCCGCAGCGTGTCGCGCGCGCCCAAGCCGATCGGCTTGATTCCCAGATCCTTGCCGGCTTCCATCAGGGCCTGCCACATCTCGGCGCTCCGCTCGGCTGGGAAATACAGCTCGAAGCCGTCCTCACCGGTGTAGCCGGTGCGGCTGATGATCGTCGGAATGTTGTTGACCTTTCCGTCGGTGAACCAGTAGAACTTGATCGCCTTGAGGTTCTGTCGGGTCAGCTTTTGGAGGATCTCCTGCGCTTTCGGGCCCTGGATCGCGATCAGGCCGGTGAAGCTCGAGTGGTTCTCGAACTGGACGTCGCCGCTAAGCTGCGACTGGATCCAGGCGAAATCCTTGTCGATGTTCGCTGCGTTCACGACGAGAAGGAACTTCTCCGGGTTCCACCGATAGACCAGCAGATCGTCGACAATCGAGCCATCTGGCCGGCACATCGGGGTGTACGCAATCTGACGGTCGGAAAGCGCCTCGATGTCCTGGCAGACGATCTTCTGCACGTTCGCCATCGCGTCGGGGCCGGCCAACCAAAACTCCCCCATGTGGAACAGATCGAACAGGCCGGCCTTCGTGCGCACGGTCTCATGCTCTTCAAGAATCGAAGAGTACTGGACGGGCATGTACCAGCCGCCGAAATCGATCATCCGGGCTCCCAGAGCCTCATGAACGGAACACAACGGGGTCTTGTTCATCCTTCCCTCCTTGCGGGTTCAGAACAGGCCGGTGATCCGGCCCGTGGTATCCACATCGATATTCTCAGCCGCGGGTTTTTTCGGCAACCCCGGCATCGTCATGATCTCGCCGGCCATGGCGACGACGAAGCCGGCACCGGAAGAGAGCCGCGCCTCGCGCACGGTCACCTTGAAACCGCGTGGTCTTCCATACATCGACGGCACATCAGTCAGCGAGTGCTGCGTCTTCGCCATGCAGACGGGAAGTGCTCCGCATCCCATCTGCTCAAACTGGGCCAAAGCCTTTCTCGCCGGCTCCAGGATCTCGACCGCCGCCGCGCCGTAACAGCTTCGCGCGATCAGGTTGATTTTTTCGGCCAGCGGCATCTCGAGCGGGTACAACGGCTGGAAGGCGTTTTCCCCTTTATTCAGGAGTTGGAGAAGCTTTTCGGCGAGCTCGATGCTTCCCGTGCCACCTTCTCTCCAGGCCGTGGAAACGGCCGCGATGCCGCCCGCCTCCTCGACGGCCCTGCGCACCCAAGCGATCTCCTCCTCCGTGTCGTCTGGGAACTTGTTGATAACGACAATCGAGGGCAGGTTGAACATGCGGATGTTCTCGATATGCTTGACCAGGTTCTCGAAGCCGCGGCTCAGCTCAGTCATATGCTCGCGCGTCAGGTCGGCCTTCGCCACACCACCGTGGAACTTCAGTGCGCGCACCGTCGCGACGATCACGACTGCCTGCGGCTTCAGGCCGGCGGTGCGGCACTTGATGTCGAAGAACTTTTCGGCCCCCAGCTCGGTCGCGAAGCCGGCCTCGGTAATGACCACGTCGCCGAGCTTGAGCGCGAGCCGGGTCGCAGCCAGGCTGTTGCAGCCATGCGCGATGTTCGCGAACGGGCCGCCGTGAACAAACGCGGGGGTGCCTTCAGCGGTCTGGACGAGGTTCGGCTTGATGGCATCGCGAAGAACGGCCGCCATGGCGCCCTGGGCGCTCAGGTCACGGGCGAACACGGGGGCGCCGGCCAGGGTGAAGCCGATCAGGATGCTTCCCAGCCGTTTCTTGAGATCGTTGATGTCGGAGGCGAGGCAAAGAATCGCCATGACTTCGGAGGCAGCCGTGATATCGAAGCCGGTCTCACGCACCCAGCCGTTTGCGGGGCCGCCGAGGCCCGTCACGACCGTGCGCAGGGCCCTCTCGTTCATGTCCATCACGCGGCGGAACTGGATGCGGCGCGGGTCGAGGCCGAGGGCGTTCCCCTGCGTGAGGTGGTTATCGATCAGCGCCGCGAGCAGGTTATGCGCCGACGAGACGGCGTGCATGTCGCCCGTGAAATGGAGGTTGATATCGGTCATCGGGTGGAGCACCGCCCGGCCTCCGCCGGCTGCGCCGCCCTTGACGCCGAAGACAGGGCCCATCGAGGGTTCGCGCAGGCAGATGACGGACCTGCGGCCGATATGCCGGAGCGCATCGGCAAGACCGATCGTCATTGTCGTCTTGCCCTCGCCCGAAGGCGTCGGAGTCATCGCCGTCACCAGGACAAGCTTGCCGTCGCGGCGTCTCGAGAGCCGCTCGTACACCCCATGGGCGATCTTCGCCTTGTCAGGCCCGAACATCTCGAGATCAGAAGAATGCAATCCGAGACCGACCGCCAGCTCCGGGAATGGCCTGACGTTGGGAGCCAGTTCGATCCTGACCTGATGGGTCTGTTGATCCGGGTTCATCGCGCGAAATAGGACAGCAGGGCTTTCGTGCCCGCGCCGATATCCTTCAGGAACCCGAGCCGCTTCAGGGCGATCTCGAGCAGCCCGACCGTCGCGATGACTTCGCGCTCGGAGATCGTGCCGATCGTCGTGATGCGGAATACCTTGTCGGCGATCTCGCCCTGGCCGCCTGCGATGAGCACGCCGAAGTTGTCGCGGATCTCGCTCACGATCTTCTTGGGGTGAATGCCGGCGGGGGCGTTGATCACGGTGAGCACGTCGGAGCGTGCGTCAGGCTGGGTGAAGAGAGTCAGGCCCATCGCCTCGACCGCGAGGCGGAGCCCCTCGGCGAGCCGGTGATACCGTGCGATGACGTTGTCGAGGCCGGCGCGCTCGATCTTGTCGAGGGCGGCCTGGAGCTGGTACATCACGGAGATCGCCGGTGTCCAGGGGTAGGCGGGAATCGCGAGCTCCTGGTTCTTCTTATAGTGCTTGAGATCGAAATAGAAGCCGTGGCAATCAACCTTCTCGAGCTTGGCCATCGCCTTCTTCGAGAGGGCGACCATGCCGACGCCGGGAGGCGTCAGGAGGCCCTTCTGGGAAGCCGAGAGGGCCACATCGACGTGCCAGCCGTCCATGTCGAAGGGCAGGGCGCCGATGCCCGAGACACCGTCGGTGATGAACAGCTTGTCACGCTCGTGGAGCAAGGCGCCGATCGCCTTCAGGTCGTTGTGGACGCCGGTCGAGGTCTCATTGAACGTGACGGTGACGCCCGAGATCGCGGGGTGCTCATCGAGCATACGACGGATGTCCTCGACCCGGGCGCGGTGGCCCCACGGGTATTTCAGCGGAATGACGTTGAGTTTGAAGGCCTTCGCTATCTGGGTGAACCGCTCTCCGAAAGAGCCGGTCTCTACGGTCAGGATCGTCTCACCCGGGTTGAACATGTTTGCGATCGCCGTCTCCATGACACCGGTGCCAGAAGATAGCGTGAGATACAATTCGCCCTTCGTCTTGAAGAGTTTCTTGAGACGGCTGACACAGTCGGTGTAGAGGGGTGAAAAGTCCGTCGTCCGGTGGTGGCGCAGGGGACGGGCACCCGCAAGAAGAATCTCCGAGTCGAGCTGCACGGGCCCCGGGGTCATCAGAAGCACGTCCTGATCCATGGTCATGTCTCCTATTCGTTCCTTGTTGTCGTTCTTTTCTTTTTCTGCGCCGGCCGTGCACCAACACGCTTCCGGCTTTATATAGCACTTGTTATATTCTTCTCACCCGGATAAGAGGTCCCCCCGGGAGTTTCGCGAAGGCATCCTCATGATCCGGTTGCGGCGTGAAGGGCGTTGCGAGCTTTGAGAGTGTTCGCCAGAAGCATCGCGATCGTCATGGGACCGACGCCGCCGGGAACGGGGGTGATGAAGGATGCGCGCTCGGCGGCCGGCCCGAACTCGACATCGCCGACCAGCTTCGTGGTGCCGGGCTTGTCAGGGTTGGGCACCGCGTTCGTGCCAACGTCGAGGACGACGGCGCCGGGCTTGACCCAGGAACCGGGAATGCAGGCGGGCTTTCCAACGGCCGCGCAGAGGATGTCGGCCCGGCCGACCTCTTCCTGGAGATTCGCCGTCTTCGAATGGGCGATGGTGACGGTGGCGTTCAGCTTGAGCAGCATCGCCGCAAGGGGCTTGCCGACGATGTTGCTGCGGCCGACGACGAGGGCGCGCTTCCCGGCGGGGTTGATGCCGGCATGACGGAGCATCTCGATCACGCCGAGCGGGGTGCAAGGCATGAGGCAGTCGGTTCCGATCGCCAGGCGGCCGGTATTGATGGGATGGAACCCGTCGACGTCTTTGGCGGGATCGATCGCCTCGATGGCGGCGGCTTCGTCGATATGCTTCGGAAGCGGAAGCTGGACGAGGATGCCGTGGATCGCCGGATCCCGGTTCAGATCGCGGATCATCGCTATCAGGTCTTCCTGTGCCGTCGTGGCCGGAAGCTTGATTTCGCGGGAGAGGAAGCCGGCCGTTTCACAGGCCCGCCCCTTCTGGTTTACATAAACACTCGACGCGGGATCTTCCCCGACGAGGACGACGGCGAGGCCAGGCACCTGCTCACCGCGGGCCACCATAGCCTCGACATCCCGCCGGATCTCCTCGCGGATCTTCTTCGAAAGGGCGCTTCCATCGATGATCTGAGCCACGTCGTTCTCTTCTCCCGTGCAGATGGGGGGATAAAAACAGGGGGGAGTATACTCCCCCCTGTAGCCCTTGGCAAGACGCAAGAACGCTCTTCTAGAACGCCGAGTGTCTCATGAAAGTTTTCGAATCGTCTCCTCGACGGCCTGCATGTTCGGCGCAGTCGGAGCTGGGAGCTGGCAGACGGAAATGGCCGACTCGATATCCTTGAGGCCGTTTCCGGTGATGAGCACGACGGCGGTCTCGTTCTGGCCGATCCGGCCAGCCGCAGCATCTTTCCTGAAGCCCGCGAAGGCTGTGACGGCTGCTGGCTCGCCGAACACGGCGGTCGTGCGCGGCAGGTCGACAAGGGCAGCGCGGATCTCGTCATCGGTAACAGAGATGCAGTCGCCTTTCGACTCTTTCAGTCCACGCAGGGCCTTGAGACGGTTGCGCGGGACGCCGACAGCGATCGAATCGGCAATCGTGTTCCCGTTCTGCGGGGTGAAGGTGCCGGTCTTGAGTGCGACTTCTACAGGGTTACAGCCTGCGGCCTGGACCCCGATGATGCGAGGCAGCTTCTCGATGGCGCCAATCTGACGCAGATCATAAAAGCCCTTGTAAATGCCCGAGGTGATGCAGCCATCTCCAATCGAGACGTAGACGCGGTCGGGCACGGTGAAGCCGTTCTGCTCCCAGATCTCGTAAGCGACGGTCTTCTTACCTTCGACGAGGTAGGGGTTGTAGGCGCAGTTTCGGCTGTAGAAGCCGAACCGTTTCGTCGCCTCGACGGAGAGCTCGAACGCCTTGTCATACGAGTCGTCGACGATGATCGTGTTCGCTCCGTAGACGAGCAGCTGCGTCACTTTCGCCTTGGGGGCGCGCTTGGGAACAAAGATGTAGGTCTTTATCCCGAGGGAAGCGGCAAAGCCAGCGAGGGAACTGGCCGCGTTGCCGGTGGAAGCCGCGCAGATCGCCTTCGCACCAGCCTCGATGGCTTTCGAGACGCCGATGGCGCTGGCGCGGTCCTTGAGGGAGGCTGTCGGATTCCTGCCGTCATCTTTTATGTAAACCTTGGCGATGTTGTATTGCTTTTCGAGCCTGGGGGACCGGTAAAACGGTGTCATTCCGACTTCGAGCGGGGAGATCGGGGTGTCTTTTGCAAGGGGAAGGAGATCGCGATACCGCCAGAGGCTGTTGAGCGGGTTTTTTTTGAGTCGATCGGCGTAATCAGGCATCTTCGGATACTCGTAGAGGATGTCGAGAATGCCGTCGGTACCGCATTTATCACAGACATACCGGTCAGGGGCGGGCGGGAACTCGGCCCCGCACAACATGCACTTCATGCTGACGATCTTCATCGTTCTTCTCCTTGATCAGGCAGGATTTTCAGAGGCAACACGTCATGGAACACCATTCCTATATCACTCCAAGCCCCGGTAATCCAGCATTTTTCCCACGTTCTTCACCCGGACCCCGCCGCCAGACGCCTCCCGCCGGAATCCCGAAACACCCCAGCCACCGGCATTTCCGATGGTGTTTACATAATATATATTATCAGACGTTATCACTTTTGAGGGGCAGGGCGAACGCGAACCCGGTGGCTTGTCCCCGGACAAGATGTGCCGTATACTTTTGCCCCATAGATGATCACACGAGGATCCCATGCCCATGCTGTCGAACCCAGCCCGGAGCTCCTGGCCATGCTCGGCATTGCCAGCGAATCCGAGTATCTCGACCGCGCCCGGGAAGTGATCGCCGATTTTCACACCAAGATGCCCCAGCTCCAGAACAGCCTCGCCAAGCACGATTTCAAGGAACTCTCGGCCCTCTGTTATCGGATCCGCTCGGCCGCCTCAAACCTCCGGCTCGATTCCGTCGTTTCCCTTTCCGGCGCCATCCTGATCAAAGCCCGTAATGAACCAGACCCTGTTCTCATCGCCGAGTTGATCCGCCAACTCATCGTCGAGGTACAGCATCTCGAGTTCGAATCAAGACAAGTTCATCTCAACCACGTCCCCCGAGAGGATCCCACGTGAATCTGAACACCCTTACGAACACCGAAGCAGCAACGTTCGACCGCGATCAAACCGTCGTTCTCGTGCCATGCGGCTCGACCGAGCCGCATGGGCCGCATCTCCCGCTCGGAACCAAAGCCTTCATTGCCGAGGCTGTCGCCTTCGAGATCGGCCAGCGCCTCAAAGCGTCTGGACGCAAATACCTCGTCGCGCCGGTTTTCCCGTATCTGTCATGCCAGGCTTCGATGGGCCTTCCCGGCGCTCTCACCGTCAGCCCGCGCGTCGTCTCCGAGATGCTGTATGAGATCGGCGCCGCCTTCCACCGGGACGGCTTCCGCCGGCTTGCCTTCATCCATCTCAGCACATCACCGGAAGCCACCAAGTCCGTCCTCACC
The DNA here is from genome assembly GCA_036567845.1 of Candidatus Ozemibacteraceae bacterium. Classification (GTDB taxonomy): domain Bacteria; phylum Muiribacteriota; class Ozemobacteria; order Ozemobacterales; family Ozemobacteraceae; genus MWAR01. The sequence goes on along the minus strand of DATCTT010000358.1, from coordinate 5,091 downwards.
GCCTGCGACGATCTCGCCCATCTCGACGGGATGCTGGTCTGCGATCCGCTCGGCCCTTTCCGGTTCAGCCCCCCCGAAACGATCGCCTCCCTCCTGCACGATGCCGGAACCGTGCCCGCCACAGAGCTTCACGGCGATATCCGGGAAACGGCCGCGATGCTGTTTCTCGATCCCGAACTCGTCCAGGCCGATCGCGCCCGGGAGCTTCCGCAACGCCTCGTCAATCTCCGCTGGGAAGCCCTGAAAGGCAATTTCTCCTGGAAGGAACGCGGCTCCGAGGACGGGTATGCCGGAACCCCCTCTGCGGCAACCCCCGAGCTTGGTCAGCAATTCCTCGAGGAGACCGGGAAATACGGCGCCGCTGCCCTTCAGGCCGCGCTCGACGGCGGAACCATGCCACAACTTCCCTTGCCGATCCGCCTCTTCCTCAAGCTGATCGACCTCGACGATCTCTGATCGGCACCCCCCGAAAATTTCTGTTGTCAGCCAACTCTGATGGGTTTTCTTGATGTCAGAGCTGAACGGTGGGTCTTCTGCGGTCAGCGTGGGATGAAGCAGAGCCATTCCATCGTCGTCCGAGTCCGAAACACCTCAGCAACAGTACGACGATCGCCCTTCGTCCTCGGTTCATACGATCATTTCTCGTTCGCTCCCCTCTTGGTTTGTGATTATTATCACATAACAAAGTGAGACATGGGAGCAGGGGGTGTCTCGTTATTCTGTTATATATATCATATTATTATATTGGCCGCGCTCATTCCGGGTAAAAGATTCAAATTTTGGCTTCTGACGCCCTGTATTGTTGTATATCTCAGCGGATTCGGCGCTGGTCGATGATCATCTGCTGAAGGGACTTCCAGCCGTTCAACTGCTCCTTGGAAAGAGTTGCAGGGCGGCCGGTTTTCTGGTGATGTTCGACGGCGCGGAGCCATTTTCGGACGCTGCGGGGCAGGTTCACTTTTTCGTTCACGACGAGGCCCGTGACATACTGCCGTGTCTTGTAGGTCATCACGTCGAGCTTTTCTCTTCCGTGGAGGTCATACCCGTATTCCTTCGCGATGCATGCGACGGCGCGCAGGAAAGTGGCCGGCTTCACATCGTTCAACCGGTTGAACGAGAAGGTGAGGTCGTCGGCGTATCGCGTGTATTGCCCTCCCCTCGCCTTCGCAAGCGCGGCAAGCCTCGCATCCATCGCGTGATTCACGAGATTTGCCAGTCTCGGGCTCGTCGGCGCCCCCTGGGGAAGCCCGTTGTCCCAGGTCAGCAGCTTCGTCAGAAGCTCCGTCGCCTCATTTGACCAGCCGCAGAATGTGAAGAACTCCCAGATCCGGCGCGTTCTTGTGCTGGGAAAAAAGGATTTCAGATCTGCACGAATCACGAGATCGTGGTTTGCATGCGGCTGGGCATGGGTGACAATCGACCGGCCTTTCTGGAATCCATGAGCCGCTTCATGAACCGCGAGTCTGTTGAGCAGGCGGTGCAGGATGCACCGCTGGATACCTTTGAGGGCCGGCGATGGCTCGTGAAGCAGCCGAATGCCGCCGCGTGGTTTTTTCACCCGAATCTGCCGGTATGCCGGCTCGATCCCGCGCAGCGACTCCTCATCGACGCCCAGCCGCCTGGCAAGCTCGCGCACATCGTATTCCGGTCCGCGTCGTACGTCGCGCTCGCTCTTCGACGTGATACCGAAAATTTTCGCAAACCAGCCGGTGATGCTCACGATCGATCCTCCCCTGGATGATGAAGATGGGCGCGGTTTCCCGCGCCCATTCATGCCTTGCGCAGATTGCGAAGCAATCTGAATCCGAATTTGAAGCTACTTTTAGCGTTCCAGTGCCGGTGAAACACCGGCGGCGCTTTCGCGCGCCAAGGCAGGATGAAAATATCGCATTTCCCTCGTTCGAGTCAAATTCGATCCATCGCCGAATGGCGGCTCATCCGCCGATGTCACAGAAAACGCCTATTCTGACTGATGATACCGGGCTACCTCGTTCTGGGTGATTCGCGAACCAGCCTGAACGATGTGATAGGTACCGGCGAAGAAATCCGATTGTTTACATATTATATATTCTCGGGACTTTCTTTCGGTTCCCCCAAGCCAGGGTCACTTCGGCTGGGCCCCGCTTCGCCATCTGGCGATCAACTGGCGCAGGCGTCCCGGCTGGAACCCGGTCTGTATGCGGGGCTCAAGCTCGACAAGCTGCCGCATGAGCCGCGGCGTTGCTGTGCCGAGCTCAAGGACCGGAACCGGGCGGCCGGCGGCAACCAGGTCCTTTGCCCGGTTCGACCGGTCCGGCCCCAGATCGATGAAGGGTTCGAACCGTATCACGGCACTGGCGACACCGGCTGCACAGGACAGGGCAAGACTGGCTAGATGATCGGCCTGCTCCCGATCGCGCAGCCAAGGGGAGGAAACGGCGAAACTCACCGCTTTCAGCCGGGGAAGCGTCATGACCATCCGCCAGACGTCCGAGACGGCAGTCTCGAGCAGCTCATCCGGCACCTCCGCGAAGAAATCGAGGTCGATCGAGACGATGAGATCCCCCCACCCTTCCGCGCGAACCGGCTCCCCAACCAGATCCTCACGGCTCACCACCTCGAGCCGCGGCGCGAGGGTGCCGCACGACCGCATCCCAGTCTCCTGGAAGAGATCCAGCCGCGCATCCGCCACGTTCTCCAGCTCGCGCTTCCGCTCAGGACCGAGACGTTCCGCCGCGACCCAGACGACCCTGCCGATCCTGTCCGGCATCAGCGGCTCGAGCCAGTTGTAACACTGGATGGCCCCGAGCTGCCGCCAGCGGGCGAGCAGACGCTCCGTCGTCCCGGCAGCCTCGGCCACCCGCAGGTCGTTTCTCAGCCGGTCAGATTGGTAGATGGCCGTCGCATCGTCGTGCGCATCGAACAGCAGGAGCGTGCAGGAGGCTCCGGGCGCAAGTTCCCTGACGAGAAAATACAGGGTCCCCCCGTGGGAATCCCCGAGATACACCGGAAGTTCCGCCTCCGCCGAACGCGCCAGAAAGGCCGCCAGCAATATAACATAGCATATTATACTTGTATATTTCATTTACACCCAGCTGACTCACACGTCATTCATCGATCGCGGAAAGAACGACAGGCGGCACCGAGCGACACGGATGTCCCGTCTGGAAAACCCGGAAGGTTTTTCGTATCATAGCATGTATGAGCGAGATTTCTTACCTCACCCTGGCGCCCCATGGGGCGTTCCTTGCCCTCTCCCTTTTGGCGCTCTTTTTCATCACCCGGGCTCAGATGCGGTTCAGCCTGATCATCGCCACCGCGATTCTCCTCGGCGGCGGCACCTTCGCTTCGATCCGTCTCAACGAAGGGGCGTTCCATCTCATGCGGCTCCTCGCCTGGCTCGGCTTCGCCTATCTTCCCGTCACCACCCTCGCCGGCGGCCTTCTCCTGCTCCGCAGCCGCGTCTGGGCCCGCGCCTTCGCCCTGCTGCTCCTCACCGCGGGCATCGGCGCCGTTGCCTGGCAGGCTTTTATCGTTGAGCCAAACCAGCTCACCGTCAGACGCCTGAAGATCGCCTCCCCCAAGATCCGTTCGAAGCTCCGGCTCGCGTTCATGTCCGATATCCAGAGCGATACGTTCGGCGAGAACGAGAAACGCGTCTGGAACGCCCTGGCCGCGGAAAAACCAGATCTGATCCTCCTCGGCGGCGACTACACCCACGATTTCACGGAGGAGGCCCGTCAGAAGGTGCGGCTCGCAACCCGGGATCATCTCCGCAAGATCGATCTGAAAGCCCCGCTCGGCGTCCTTGCCATCCGGGGCAACGTCGACACGCTGCCCTGGACCGAAATGTTTTCGGGAACGCGCGTCGAGACGGTTTCCGGCCGCACGACCCTCCGGTTCGAGGGCGGGCTTGCGGTCACGCTTCTCGAGTCGGAGGAGTCGTTCAACACGAAGCTGAAGATCCCACCGGTCGAGGGGTACCACATCGTGCTCGGACACAGCCCCGACTACGCGCTCGGCCAGGTTTCGGCCGATCTGATGCTCGGCGGCCACACCCATGGCGGCCAGGTTCGGCTGCCCTGGCTCGGCCCTCTCGTGACGAGCAGCAAGCTGCCCCGCCACGCCTGTGATGGCGAGTCGCGGTTTCCCGACGGCCGCCGCCTGTTCGTCTCCCGGGGGGCGGGTCTCGAACGCAAGCAAGCCCCGCGCATCCGCTTTCTCTGCCCGCCCGAGATCGTCGTAATCGACCTCGTTCCCGCCGGGTCGGCCGGCCCCGCCTCCTGAGCCGCCGTCATGCGACTCTGGATGCACCGGCGCTTTTTTCCGGTCTGGGCACAGGCCGGCCTGCTGCTCGTCCTCTCCGCCATTCTTGCCGCCGTGTGCGCGCCACTCATCACGCCATTCCTGCCGCCCCCAGGCGTGCTCGAAACCCTCGACGTCAATGGGGAAACCCGCTCCTACTACCTGTTCGTGCCGGAGGAACGGCCCGCCTCGGGACCCACGCCACTGGTGTTCATGCTTCAGGGCTTCGACCAGCCGGGCGAGCCGTCGGCCGCAACCCGCGACCTCTACTGGCAGATCGCCGTCGCAGCCCGCCGGCATGGGTTCATTGCCGTCTTCCCGCGCGGCCGCAAGGGCTCGTATCCAGATGTTCCGGGAGTGCGCGCCTGGTGCCCGGCCGGCTGGCACGAGAACCGGACCTTCCTGCTCCGGTTGCTCGACGTGCTGAAACAACGGTTTCCAGTCGATCCGCACCGCATCATCCTCGCGGGGTTCTCCAACGGGGCGTATTTTGCCTCGGTCGAGGTGACGGCGCGCCCCGACTCGCCATTCACCGGCTTCTGGCTCGACGGCGGCGGGTATCCGTATGCCTTCGACACCCGTATCCCCCGCCGCCCCGTCTTCCTGACCTGGGGCCTGCGCGACAATTATAATGCCTCATATTCTTCTGAGTTGTTCTGGTTTCTGTCCGACAACGGCTGGACGCCCGGCGGATCGATGCTCGCCGAAACCCACGAATGGGCCCACGTGTTCAATGCCGATGCCGTCGACCGTGCCCTGGCGTTTCTCCTGAAGGAGCACGCCCCGGCCCCGCCTGCGTTCACCCCG
>DATCTT010000357.1:0-13427 GCA_036567845.1 Candidatus Ozemibacteraceae bacterium | reverse complement strand
TGCGAGAAAGGCATTCAGATGATCGGTGGCGGTTCTCATGCGGGTGTCGCGAGTCAGGGACGCGTAAAACCGGATTCCGGCGCCGGCCAGGATCCCGAGCGTCAAGATGACGATCAGCATCTCGATGAGGGTGAAGGCTGCCCGCGCGTTTCGCCCTGAAAGGCCGTGCGGCATCGTGGCTGCCCTTTCCCCGGCGACCGGATGCGCCGGCTTACCAGTAATGGTGGGCGCTGTCCTTCGAGCCGTCGGGGCCCATCTGCCCATTCATGCCGATCCAGCGCGGCCCAAGGCGCAGGGCGCAGACGACACCGCGGCCGCCCATGTTCCCGGTCGAACCGATGATCCAGAGGCCGGTATTGTCGGTGTTATAAAACCGGTAGCTCGAGCCCGGCCAAGTGTACCCCCAGCGGTTCGCGGCCTCGGGGCAGATGAACAGCTTCGTGTCTTTGGCGATATCGTTCAGCTGGAGAACGGCGTTCGAGTATTTCCACCGCATCACGCCGGAGCGGTCGATCCAGGCATACCGGTTCTTGCCGGAATCGAGCTCGAAATTCTTGGCCTCCCACAGGGAGATCAGGCTTTCGATAGCTTTCTGGTTCGACAGGCACGATTTGGCCCGGGCGACAGAAGCGATGCTCTGATAGCGGGGAATGGCGATTGCAACGAGAATGCCGATGACGAGGACGACGATCAGCAGTTCGACGAGCGTGAATCCGTTCCGAGTCATGAAGAGCCTCCCAGGATGCGTCGGCAGGCATGTATCCTGCGCACGAAGGCCAGTCTAACGCACCATTTTGATGATGTCAAACATTGGCAGATACATCGCCATCGTCAGGAGAACGACGAACAGCGCGAGGAAAACCACCAGCAGCGGCTGGATCAGGGAGACGGCCGCCTCGATCGTCGACTCCAGGTCGCGTTCGTAGATGACGCCCGCCTTTTCGAGCATGGCGCCGATGTTTCCGCCCCGCTCCCCAACGTCTGCCATCAGGATCAGGCTGTCGGGAAACAGGTCGCGCCGCTTTCCCATGCCCGCCGAGACGGATTCGCCGCGCGCGACGCCCGCCTTGATCTCGCTCAGCGCAAGCCGGAACACCTCGTTCGTCAGCGCCTTCTCGACTGCTGAAAGCGAAGTCAGGATCGGCACGCCGCATTTGAGCAGGGTGCCGAGCGTGCGCGAAAACAGGGCGAGCTGGAACTTCTGGGCCAGCGGTCCCAGGATGGGGAGGCCCAGCAGCAGGGCGCTCAGGAACCGCGCGCCGGACTCGGTGCGGTTTATCCGCAGATAAGCGAAGACGAGCAGGCCGGTTCCCCCGAAAATCAGGAGGGAGTTGTCGCTGAGAAGATGCGAGAGGAACAGGACAATGCGGGTCGGCAGGGGCAGCACCTGGCCGTGCGCCGCGACCTGCTCGATGAAGACGGGGAATACCTTGACCAGCAGCGCCCAGCTCACGAGCAGCGTCACGCCCAGCAGCACCGCCGGATAGATCATCGCCTTGATGACCTTCGATCGGATGCGGTACATCGAGTCGTGAATCTGGGCATATCGTTCGAGCACCTCGTCGAGGATGCCGCCGACCTCGCCCATCTCGACCATCGTGACGAACAGCGTCGAGAACACCTCGGGGTGCCCCTTGAGCGCATCGGAAAAGGATTTTCCCGACTCGATCTTTTCCTTGATGTCCTGCAGCAACGTCCTGAGCGAGCCCGGGGGAAGCTGGCGGTGAAGGGCCTGGAGGCTCTGGATCAGCGGACAGCCGGCGTTCAGCAGGCTCGAAAGCTGCATCAGGAAATAATTCATCTCGACCTGCGAGACGTGCAGGGCCGTACGTTCCGCCGCGGCCGCGATGGTTGCGAGTGGGGCCTCGGAGATCTCGAGCACGTAATACTGGCGGTCGGCCAGCCAGACGCCGACTTCTTCCGTGGATTCGGCCTCCATCACGCCGTCCATCGGCTTGCCGTGGGCGTCGAGCGCCCGATAGGAGAACCGGCGCCGGCTCATCGCGGCCGGGCGGGCGACGCTTCGCCCTCTTCGCGCCGGGTGAGGCGGACCACCTCGTCGACGGTGGTGACACCCCGAATCACCTTGCGCAGTCCGTCCTCGCGCATCGTGCGCATGCCGCCAGCGATGGCGGCCTTGCGGATCGTGCGGGCCGGGGCCGAGTCGAGGATCAGGGCGTGGATCTCGTCGTTCAGGGTCATGATCTCGTGGATCGCTGTGCGGCCGGCATACCCGGTGCGGCGACAGGTCAGGCACCCCGTTCCTCGGGAGAGGATGCCGGGTTCCATGCCGCTTCCCTCGAACAGGGCTTTCGCTGCGGCATCCGGCTGGGAGGTGACGCGGCACGAGGGGCAGATGCGCCGCACGAGCCGCTGCGCGCCGACCCCAATGACGGCCGAAGCCACGAGATACGGCTCGACGCCCATCTCGATGAGGCGGGTCACGGCCGAAGCCGCGTCGTTGGTGTGCAGGGTCGAGAAGACCAGGTGGCCGGTGAGGGCGGATTCGATCGCGATCTGGGCGGTCTCGAAGTCGCGGATCTCGCCGATGAGGATGACGTTCGGGTCCTGGCGCAGGATCGAACGCAGGGTGCGCGCAAAGGTCAGGCCGATGTCGGGCCGCACCTGGACCTGGTTGATGCTCGGGATCAGGTATTCGACGGGGTCTTCGACCGTCGTGATGTTGATCTGGCCGTTCCGGATGAAGTTGATCGCGGCATACAGCGTCGAGGTCTTGCCCGAACCGGTTGGGCCGGTCATCAGGAAGATGCCGTTGGGGGAGAGGGAGATCGCCTTGAACTGGGCCAGCAGCTCCTCGTCGAAGCCGACCTGATCGAGGGTGAGCTGCATGCGGCTTTTGTCGAGGATGCGGATGACGATCTTCTCGCCGAACACGGTGGGAAGCGCCGAGACGCGCAGGTCGATCGAGGTCTCCTTCACCTTCACCTTGATGCGGCCGTCCTGCGGAAGGCGTTTCTCCGAGATGTCCATCTGCGCCATCAGCTTCAGGCGCGAGATCAGCTCGCTCTGGATCGATTTCGGGGCCTTCATCAGCTCGTTGAGGATCCCGTCAAGACGGTACCGGACGCGGATCACTTCTTCGTCGGGCTCGATGTGGATGTCGCTGGCCCGGTCGGCGATCGCCTGCTGAATGACGGTGTTGACGAGATTGATGATCGGGGCCGCGGCCTCGCCGCCCGCGCCGATGTCGAAGGTCGTGAAGAAGCTCTCGTCAAGCTTTTTCACCTCCTCGCGCCGTTCGGCTGCGAGGGTGTCGACGGCCGCCTGGAGCGACTCGCTGGTGCCGTAATAGTGACGGATCGCGGCCTCGAGCTGGGACTCGGGGCTGATGCCGATGTCGATTTCGTAGCCCGTCTGGTAGTTGATCTCGTCGATGATGAACACGTCGAGCGGGTCGAGCATCGAGACCTGGAGCCGGTTACCCTCGAGGGAAATCGGCAGCAGGGTGTGGCTGCGCACGATCCCCTCGGGGATCGTCGTGAGCACCTCGGGCCGTATCGTCACCGTGTTCAGGTCGAGGAAGGGGATGTTCATCTGCCGGGCGAGCGTCACAGCAATGCTCTCCTCGGTGGCCATGCCCGTCTGGACCAGAACCTTGCCGAGCCGGATGCCGAGCGACTTCTGCTTCTGCAGGGCCTCTTTCAGCTGGTCAGCGGTGATCAGGCCGGCCTCGACCAGCGTGTCGCCGAGACGCTTGCGGGGCGCGGACGGGGCCTTGGCCTGCATGAATTTCTCCGATTATTATATCGTTATAAATCCAAATCGGGATCAGGATCGCTTCCAGAACCGCCGGCGTGCGCTCTCATACCGGGGATTGATCTCGAGGGCCCGCCGGAAGGCGAGCATTGCCTCGTTCGCCAGCCCCTTGGCCTCGAGGGCCTGGCCGAGCTTGTAATACCCGTCGGCATAGCCGGGATACTTCTGGACGAACTGGCGCAGCTGCCGGATCGACTCCTCGACCAGCTCCGGTCGGTCAAAAAGCACCGACAGCTCGTAATCGTAGGCATCGGTGTCCTCGAACTGGTACTCGGCGAAGAAGAGGGCGATGACTTTTTTGTACTCGCGCAGGGCCTCTTCGTGGCGGCCGGCCTGCTCGAGATTCTGGGCCAGCTCATTGATCGCCTCCCGATACCGGGGGTGAAGCGTGATGGCCTGTCGGAGCAGTTCATCCGCTTTCGTCAGATCGCCGAGACCGCGATAAGCGCGGGCCAAGTGAAAATACGCGTCGGGCCACCGCAGATCGGCGGTGATGACACGCTGGAGAACCGTCACGGTTTCCTCATACCGGCCCCCGTTCAGCAGGGCCTTGCCGTAGTTCATGAGATACTCCGGCGAAGGGTTCTGCTCGACACAGGTCTTGTACTCCGCGAGGGCTTCCTCGACCTTGCCAGCCCGCATCAGCGCGTTGGCCAGCCCGTGACGGAGGTGGTGGTTTCCAGGATCGGCGGCCAGTTTTTTCCGGTTTTCCTCGATCGATTCGTCGAGAAGGCCGGGGCTGAAATACGAACGGGGTTTGTCGGTGAAGCTCACAAGGCGTTACCGGGGGGTGCCGACCGACAGCCCTTTGGTCGCCGTAGCCGTCGGCGTCTCGAGACTGACCGTACGTTTCTTGTTCTTCAGCTTGAACTCCATCTTCGCCGGCTTCGCGGGGGCCGGCTCTGCGGTCACGGGAACGGGAGCCGCCAGAGTTGCGATGGCCGATTCCGGCGCGGCGGGCTCGGTCGCGGATTCCTGCACCGTGCCGACAAGGACGCGGGGGCTGCCGGGAATCGGCGGCAGCGACGGTCGGACGATCTCGGTCGGGGAGGCGGGGCCGGTCTTTGACTGGATCACCGGCTTCGGGACATCGGGACGTTCCCAGTTCCGGTATTCCTCCTCAGGCCCGGAGGGCGAGAAATACTGGAGGAACTCGACGACGTCCCCTGAATCGTTCAGATACTCGTGGAAGGTCTGGGGTGGAATGTAGGCGACTGCGTTCGCCCCCATCACCTTCACTTCCTTCTCGATGCGCAGCGTCAGACTGCCTTTGAGAACATGGATGATTTCGGTGACGTACACATGTCGGTGGCTCTTGATGTGTGCTGTCGGCAGCATGGTCAGATGCTGGAGCGCGGCGAGGGTGGGGCCGACTTTTGCCGAGTCGACGAGGAGCTTCACGCCGATGCGCTTGTCGGGCGAGGTGTAGTAGGGGGCGTCATCGAACGAGAAGAAGCGCCGCGATTCGGGCTGCTTTGCCTCGTCCTGCTTCTTGTCCTTTGCGGAAGCGGGCATGACAATGCCGGTCACGAGCAGGGCGGCGGCGGCAAGCGCGACGGTGGTGTGACGGAACGGGCGGGCAAGAGCCCGAAGCATGCAAAGCGTATTCATGGCGGGAATGATATCCAGAGGGGAGAGACCTTGTCAAGGCTGGCTACATTGACTTCCCGGAGCTCTTGGGGTACATTCAATGGATACATGCGCGTTCCGTCACGACTCGCTGCCACGCCGTTCCCGGCTCTGGCAGCCCTGGGATGTCTCTGGCTGTGTCTCATCATGGGCACGGCTGGTTGCCGCACGTCCACGCCCAAGCCGGCAGCGGAGGAACGCGCATCTGCGGATGCCCCCGCGCCCCGAAATACCAGCCGCCAGCCTGCGGGCAGGATGGCCCCCGGCCGATCCTCGGCTGTTGAGTCGGCGGCGGAGAAAACGGCCCGCCTGCGCGAGGAGAAAATCAACACCGAGCTCGAGCGGGTTTCGGGGATGCTGCGGGGAAGCAACTACGAGGGGGCTTTGCGTGTCGCGGAGCGGCTTCAGGCAGAGAATGCAGCGGATCCGAATGTCACCATGCGCACCAACTACCTGAAGGCGATGATTTACCACCGCATGAACGATGCTGCACACCGCAAGGAAGCGATGAACCAGATGCTCAAAAGCATGGAGGCCCTCCAGAAGGATCCCCGGTTCCGCGAAGCCTATGAGGATGGCAAGGCCAGCTCTGAACTGATCAAGATGAGCATCGACGAGGCGGGGAAAAAGTATGGCGCGAACTGAACGACGGCGCGGTTCGGTGTTCCTGATGGCCCTGACGGCCCTCACGGTGCTGTTCATCCTCGGCTTCTCGATCACCTACTTCACCGGCTCCGAAGACATGTCCTCGGCCGTCTCTTATGAATCCGAGGTGGCGTTCAATCTTGCCGAGTCGGCCGTCGAGGAGTTCGTCGCGCGGCTGAAAAACTCGCTCAACCACGATGACGCCAACAATCAGCTTTACAAGGTGCTGCGCGCCAACAACACCAAGACCGAGGAAAAGATCCCCCTCGATGCGCCCCAAGTGGCTCGGTTGACCAGCTACACACGGGAAACGGCAAAACAGGTGTTCGGCATCTCGGTCGACCGGGGCTTCGTGATCGATGCCGTTATCGTTCTCAAGCACATCAACGGCGTCGAGGCTAAGTCTGGCAATAAAACTCTGTATAATATCAAAAAGGATTTCAAGGAAAAGCAGGGCGAACTCACCGTGAACGCCAGCGTGACGTATCGCGGCCAGACGGCGAAAGTATCGCTCAGCTTCCTGATCCGCGTCGTGAAGACGTTCGTTCCTCCGTTTAACTATTTCACGCTCTATGTAAAAGATGGAACGGTGTTCGGGAACTCGCACTTCAACTACTCGCCTTCCGACATCGGGGCGCAGGCGAAGAATCTCCGGCTCGACCACGGCTGGCGGTCGATTCCAGGCCAGGAGAAATTCGATGCCCTCGACAACGTCGCCTACTGGGAAAACGCGCTTTCCCTCACGGGCAACAACGCGCAGGTGCCCCCGGGCCGCGTCTACATGGGCCAGGATCCCGAGGCCAACATGCCCCCCTCGATTATCCTCCAGTCCACGAACGGGACGAAGCTGCTCACCGAAATCACCTCGGATGGCGGGAACTCGCGCCGGCCCCTCAACGCCCAGGAGAACCTTTTCCTCAAGTTCGACGTGGTTCCCTCCAGTGAAGGCGGTTCCTGGGTCGGGATGAAGGATTATGTGAAGAAATACATGGAGCTTCAGGGACAGGAGAAAACGAAAGACGGTCTCCTCGGCCTCTGGACCGGCTGGAACAACGACACGAAAGTTCGCCTGATCAACGTGGGCTCCGACAAAATCCTGACCGACACCAAGGAGACGCTCGGCGAGCCGACGTTCGGCAACGCGATGATCTCGTTCAACAACTACCGGAACCAGCGTATCGCGCGGAGCAGCGGGAATGAGAAGCTCCTGGTAGAGCGGCTGTATCCCGAGCCGGCCAACAGCGGTCTCGACCTGTTCGGAACGGCTGAGCTCGAGGGCAAGCCCTCCTCCCCGAAGGACGGGCGCATCAACACCCGGAACATCTCACCGACCCTGGTTTATGGTCAGGTGTGGCGCATGTACTACCGGATCGTCTCGATCATGACCAAGAGCGGCAAGAGGCTGGAACTGCCGTTCATCAACATCGACCGCCCGGCCGACGGCTCGGCCCCGCCGATTCCGGTTCCCGAGGACATCAAGCCCGGCACGAACCTGACGGCGACCCAGGCGCAGAACCTGTTCACCCTGTTCGGGGTCCCGAAAGATCATGTTCAGGCGCTCGTCGACAACTGGAATGAGATCCCTGAAGGGCTCACCGAGATGAAGAAATACCAGAACTTCATGAGCGATGCCGGTGTCGAGCCATACAATGCCGGCCTCGGCAACCTCATCCAGCGGGTCGCGGGAAAGCAGGAAGTCTATGCCGGGCCCCTGAAGGATCACCTGATCCCCTTCCTTGCGAATGAACCGTATTCCGGCATGCCGTCGCAACTCAGCAGCATCGTCACCCAGTCCCCGATCCGCGAGTTCTACGAGGGAGACCTCTGGTATGCTCTGCCCGACATGGGTGATGCCTATCTGATGGATTTCTACTTCATCCCCCGCAGCACAGAGGACTTCTTCCGGGGCCGCACCACGATCTCGATCGGCGGCAGCGTCTATGACCGGTTCCATTTCAAATACATCAACGATGTTGGGAACTATCTTTCTGGCACGAAAGGTCAGGTCATCGAGCTGAACGGCATTCTCGCCCTCAACGATGCCGAGACGCTCCGGCTCAACAGGCTCCGGTTTCGTGGCCACGGCGTCATCTACTCGAGCCCGATGATGGGAGGCGGGGCCGTGTCCATCCAGGGTGATCTCTTTCCGGCCGCCGCCGGTGAGGCCGCCGCCGGTCGCGACTCGAATCCCGAGCGCGACATGCTGACCATCATTGCCCCCCAAATCGAGATTGACACCTCGACCGCCGATGCCGACCCTTGCTATATCGAGGCAAATCTCATTTCGGTGAACCAGCCCATCATCGTGAAGGGGTCGAAGAGTGTCCGCATCCGAGGCCAGCTTGTCGTTCCCAGCCTGAATATCAAGGACTCGTTCCAGACCCCGGGCCAGAACGTGATTGAATACAACCCCCTCAATACCATCTGGCGCAAGGACAAACCGATGATCATGGACGAGCTGTACGTCGCCAAGATCGTCACGGGGGGCGTCGGAAAATTCGAGTGGAAATACGAACATGACTGATTCCCGACGCCGGCGGAGTGCCTTTTCCCTCATCGAGATCCTGGTCGTCGTCATGCTCCTCTCGGCCGGGATCCTGCCGATCTACTCCCTCATGAAATCCGGCCAGCGGCGCATCGTTCGCGCCGACACGCGCGTCATCGCCACCCTGTATGGCGCTTCTGCGATCGAACTGGCCCGGACGCTGGGCTACGCCCGCGCCCAGAAGCTCAACATGGAGAAGGATTTCGTCGAACTCCGAGAAAATGCCGCCAAGAACGGCTTCAACCTCGAGTTCGCCTGCAATCTCCAACCTCTTCTTCCCCTGCCGAAGGGGGCGAAACCGGTTCATCTCCTGCGGGTGATCGTGACAGTCACTGCGAACAACCGCACCTTCACCGACATTCCCGTCCTCCGGTTCGTCACCATCCTGACGGATCCCCGATACAACTATTATTGACATGAAATATGATATTGCTGAAAATATGAAAGTCCCGTCAAGGCCCAGGCGCGCCATGACGATGATCGAGCTGCTGGTCGTGATGGGGATGATCCTGCTTCTGAGCGGGACGCTCTACCAGATTCTCCGCAATGTCCAGAAGTCGTTCACCTACGCCCGCAACAAGCTCGACATCTTGCAGACGACCCGCATCATCATGTCCGGTATCCGCAACGAACTGCGCAACGCGGTTGACAAGCCTGAAGCCTCGCTGCTCGACAATGCGAACATCATGAATATCCCGCTCTCGAAGACTGAGACGGTCGTCTATCATTTCGACAAGGAAACCCGACGCCTCTACCGCGGCAAGAAGGGAAACATCCGCGAGCCCGACCCCGCCATCGAAGACATGCGGCCCTTCATGTTTGATGATGGCCAGATCCTGAAGTTCGAGTTCGACAACAGTTACCGCAACTCCGACTCGTTCGTTGAATCCGAGCTTGCTCTGAACTCGAAGGTCTGGTTCAAGGTGTCGATGACGATCCTTTACACCGACAAGTTTGCGGCGCTGAATGAGGCCGAGAAACAGAAGATCATGAATGACCCGAACGACCCGCGTGTGAAGAATTTTTTCATGATGATCACGCCGCGCCGCGTCAACTGGCTCCTGCAGGCCACGCAGTAAATCCCCCGGACTGGCCAGCCCCGCGTGGTTGCAGAGGCAGGTTTGAAACCCCGCCCCCCCGCATGTGAACCACGGTGTGGATCAGGGTTCGAACAGAATGCCCTGGAGGGACTTCTCGCTGTCCGAATTCGCAAACTCGAAGATGGCCAGATACCGGCCGCCCCGTCGGAGTTCGTCGATGTCCTCGCCCTTGAAGAACCAGCCTTTCCCTTCCTCTTCGCGGCCGACGATGCGGCCCTTGCCGAGAAGCGTCATCTGGGGCAGGGCGACGAGGTTCAGGTTCGCGCTGGTGATCCAGTCCTCAGGACGGTTGGCCCAGATCTCGGCCTGGAGGGTGGCGAAATCGCGCCGCCGCGGCTCACGGGTCGACTCGCGCTCCGGGAAGGCATTGAACATCCGCTCGGATTCGGAAGACGGCCGTTTGCCACGCGCCGCCAGCGGTTTCTTCCCGCCCTCGGGGGCGGCTTTGGTCGTTTCCTGAGGCTCGCCGGCCGGGGCCTGGTCGGGGCTCAGCCAGTCGCCGCGCCGATATTTCAGCGTCAGGGCCCACGGGCTGCCCGTGATCGCCTTCACGAAGGTCTGGCCCTCGCCTTCGAGCTTGCCCTGCTTGAACTCCGCCGCCTCACCCATGACATACCGGGCGAGCAGGAAGCCCAGCCGCTCCTTGAGCAGCGGCGAAAGCTGGCGGTCGATCGAGAGGCCGAGCAGCTCCTCGATCAGCTCGTCGGCCACGTGCCGGCCGGCATACAGCTCGGTTTCGAGGGCGAGAACACGTGAGGCAAGACGGTTCTGCCGCGTCATCATGCCGCCCCGGGCGATCGGCGCCAGCGTGTCGCGAGCCTTGTCGAAGTCGCCCCGGTAAAACCAGGTCAGGGCCTCGAAGAACGTCCGGTCCCCGGGCATCCAGCGCGGGAACAGGTTCGCCGCCGTCGTGTATTTCTCCTTCGAATACGGCCCCTTCAGCTGTTTGAGCATCGAAGCCACGATCCGTGCCTCCATGCCCCACTGGTCGTCGCCGGTTTCCTCGGCCAGCCGGTCGTAAACGCCCTCGAGAACCCAGAGCGCCTCCTCGACGGTCGGATAATCCTGCGGGGGGACGATCTTGAACCGTTTCAGCAGCTCGGCTGCTTCCTCGTTCCGGCCCATCATGGCCAGCACCAGGCCCTTCATATGCATCCAGGGGTAGTCGGCGCGTGCCGCGAGAGGGGTCATGGCCGGCATCGGCGTGAACGAGTATTCCGAGACGAGGCCGTAGGCCTCGGCGACCTCGCCGCCCGTCGCGAGACACTCGATCAGCTTCAGCCGCACCTCGCGAGGGGTCAGCTCCTTCCCGAACAGCCGGAAGTCGCTCTTGTAGTCCGGGGCGATGCCGAAGCAGCGTCGGAACGCCATCACGGCCGTCCAGAGGCTCTCCCGGTGTTCGCTCCCCTTCTGAGTGAGCATCTTGTGCATGTAGTAGTAGCCCTTCACGAACTGCAGGTCCGCGTCGAGCGACCGGCTCTTCCAGCCGGCCTCACAGCTGCGCAGCCACTTTTTTGCCTCGCGCAGCGTTTCCTGGACAGGCTTCACGTCGAGCACGTAGAAAGGCTCGGGCTGGTTCGCCAGATACTGGCCCTTGAGGATGTTCGTCTGATACTGCTTGCGCGCTTTCAGGGTGAGGGCGAGGGTGAGATACAGGCGGGATTTGTCGATGATCTCGCCCGATTTGGCGTCCTTCTCGGCGCTCTGGAGCACGCGGATGATCTCGTCGAGATCGCGCACGTCGTAAGCCCGTTCGTCGATCGTCTCGAGCTTTTCCTTGGCCGAGTAGAAATACTGCTGGGGCGTGATCTGCATCATGCCCGACTTGCCGGCCGAACAGCCTCCCATCAGGGCGGAAACAGCCGTGAGAGCCAGAATGGAACAGAGAAGACGGATGGCGTTGCGTATGAAATTCGGTGACACGGGGCCTCCTGCGCGCGGCAGAAATAACATCGTCAGATATTTTTCAGCTTGATCTGGACGCGGCCCTTCTGCAGGGTGTTCTCGCGTTCCTTGTCGAAGAAGATGATGTAGTTCTTCTCGATCAGGTCGTTCACGAGCGATTCGATCTTGCTGAATCGGTACCGGTCGTCGTCATACTTCGGGCCGAGCTCGATGAACTTATTGTCCTCGATGAAGAACAGATACTGGAGGGTGGAGTAGATCCCTTCCGGGGCGTCGCGGTTCTTGTCGAGATACAGGTTGACGACGTCGACCTTGGGGACGCGGGTCGGATCTTTCCCCATCTCCTCGGCCTTGTGGACGAGCTGGTTGTGCAGCTCCTTCGTGTCGCCCCAGTCCTTGGCCTGGATCATCGCGCAGTCGAGGTCATACTCGAGGTCGCCCGAGCCCTTGCAGTGATACATCGTCGGCCGTTCGGGGCTCTCGGTCGCATCGATCATGCAGCCCTCCTTCGAGAGAGAGCTGATCGTCATGATCGGATTGTTCAGTTCGATGGAAAGAGCTTTCAGCTCGGTTGAGATCTCCTCGACCTTGAACTTCTCGTCCATGTAGGCGCGTGAGAGCGGCATCTTCTGGATGTAATCCACGAAGATCATCAGGTCGTGCGTGTTGAAGTCCTGCATGACGTTGTAGGCGTAGGTGCGGATGCGGTCGATCGTGTCGGCTTTCGTCGCCTCGACGATATAAAAGTAATCCATATACGACTGCATCCGCCGCCAGCCGCCCATGAACTTCGCATCCATGATCATGTCGGAGCGCACTTTCTTGCGCTGCAGCGAGTCGGGGTTCAGCCGGCTTTCCTTGGCCAACAGACGGTAGGTGAGATTGCGCTTCGTCTGCTCGTAGGTGAAGAACAGCACCGGAATCTTGCAGTTTGTTGCGACCGAAGTGGCCAGTTCCAGCGTGAACGTCGTTTTGCCGCGGCGGGGGGCGCCGGCGATCGCATACATGAATCCCTTGCGGAAGCCCGAGATTGCGACATTCAGGTAATGGAACGGCTCGAACGAGTAGCCGATGATCTCGATCTCGCCCCGGGTCTCGCGGTCGTCGATGTCCTTGATGATCTCGCGCATCTCCTCCTTCACCAGATTGATGCGCTTCGTTGCCTTCGCTTTCTGGACGTTCCGGATATCCTCTATGACCGAGGTGGTGAAGTGTTCTATAGCGATTGGTTTATTCGGGTCGGGGTTGTCGATGAAATCGGAAATGTTCGTCGCGATTTCCTTGAGCTTGCGCTTGAGCGCCTGCTCCTTCATCAGCTCGAGGTAATGCAGCACTTGGTCGAGCGTGGGGGAGGGCTGGGCGATGACCCGGTTCAGGTAATTCTGCATTGGCAGGTCGAACAGGCCCTGGTGCTTCAGCTTGTTCTTGATGACGATCTTGTCGATCAGCGAGCCTTCGCGGTTCTCCTCGCGGAGGGCCAGAATCGCCTTGCACAGCGAGCGGGAGTAGGTCGTCGAGAACAGGTCGGCGATCAGCCCCTTCGAGGTCGCGGCATCGAGGATGTAGCTGTCGTTCAGCAGGCCGGCGAGAACCGCGCACTCCATCTCCTCGTCCCCGAGCCCTGTGATCTTGGATGAGAAGACCCCCGTGTCGATCTGCGTTTTCTCGGATTCGGGCGCCACCTGGGGAGTTGCAACACCCTTCTTCTGGATGAGGAATGCCTGGGAATCACGCACCTGGGCGTTGGGAACCGTCGGTGCCGCCGGCTCATCCTGAGCGGTGGTGGAGGGCGGGGGCGGGAACGCCGGAGCTGCGCCGCCGGCCTT
>DATCTT010000356.1:0-7492 GCA_036567845.1 Candidatus Ozemibacteraceae bacterium | reverse complement strand
TGAGGGCTTCCAGTGCCACTTTGGCTTTGAATTCTGATCCGTGATTTCGTCGTGTTCGGTTTCCCATTGTGCTGCTCCTTCATCAAATCATACAGCAGCTTTATCACTTATAGCCTTGACCAGTTTTCCCGGACCACCACTAACCGCCTTCCGGGACTTGGCTGCAAGAAGAATTGCCGCATCGTAGACGCTTATCCCGTTGACGACCCCGGTAGCGCCCATCTGTTCGAGAACGTGGTCCGGCGTTTCGAGGATGATGACGCCGGCTTTGCCGATCTGATCGAGATTCGGGACTTCCAGATCGGCAGCCATGATATCGACGGTCACGATGCGAAATGGAAGCTTGAGAAAATGCGAAAGCGCGTTGACGAGGAAAAAATCGAGCAGGACCGTCGAGTCGATATAATGATTGCCGACATCTTCAGACATTCTGGCCGAGGCTCTCTTGACGGAATTGATTGAGATTCTGCCCCAGGAGCTCGGCAGCCTTGCTCTCGGAAATGAGCGATTCCGCATGGGCCCGCAGAACCAGTTGCCGCATCATGGAGGGCTCCGATTCGGCCGGGTATGGTTCCCCCGGTTCTCGGGTCAGCCAGCCACGTTTCCGGAAGGCCATGAAGAGGTGCTGAGCGGTGGACTGTGTGATGATGTCGAGATCTTTCGCCCGGTATATCCAGGCGCTCATGCTGAGGCCGTATTTCCGCTTGAGGAGGTAGAGTTCATCGATATCGAGATGATGACGCTTCCGGCCAAGCTCCCGAATGGCAACGTCCTGCGGCACGAGGAAAGCGGCCGCGAACCGCATCGTGGGTTTCTCGCGCGTGCGCTTGTCGCCCTCTTCCGGGGTGCTGATGATCAGATGACCAAGTTCATGGGCGAGATTGAACCGAAGCCGATCGCCGGGGAGCTCGGCCTGGGCAACGATGCCACATCGGCCATTGGTTCGGAACGCGCAGGCATCGAAGGAATCCGGCGTATCCTTGATGAGGTAGACCCGCACCCCATGTTCCTCGAGGAGGGCGGTCATGTTCTCGATCGGTGCCAGACCGAGGTTCCAGACGTTGCGCAGTTCAAGAGCAATCGCTTCGACCTCTTCGGCGGACGAGACGTTTCGCTGGTTGGCGGAAGCGAGGAAGGAATCTTCGATGCGGTGAGGAAACAGGTTCTCTACCTGTTCATAGCGCTCGAGCCAATCATGAATGCGGCCGATGATGGAACGCTGCTCTTTGGCCTGCAGAGCGTTTTTCTTTCGGAATTCGAGATCCGCCAGGGCGATGGTGACCGGCCGGAAAAAGAATTCGATCTTCACCCTGAGGGCGCGAGCAAGGCTGATCAAGATCGCCGAACCGGGCATGACTTCTCCCCGTTCGTAGTTGGAAAGGGCTTGCGCGGAAACGCCGACCATCTCGGCAAGATCGCGCAGCGAAAGCCCCTGCGCCGTTCGAGCCCCTTTGAGACGCTCGCCAAAAAGTTGTTTCGCAGACATAAATGTTCCGTCTCCTCGTTTACAATATGCGAAAAACTCTTGCGTTTGTCAAATGAGGAGAGACAACGATGAACAGGAAAACACCCTCTACGCCAACTCCCCGCGGAAGGCTTTGGCGAGGATGGCGGGCATAAGCTTGTCGACGAACGCCACGGCCTTATTGTACCGGGCCTCGATGGCGTCAGCCTGTTGAAAAAGAATGCGCACTCGACGAACAATTTCGTGTTGTTCTTCAATCGGAGGTACAAGCACCCTCGTCATTCGAAGGTGATCAAAACTCAGATGAGGACGCCCTTCACCATATATCCAAGTTCGATACTGAGCCAATCCATGACTCGAAGAGTTCAAGAACAATTCGATGAATGGACTCGTCTCAGCCAATACCGGCCTCATCAAGGCAACACTCTGACAAACGTAACACTCATCCACAGCTTGAGTCACACGACAGGAATCACCAGTATTTGCACCAACAATAGTAACAAGAATATCTTCTCGAGCAATTTGACTTCGCTCTCGATCGCGATCATTCAATGGCGGCTCAACCCCCTGTCGAGAACTCAAATCAAACCGCATTGGGCGAACATTTTGAGCCATAACAAATGTTCCACCGCCATCATTCCGGTAGAACTGTTTCCAATCACGAGAACCACTCGTAATACGACATGTCAGGCTATCCATGCTACATTGAGCCCAAGAGTCTGGTGACTCGAAGCTGAATTCTTCGGTTGGCAGCATAATCGGTTTTCTTTTCCCAAGAAAATTGCAACGCAGAGCAACAATCCTTTCGACTAAAGCGCTACTGGTCTCTGAACACGTCATTGAAGCACGCCAATCTTCGGTGAGGCGGCCGGAGCAGGCGGCGGCGAGGATGGATTGGCGGAAGCGTTTGAGAAGGGTAGGGATGGTGGCCAGTCGTGCCTTGACTTCGTCGAGGTGGGCCGCGATGCGATCGAGTTTTCCAGCAATCCGGCGCTGATCATCAAGAGATGGAATTTGAAATTCGAGAGCAAGCAAAGCCTCTTTGGGGAGTGTGGACTGATTTACCCAATGTTTGCAGAGGGGCTCAATTTCACCGAGTTGCCATTTCAGCCAGATCATCTTTTGAACGAATGCGGGGTCGACAATATCCTGCTTCAATCGCAGCCTTGTGAGATGATTGCTAAAAGTGTAGTCCCCGTCGATATCGAAAAGTGCGGATTTGCCGACCAGCTTTCCGCTATTGGTGGTGCATACAATCATGTCCCCCTTGTGCAATCTATATTTGGGAGTAACGAGATTCGGGGGAACACGACGAAGCAAAGTCAGATCAAGTTTCCCATCCGGATGAATATTGTTCATTCGGAGATGCTGATAACCGTTAATTACATCTTTGTCTCCACAAGCAAAGCCAGATTGAATATCTTCAACAATTTGCTCTATCCGATACGTTTTCCAGGTCATGGCTCGGAGTTTCCATTGATTTCGATCATGGTGAGGATTTCGCGGAGGCCGTCGACGGCGGCTTCGAGCTCGGCGATGGCTTCGGAGGCCAGGACGTCGGGTTCGGGGAGTTCGTCGGCGTCTTCCAGGGATTCATCCTTGAGCCAGGTGATATCAAGCTTGTAGCCGCGCTCTTTGATCTCGCTGATGTGGAACCGACGGAATCGGCCTTCGGGGCCGGCATCCGTCCGCGGGCTCCGGCCGGTCGGGTCAGCACCGTAGGCGGCTTCGAACTCCCGGAAGTGATCACGGGTCAGGGGCCGGGACTTCTTCGTGACACTCGGGACATTGGCCCGGGCGTCGAAGATCCAGACCTGCTCGGTCGGAAGCCCCTTCTGGAAGAACACGACGTTGGCCTTGACGCCCTGGGAATACGGCGTGAACGTCCCGCGTGGCAGGCGCAGGATCGTATGCAGGTTGCAGTCCTGCATCAGGATCTCGAACACCTCGCCGGCCTTGTCCTCGAAAAGACAGTTGTCGGGCAGCACCATCGCGGCCCGGCCGCCGGGCTTGAGAATGTTCATGCAGTGCTGGACGAAGTTCAACTGTTTGTTCGAGGTGGCGATGGTGAAATCATCCCGGTCCGGCACCTGGTTCGCGCCCTTGGTGCCGAACGGCGGATTCGTCAGGATCACGTCGTACCGCTCGCCCCGCTCCGGCTCGTAGATGGTGTCACCGAGATAGATCGTCGGCGTCAGGCCGTGCAGGAACAGGTTCATCAGGGCAAGGCGACGCGGCCGGGCGACGAGATCCTGCCCGAAGTAGGTCTGCTCCTTGATCCGCTTGATCTCGCGGCGGTCGATGGCGCCCTTCGTCTCGCCGATCAGCCACTCCCAGGCGCACATGAGAAATCCGCCGCTCCCGCAGGCGGGATCGATGACGGTGAAGTCCTTCTTTCCGCGTGGATCTGGTTTCATAGCATGCACGATAGATTGAATGAGCGGCCGGGGCGTGAAATACTGGCCGGCACCCTTCTTCCCTTCGGATGCGGCTTTTTCCAGCAGCCCTTCGAACGCCTCGCCCTTCACGTCGACGTCGAGCGCGGTCCACTCCTCCTCGTCGATCATGGCGACGAGCTTCTTGAGATTGACGGGATTGTTGAACCGGGGCATGGCCTGGGCAAAGATATCACCCAAGAGGCCCCTGGCATCACGCAGTTTCTGCAGGATGCCTGTGTAATGGTCGATGAGCGGCTGACCGGAAAGGTTCTTCAGGCTTCCCCAACCGCACCCTCGGGGAATTTCGATCTCCTTCTCGTCGGCCATCTTCAGGAACAGCAGGTAGGTGAGCTGTTCGATGTAATCCCCGTAATCGACCCCGTCGTGACGGAGGGTATGGCAGAAGCCCCAGAGTTTGTTGACGATATCTGACATCGTGGCACCATCGTTTCCTGATGTGTCCCGGCACCGCATACCGCGCGGGTGGGGGTCTCATTGAACACGATGCGGCCGGTTTACGCAACCATCGCTTCGTTGAGCTGCGACAGAAACTCGTCGAGGCGGTCGGAAAAGACTTTCCTGGCGCGGCTGATGCCGCCTTTCCTCTCGAAAATCGGGATCTGCACGAAATCCTCTTTTCCGATGCTGAGGTGCGTGATCAGGTGCTCGCGAATGAGGGCCAGCCAGGCTTTCTGCTCCTCGGAAAACGAGGCGCCGCCGCAGACGGTGCCGAGCGCCCGGTCGACGCGCTCCGCTGCCGTGAGAAGCGGCTCCTGGGCCATCGCGGCGTGTTTCACCATCGAAATGACATCCACCAGCGGCTTCTTGTGGACGATCTCGTGAGCCTTCCGCAGGTCCTCCTCGCTGAATGCCGCTTCCCTCAACAAGGAACGCAGATCTTCGAGCGTCTCGACGGACCAGCTTTTCGGCTTTTTCAGCAGCACGCGCAAGGCATCGATCTCATCCCGTTTTGTGGCGACGAAGGTGGAGAACTCATAGAGATAATCGGCCGGAACCAGGAGCTTGTCTCTATGCCTGATCTTGTATTCCGACACAACCGTATCCGTGGCATCCGGTGCGATCAGGAAGGTGCGGGGTGCCCGGGGATAGTGTTCGAGAAGCTCCTGGAACTCCTTGTCGCGTAGGACATTCATGACCGCCGTAAAATCGTTCTTCACGCGGTCGGGAAGATCCTGGGCAAAGGCCCCGATATCGCCGTCGGGAATGAATCGCGCGAACTTCACCCGGGCGTCGCCCGACATATCCTTCTCGATGCGGCGCAACCGGCCGACCAGCCGTCGGACGTTGTATTCACGCTCGATATTCTGCCAGATATTTTCGATGATCTCGGCAAAGCTGACCGGCTTCGTTCCGGCACGGTCGACCTCGAAGCCACCGGTATCCTTGAAATACTCGATGAGCGTCCCGCCGAAACAGTCGAAAATCGTGAAATGGGTTTTGTTGATGTCCGGGCACCGGCGGGTCCCGCGGCCGAGCATCTGTTCCCACAGGATACGGGATTTCACGGGCCGCAGGAACACGATGAATTCGAGAGCCGGGATATCGATGCCGGTCGAAAGCATGTCGACGGATACGACGACTTTCGGAGCCGGCCGGTTCCGAAACTCGCGAATGCGCTGCAACGGCCGATCGACGTCTTTGTTCCCGGTGATCTTCTGAACGAACGCATCCCCCTCGCCGAACACCTCCCGGCAAATTGAGACGAGCTGATCCGCGTGGGAGGTGTGCGGAATATCGTTGACGGCGAAGATCAGCATCTTCGGGAAGCGGCCGGTGCGGGCCTGATGGTCACGGGCATATCTGGCGACTTCCTGGATGATCTTCCGGTTCGATTCCGGCACGGTGATCTTTGATTCTATATCGGTCGATTCATATTTTCGTTCGTCTTCGAGGTAGTCGAGACGCTGCGTGCCGCTTTTCGTGTCGACATAGCGCACGCGTTCGCCTTCTTTGAGAAAGGTGCCCTTGATACGGACATTCGAGCTGATCGCGACGGCATCGTAATCGACCAGCCATCCGTCATGAATGGCTTCCTGGACGGTATACCGGAACACCGGTTCCCCGAAGACGGCCACGGTGTGCTTGGCCGGCGTCGCGGTCAGGCCGATTTTGACGGCGTCGAAATGATTGATGGTCTGCTGCCAGACGAGATCGTCGGCGGCCGTGTATCCCCGGTGACACTCGTCGGCGATGATGACGTCGAAGGCATGGATCGGAATGTCGAGGCAATCCGCATCGTCGGTCAGTTCCGGATCGGCCGCGTCCTGCGCGAACCCGCCTTCCCGCCCGAACAGATTGATGGCCATGCGCTGGATGGTGCAGACGTAGACGAACGTTTGTGCGCCATCCGGCTTCGTCAGATAGGTTTCGGGAAGAACCTTCGGATCGAAGGGTTCGTTTTCGTCGAAATCTTCGCGCTTGAAGCGCTGGGAATAGACCTCGTATTCCTGGTCGAACTTCCGGCCGTGCGGCGTGTTGAAGGAGGCCAGTTCGCGGACGGCCTGGGCGGCAAGAGCCTTCCGGTCGACGAGGAAAAGAATACGGCGGGCATATCCCGACGCCAGAAGGCGGTACAACAGGGCGGCGACGGTGAACGTCTTGCCGGTTCCTGTGGCCATGGCAATGAGCAGAGCCCGCTTCCGCTTCGCGAGGGCGCCTTCGGTATCGCTCACCGCCCGTTGCTGATAGGAGCGGAGGCGCGCGATATCGGATACAGGGGTGGTCTGAAGCCATGACAGCGCTTTCCCCTGATCGCATGCGGCCATATCGACCAGGGCGGCCGGCGTATGAAGAGTGCCGATCTGGCGGGAAAGCGCCTTGTCATCGCGGATATCGATGAACCAGTGCATTTCACCATTGGACGAGTAGAGGAAGGGAACCCGATACCCCTGCCAGTTGCCGGAACCAGTGGTCGCACCAAGGGAGTATCTTTTTGCCTGTTCAAGGACATTCTGAGGGCCGACGGTCAAGCGCTTGGCTTCGAGAATGCCAAGCCAGACTCCATCGACAAACAGAGCGTAATCCGCCGGACCGTTCCCGGTGGGATACTCCCGCACGGCGTGGGCGGTCAGCGACGATTGAACCAGACCGTTTTCATGATTGACGATCGACCAGCCGAGAGCGCGAAGTTTCGTATCGATGCGCGTCCGGCGGGTCAGACTTTCGGATTCCTCGGCTTGCATACGTCTGTTCATCTTCATTCGGCTCAAAAGAGATTCGGACATCGGTCGTTTCAGGAACCGATGTCCGAATTATTCTATCAAAGAATCTATGTTATTGCATCAGGCGGGCTGGCCGCAGTCGGGGCAGCCTTTCCAGCCGCTTTCCATGGGGCGGCCGCACTTGCGGCAGGCGTTCTTCAGATGGCCGAGGCAGAAGGGGCAGAAGGTGAAGGCGCGGCCGATCAGCTTCTTGCAGTGGGGGCAGGGCATCAGATTCTCGGGCTTGAGATGCGTCGGCACCGAGGGCTGGCTGCCGATCCGCTCGTCCTTCTCGCCGATCTGGCTGACCGCGAAGATCGCGGCCGTGCGCACGTCCTCGGACGGATCGGCGATCAGCTCCATCAGCG
>DATCTT010000355.1:0-3016 GCA_036567845.1 Candidatus Ozemibacteraceae bacterium | reverse complement strand
CCGTCGCGAACGGCGAGGAGGCCCGGATGCGGTATCGGGAAGCCCTCGACTGTCTCGCCCGGGGCGATGGCGCCTGGCATGCCCGCCTCGACGATGCCGTCGCGGCGGCGCCCCTGCGTCTCGATTTTCGGCTCCAGCGGCTGTTGATGGAGCTTTCGTTTGGTGCCGAACCGGACGAGGAACAGTTGCTCCGGGTGAAAGATTGGCGCGTGTCCCGGCCGAACTATTATCTTGTTCATTATATAGAAAGCAGAATGCAGGAGCTTGGCGGAAACGACCGGGCGGCGCTCGATGCCTGTCTCCGGTCGCTCGAGCTCGAACCCCGCGATCCGATGGGCATCCGGTGGGGCCGGGCGGCGATCATCGCGAGGCGGCTGGGGCTGGATGCTGGTACATATGCCTGGCGGGCCATCCAGCGCGGAGTCTGGGGCGCAGCCTGCGTGCTCGATCATCCGGTGTACGGTGCGGCGTTCCGACGGGAAATGGCGGCTCGGCTGGCCGGTTTCCGGGTGGGTTCGGCGCAGGAGCTGATGCAGGCGCACCAGGCCTCCGTCGCGCTCGTCGATCGGGGGGCGGCTTCCCTGACGCTTCCGATGCTCGCGGGGCCGGCTGTCATGGTGCCCGAATGGCTGACGGACGGCTGCGGCAGCGTTGAGCTGAAGCTCGCCTCGAATACCGCGGGAGCTGCTTCCGTCATCGCCTCTGCCGCCGCGGGCCTCGATACGTTCCTCGTGGCACGGCTGCGGGCGCTCTGCGCGATGGCCGACGCGACCGGTGCCTTTGAGATCGTCGATCGCGCTGCGGAGCGCCTCCGGAGCGTCTGGAGTTACCGGAACAAAAACGACGAGGATCCCTGGCTGCTCTGGTGGCTGGCCCGGTCGGCGCTCACCCGGAACGATCCCGCCGGAGCGCTCGGGCTGCTCGACCGGCTCGACGCAATGGATCCGGCAAATCCCTGGATTCTCGAGCGGCGCGGAGTGGCGTTACAGGCGCTCGGAGATGCCCGGGAGGCGCGCGAGGCATTCGAGGCGGCTCTGCGCGTGGTTCCGATCGCCCGGCTCGATCCGCTGTTCGCCGCAGGTCCGCGGGAACTCTATGCCCCGGCCGGGGACCAGTGGAGCTTTGCCCTCGAACGCGCGTTCCGCCGGTTCGATGAAGAGGCCGACGCCTACCATGCAGAGGCGTGGACGAGGCTGAGAGATGCGCTCGAGCAGAAACTCGGAACGCCCCGTTCCGGTCAGGGGACCTCGAACACCTCGCCGAATCGATCCGAGTAAACGCGGCGGGTCTGCGACGCGAAGAAGCCGTCGAGGTTTCGGCGATACCCGGGGTTGTCGAACAGGCCCTGCAGGAACCGCGCTCCGGTGCGCGGGAGATACAGGTGATCGACGCCGAACGCCTTCAGATAGGTCCGGATCTGCGTCGGCTCGCTCGCGACGAGGGCCGCCGAGATGAAGGGGTAGGGCACGAGCTCCATCCAGGTGAACCGCCGGTCGAGGTAGTAGACGCGCTCCTCGAATAGCGGGAGGACATGCGCGGAGGATGCGGTTGTGCGGTTCAGGAATGTGTAGGCCCCCATGAAGGGAAGCTGCTGTTCGAGGAACGCTTCTTTCGTCACTTCGCCACGCGTGTAGGGAGCGATTCGGGCGTTTCGCATGGCTGAAAAGCTGATCGAGTGCGGGAGAGAGGCGAGCAGGAGCGCTGCCGTCAGCACGGCGAAGTCTCTGCCGGAGCCGGCGAGCACGCCCGCGAGAATCGCGAACAGGCCGAGCGTCGGGAGGAGAAATCTGATCTGGTGGGTTCCGAAGGCCCATCCGATCACGGTCACGGTCGCGAACGCACAGGCGATGCGGAACCAGCGGCCGGCGTCGCGGTCGAAACACCGGAACAGGAGGGCAGGCGCGAGGGCCAGCGGAACGAAGCCGATCTGGCCGTCGAAGTAGATCAGCGACGTCTCGGCGTCATGCAGGTGGCAATGGACCGTGACGTTCCAGGGGAGCAGGAGCAAGGCGAGTGGGTCGCGGCCCATGCCGAAGCGGTCGAGAAGGGCTTCCTGGAGATACACGAATGGCATCGGCATGTGGAAGACCGTGTTGAATGCGGTGTGTGGCGCCGGAATGTGGCCGCCCCCCGCCCACAGGGAGCTGAAATGAGGGTAGAAGGGGTTCCCCACCATCAGCCAGTTCCGGATATACCAGGGACTGGCGATCAGGAGGAGACCGAAGCAGAACCAGGACGCCTGTTCCATCAGGGCTCGACTCGAGGTGGGATAATCGTCCCGGAGGCGGACGGCAAAGATGCCGGCAAACAGAGCGAGGAAGGCGATGATCGCGCCCGAGGTCTTCACCTGGGCGGCATACCCCGCGATGACGGCAAGGCAGAGCAGGGTGCCGGACACGTCTCGGCTGCGGCAGACGGCCGTGCGCCAGGCGGCAAACAGGGCTGCCAGCGCCAGGTAGACGATCAGCAGATCGGTGTATGCGGTGCGTGCGAGCCAGGAGACCTGCGGATGCAGCGTCCAGGCGAGGGCTGCGCAGGCCCCGGCCGTCGGACCGAGGGCGCGTGCGGTCAGCAGAAGCAGCAGGACGGCGATCGCGGGGGCGAGCAGTCCGTTGACGGCGCGGATTGCCACATCGCTGCCGATCAGGCTGATCCAGGTGGTGAACAGGTGAAAACTCTGGGGGCGGTTCGCGGGGGGGAGATCGGGCAGAAAGCCGAGCCGGCCGGTTTCCCGATACAGCCGCGTGATCGTCAGATGATACACCTGGTCGTCATAGGCGATCGACGGGGCCGTCACGCCCGGGAGATCGAGGGCCGAGACAAGAAGGATCACGGCCAGCGCCGCCCGGACGGGAAAGGGCCGGAAAAGTAATAATAGTAATGAATATATGTCGCGCCAGATGGTTCGCCTGAGGCTGATGCCGGCGAATACGGCGAGAAAACCGGTGGTGACGGCGAGCGAACCGGTGGTGAATCCCCAGGTCGTGCCGAAGATCAGGCCGGCGGCGGCTGCGAG
>DATCTT010000354.1:0-21067 GCA_036567845.1 Candidatus Ozemibacteraceae bacterium | reverse complement strand
CGGTGCCGGAACGGTCGATTTCGGATCAGGACAGTAACTGGAGCACGCGTGAGCGGGACGACTCGTCAAGTTTGAAAACACTCGTTGCGACCTGCTGCTGAAGCTGCTGAGAGGTCAGCTCGATGACCTGGCGGGCGATATCCGCATCGGCAATGCGCGACTGGGCCGTGACGGTGTCGAGCAGCTGCTGCTGGAGACCAGAGGCCTCCCCGGCAATGCCATTGCTCACCGCCCCAAGGCGCGAGCGCTCGGACACGACGGATTCGCCGGCCCGGTTCGCAAGGGTCAGGGCATTGCCAGCCCCGTCGACGGTCGTCACGTCGATCGCCGAAGTGCCGAGCGTCGCCGAGTCGAACGATGGAATCGTCAGCGCATTCCCGTTCTGGAGCTGCATGCTCAGGCTTCCATCGAGCAACGGCTTCGTGTTGTAGGTCGTCATCCTCACGGTCTGATCGATGCCCGCATTGAGCTGAGTGATCTCGGCCTGGATGGCCTGGCGATCCTCGGAGGTCAGCGTGCCGTTGGCCGCCTGCACCGACAATTCGCGGATACGCTGCGTCATCTCGGAGATACCGGCCATGCCGCCTTCCGCGGTCTGAAGCAGGGAAATCTCATCCTGGCGGTTCGCGATGCCACGGGTCAGACCGCGCACCTGGGAATCGAACGCCATCGACACGGCGAGGGCGGCGGGGTCGTCGGCAGCCGAAAGAAGCTGCTTGCCGGAGGCGATCCGCTGGATGGTTTTGTCCTGGGTGCGATGCAGTTCGTTCAGCCGGTTGGCTGTCATCAGCGATGTTTTCTCGACCATAGCCTCACCTCATCTCATACATTTTGTTGTACGGCAACTCCGACCATTCTCTCTTCCAAATATAGGCCGGAAACCCCGACTTGTCGAATCGCCTTCTCAGAAGGATGCCACAGCGGCATCCTCGGTGGGAAACGCGCTTCCCATTTTGAGAAGGCCGACCATCTTGAAAACATTCATCGTGAGGTCATTGAGGCCGGTGAACGCAAGCCGGCCCTTCTTCTCGTCGATGATGATCTCGGCAATCTCGATCAGGTGCGCGATTCCCTGGGAGTTTATGACGGGGGAGCCCGTAAAATTCAGGACGAAGTTGCGAAACCCCTTGGGGAAGGTCTCGTCGACAGCCTTCTGGAGGGCCGCGCCGCCGCCATCGTCGAGATACCCAGAGGTGCGGAGCAGGTAGACACCGCCCCGGGCTTCGCCGCTGCAGGAAAATGGGCTCATGCGGCCATCATACGTGCGCACCCGGCCGGTGTCAAGAATGGAGACCGCGGAGAAAGGGCCTCAATAGGCCATGATCAACTGGGCCTCGACCGTTCCTCCGTCCATCGAGACAGGCCTGATCTGGCCCTGGAACACCGTCCCGCGGGCAGGCGCCTTCGGCAGGGCCGATCCGACCTCGATCCGGTATGTTTCGGGCGGGGTTCCCTCGGTCACGAGCAGGAACCGCTTCCCATCGGCCGCCACTTCGGCCACCCGGCCGGTCACGTTTTTCGGATTGCGGTCAAATTTGAGCTGAACCGGCTTTTTGCTGGCCTTCACCGGCTTTTTTACCGGCTCTGCAGACGGAGCCAGAACGAGAAACCAGATCAGAGCCGTTATCAGGGCACCGACGGAAAACGCGACGATCGCGAATTGGACAAGGCCGGTGTCGGCTTTTTCCTCGGGCTTCGGCGTCTGCTGGCGGCGCATTTTCTGGATGTTCGAGAGGGCATAGGAGGGCTGAGCCGTCCGGCTCTTCGCCTTCTCCGCCTCGATCCTCGACCGGACGACCTGACGCAGGGCCTCGAACCCGGCGTGGGCCGTGCGCTTTTCGGCGACCAGCGTCTCGGCCGCTTCCCGGCAGAAGGCGAGAAGGAGCTCCTGTTTGGTGCCCTGGACATTCTCGACCATTTCGAAAACGCTCATCCAGAGGGATTCGTCGAGGTTTCCCCGGAAGATCGCTATATATTGCCTGATATTTTCCGGATCCTGTTCGCGCTGAAGCGAGGTGAGAAGCATGTCCCGGACCGACGGGAAGTCGAACTGCGCCGCGCACGAGATCGCATGTCCGCGCTGCTTCGGCTGGATCGAGCTGAACATCTTCTCGACGAGCGACAGGGCCTGCTTCTTGTCGAAGAGGGAGAAAATGCGGAGGGCGACGGAACGGACCTCGTCGGCTGGATGCTGGATCAGCTTCGGCAGGTAGGGGGAAAGCGCGTCGAGATCGATGTTGCCGAGCGCCTCGATGGTTGCCGCAACCACGGCCGTATCGCTGTTTCCCAGGAAGGACGTGATCAGGCCGGCATCCGTCCTGTCTCCGGCGCGGCCGATCGCCTGCACCGCAAGCAGCCGCTCCTCGGGCGTGCATGTCCGCAGGAACTCCCGCAGCTTCGGCCGGATCTTGCGAAACCGCTCGGAATCGAGGCCCGCGAGAAGCCGGGTGCGCTGCTCGGGGGCCATTCCGCCCAGGTCCAGATCGGCACTGGCGGCGGGCCGGGCCTCGATCGCCGCAAGGCGGGCCTCGACCGCCCCGCGCACTCCCGTATCCGGCTCGTTCGGCAGCCATCCGTTCAGAATGCTCCGGGCCTCGCCGAACCCGAGGCGAACGAAGTCGCACAGCCGCATGGCCGCCTGTTTCCGGATGTCGCCGGCATCGGAAGCAAGCGCGGCGCGACATCCCTCGATCAACTGCCGGGCTTTGCGGCGCTGGTAGACTTCCTCGAGTTCGAGCGTGAGCTGTTCGGGGGTCTTCGTGACGAGGCCCGCCCGGTACAGCGAATCGATCACTCCGGTGAGGATCTCCCCTACCAGGCGCCGCTTGTCCCCCCGGCAGTTCTCGCGAACCTCGATCAGTCGCAGCGGCTCTTCGGGAGCCGGGTTCGCCCGAAACAGGAATCCCGCTTTCTCGAGCAGCGCCGGGGCATCCTCGATCGCGAGAAACCGCAGCATAAAGGGCTCGATCTCGGAAAAGGGGAAGAAGAACGCATGGAACAGGGCCGCATTGCGGTCATTCGGGTCTTCCGAGAACAGGGCGGCCTCGAAGTGGCGGATCGCTTCCTGGGGATCCCAGCGGTAGAGCAGGCGGATCGCCCGCGACCGGATTCCATGAACGGGATTCATGAGCAGCGGAACGATCAGTTCCTTGAGACTGTCCGGACTGAGCTTCTCGAGCGCTTCGACGGCGCTGGCAAGAACGCGGGGATCGGCGTGCCGGCACATCATCTCGATCTGGCCAACATCCTCGGCCGAACCGAACTTCTTGAAGAACTGGAGGACCGACGGCAGCAGCACGGGGGAAAAATCCCACCATTTCGCCTCGCGCAGGGCGATCGCTGCGAGAGGGGCCTCCCCCCGGCGCACGCTCTCGATAACGATCGCGAGGCTCAGGTCGTCACGGGCGGGATCCGCGAGCAGCGCCTCGAGCTCCTTGAGGACGCTGTCCCCAAAGGGCAGCAGAGTCCGGCCGGCATCGCCGCTCCGGTCGATCCGGGTGAGGAGCTTCTGCATCTGGAAGCGCGTGCCCGGATCGGTCTCGGCAGCCAGACGCCGTTTGAACGCCGCAAGCGTGTCGGGGGTCCAGTCGAGGTCCTCGATACGGGACAGCACCGAGAACCGGATCGTCGGATCGGGTGACGACAGGTCCTCGAGCAGCGCTGCTACGGGGTCGAGCGCCAATCAGCGCTCCCTGATGCGGCGGTACTCGTCGACGACGAGCACATAGGCCGGTTTCATCTCGGAGGCGAGTCGCAGCATCTCGCGCGCCGTTGCCCGATCGCCGCGCGAGGCGGTCAGCAGGGCTATATTCCTCAATATATATCGCTGCACGGGCAGTTTGCGGTTGCGGTAAAACGCCTTCTGGAGAGCCTGTTCGGCCGTCTTTCGGTCGCCAAGCGCCCAAGCGGCCAGACCGCGCAGGTTCTCGGCAGCGATCAGCAGCTCCGCCGGCAGACCGTCGAGGTTCTCGCTTTCAACGGCAAACCGGTGCAGCAGGGCCTCGGCCCCCTGATGGTCACCTTTGAGGAAAGCCTCGGTGGCCAACACGTAGAGGCCGAGCAGCTGGTCGAACTTCTTCTTGCGCAGGTCGATCCCCTTGCGCTCCAGATCCGCCCGCAGATTCGGGTCACTCTTCAGGAGCGCCTGGAGCTTGTCGTGCATATCGACATCCGTCTGGGCCTGAAACGGCGTGATCATCGCATCCCGGTACAGCACAGCGCCACGGTCGAACCCCTCCGGCCGCAGCCGATCGTCATAGGTCAGCCACATGTCCGAGGCCAGTGGATAGAAGCCCTCCTGCGGGTACAAAGCGAACGCCATGTCGGTGAACGACTCATGCACATCCGGCCGTTGTTTTATAAGACTCGCAATTTTTTCCGCTTCCTGGGGGAACAGCCGGCCGGCCTGGTCGATCAGTGCGGCTTTCGGCATGCGCAGCCGAAGCTTGCAGCCGATCGACCCGTTCGGCATCGGCCCCGTCGGGGTGACGGTGAACCGGAACAGGTGCGACGCGCCCGAGGCGAGCCGGTCGAGCGTGGCGGAGGGCGTCGCTCCAGCCCATCCGGCAGGCGCCATAAGGGTAACGGTGATTCCGTCGAGAGTTCCCAGGCGCGAGGTCAGGGTCGCAAGTACGTCGAGCGGCACTCCGATCCGCGGCGGACCGGCGAGCTCGGCATCGAACCCATACCAGGGCGGGAGGGAGGGGGTCACGGCCCCGGCAGGCGCCGGCAGGTTCAGCCCAAGCAAAAGAACGGCAGTCACGAGTCGCAGGATGAGTCGCATGGGAAGCTCCTTCCGGTATCGGTCAGTTGATCTTGGAGTGACGGGTCGAGCGCGAGCGCCGGCGCCCCGTTGCCGAGCCGTCCATGCCGCCCTCGTCGGACGGCTCCTCGGGTCCTTCCTCCCCGCCATCGTCGTCGCCCCCTTCGGGCGGCTCAGGATCCTGGCTGGGAACCGGGAGTTCCGGCCCGCCCGCGGCGGCTTCTGTGACCTTGCCCGCGTAGACGAGCTGCATCAGGGAGGGGTAACAGTCGTCGATAATGTAGGCCACCACCATGAGACACTGCATGCACTGGGCTT
This sequence comes from Candidatus Ozemibacteraceae bacterium, assembly GCA_036567845.1. Taxonomy (GTDB): domain Bacteria; phylum Muiribacteriota; class Ozemobacteria; order Ozemobacterales; family Ozemobacteraceae; genus MWAR01. Next base: position 15,987 of record DATCTT010000354.1, on the reverse strand, counting down.
TCGTGAGAATCCCGTCCTCGAGGATGTGGGTGCAGGCGGCCGAAAGACTCCGGCCGTCTTTTGCCAGCTCGAAGCGGATGTCGAAATACTCATCCATCAGCCGCATCACGGCCAGCATCACATCGAGCCTGCGGAGTTCGACGTTGCGGATGAACCCCGGAACACGCACAACCAGATGCCGGTTGTGGGCATAGATGATCATGCGCATCGTCAGGTTCTTCCCCTGCAGATACAGCTCGAGACACGCCTCGGACACGTGCTGGAAACGGTATCCCTCTTCGGTCAGATAGGCGGCGACCGTCTTGATCGTACCGACTTCCCAGGCGGTCACCTGCGGGGCGGCCTGGGGCAGCTCGGGCTGTTCGGGTTTCATCCTGTCACCTCGATATGTATCTGTTGATATATCTCAAACATGTATCCCCGTGACGCCGGGAGGCATCAGGGAGCCGGGGGAAACGCCAGGCCCTGATCGGCATGGCCGGATATCTTCGTGATCCCCCACTTCGCGTTCCATTCCCAGAACATCTCGACCGTTTCCGGGGCGGCCGTGTGCGAGACCCCCGCAAGATCCTTCCAGGTGCAGGCGAGGCGGCCGGCGAACAGCGCCGATGTCTCTCCGTTGGACAGCACCTCGCGGTCCTCGATGACCACCTGACGCTCGCTCGATCCCTGGAGAAACGCGGCAAGCCGGTCACGAAACGCGGAGATGCGAACACTCTCGCCGTTCATGGGGTAGTAGAACAGGTTGCTGTCAACAAACCCCATCGCCTCATCGAGGTTTCCGGCGTTCACGGCAGCGATGAAACCGTCGGTTTGGGCGCTGATCTCGGAATACAGCGGATCGGCATCGCCTCCTCCGCCGCCCCCCCCGCCACCGCCACAGCCCGTCAGGGAAAAGAGCAGGAGCAGGCAGGCCGTCAACAGCATCCCGGCTTTTCTCGTCACCGCCGTCTTCCCTTCCTTCGTTCAGACCGGGCGCCGGAGCGGTCCGTGAACCGCCCCGGCGCCGTCGGTCGGAAACCGGTTCAGGCCTTGCCAGCGCAGCCCATCAGCCGCATCTTGCGGCGAACCACTTCCCGGATCGAGTCGCGGGCCGGACCCATGTATTTGCGCGGATCGAACTCGCCCGGGTTCTCGGCGAACACCTTGCGGATTGCGCCGGTCATGGCGATGCGCAGGTCAGTGTCGACGTTGATCTTGCAGACGTTGCTCTTCATCGCGGCACGGGAGATCATCTCCTCGGGAACCCCCTTCGAATCCTGGAGCTTGCCGCCATATTTGTTGCAGATCGCGACCAAATCCTCGGGAACCGAGCTGGCACCGTGCAGAACCAGCGGATACTTCGGCAACACCTGCTCGATTTCGGCAAGCCGCTCGAAGTCAAGCTTTGCATCACCCTTGAACTTGTAGGCGCCGTGGCTGGTGCCGATCGCGACCGCGAGCGAGTCACAGCCGGTGCGGCTAACGAACTCCTTCGCCTCGCGGGGGTTCGTGTAGATCGCATCCTTGGCGGACACTGACACGGCATCCTCGACACCGGCCAGGCGGCCGAGCTCGGCCTCGACGGTGATGCCCCGGGCATGCGCGTAGTCGACGACTTCCTTGGTCAGCTTGATGTTCTCCTCAAAGCTGTGCTTCGAGCCGTCGATCATCACCGACGTGAACCCGCCGTCGATACACTTCTTGCAGATCTCGAAGTCCTCGCCGTGGTCGAGATGCAGGGCAACCGGGATATCCGTTCCGGAGCTCTTCGCCATCTCAATCGAGGCCTGGATGAGGTGAACGAGATACTCGTGGCGCGCGTATTTGCGGGCACCAGCCGAGACCTGGATGATCAGCGGCGACTTCTCGGCAATCGCAGCCTCGAAAATCCCCTGGATGATTTCCATGTTGTTGACGTTGAAAGCGCCGACAGCGTAACCGCCCTCGAGGGCACGGGCAAACAGTTCCTTGGTAGTGACCAGCGGCATCGTGAAAAGCCTCCTCGTCGGTTGGAAATGGGCATTGGCAGCGCACTGCCACAGCCTTCCCGCATGGAATCCACTCTAACAAAGGGCCGGGGAAATGTCAAAGACACCTTCCCGTGAGGGAGAGTGTGGGAAAAATCCCCGGTATCGGGTATCATGAAGGAGAGAAGTGAGAGAAGCATGACGATGGAATCAACGCCCGCCTCCCGGCGCCCGCACCGACTCACACCCGCCCTGACCGTGTGCGTGCTGCTCCTTTCCTTCCCCCTCTTTGCCGCGGCGCCAGCCCCCCAGGCTGTCCGACAGTGGCTCGAAAAGGCGCGCTTCTTCTACGAGGGGGGCAATCTGAACGCCGCCCGCGCCCAGCTTGAGCAAGCCAGGGCGGTCGCCCCCGACCACCCCGAGGTGCTCGAGCTTCTCAAGCGCCTCGAAGCGGCCCGGACGAAACGAGTCGAGGAGGCGCTGCGGGCAGCCCGTTTCTACCAGGAGGCCAACAATCTCCCAGAAGCGGACAAAGCCTACAGCGCAATTCTCGCCATCGATCCGGCCAACACAACGGCCCGCAAGGCCCTCGATGCGCTCCAGAAGGTTCGCGATGCCGTCGAGAAGTATCGGGAAACGGGGATACAGGTCGCCCCCTCTTCCGGCCGAGCCTTCGACGTCGAGGCGTATTCCGCTGTTTCCAGCCTTCTCCGGGCTCAGGCTGCCTTCAACCGCGGCGACCTCGAAACCGCCGACAAACTCGTCGGAGCGATCGTCGAGCGCGATCCGTCCCACTCCCAGGCCCTCGAACTCCAGTCCAGAATCCGCCAGCTGCGCCACATCAACGGCCTTTTCACCTCCCTTGACCAGGAGTTCGGTGTCGGAGACTACTTCGCGGCGGTCACGGCCCTCGATGGGCTCCTGAAAGAGTTTCCCGACCGCCACGACCTGCAGGTGAAGCGGGGAATCGCTCTCCAGAAGCTCGGCCGCCATGCCGAGGCGATCCGTGACCTGGAGCCGCTTCTCGCCACGACGACCTGGCTCGCTCAGATCCTGCCCGCCCTTTCCTCCGCCTACGAGGCCGCCGGCAATCCCCTCCGGGCCAGCGCTCTCGCGGCCGGCACCGACGTCTCCGGACCGGTATGCCCCTGGCATCACCGGATGGTTCTCGTCTGGAAAGCCTATCCCGTCTCCGGCAGTCTGCTGCTGTTCGGAGGTCTTTGCTGTATTGCAGCTCTCGGCTGGCTTCTCTTCCAGATCGATCGCCTGATCGAGCGGTTCTCACCCCAATCAACCCTCCGCCTGTTCCACTGTTTTCTCTTCGCCTTTTTCAGGGGACTCGACGACCGGCACAGCGATGACTGGAAATCGCTCGCCTTCCGCTTCAGACTTCCCTGGATCTCATATGTCTACGGCCTTCTGCTCTTCCGGCAGGGAGACCTTCCGGCAGCCCAAGAACCCCTCCAGAAAGCGCTCGAATCGCCGAGTCTGGCCCCGCGAGCCCTGTATTTTCTCGGGATCCTTCGCAAGCAGCTCGGGCAGAGCATTGCCAACCACGACCTCGAGCAGAGTCTCCTCGCTGCCCTCCGCGGCTCGAATGCCCCCCTGATCCCGCCGTTCCTTTCGGAGATCGAACATGAGCTGATCGATAGGCACACCCCCGCCGAGATGCCTCGACACGGTAGCATCGAGGATCTTTCCCACCAGGCCGCCCGCGAACTGTTTGCCGGCAGGCCGGTTTCCGGCTCCGCCGGCTGATGGAGGTTCATCCATGACACGACTCCCCTGCCCACGGCCACTTTTCGCCACCTGTCTCTTGTTCACCCTGCTATCCTTGCCCGCCATGGCCCAGCTCGAAAATCTCCTCATGTCGCCGGGATTCGTCACGATCACCTCGGATTGCGGCAACTCACCGGTGAACACGTATGAGGATGTCGATGCCATCACGAACATCCGGATCGAGACCCCCAGCTCATGGAATGCCATGTTTGTCAGCTGGCCACTTCTGATGAATATGTTGTCGAATCATTTCGATCACGCCACCCTGGGAAAGCTCCAGACGATTCTCGCAACCCCCAAAGTTCTTCTGGGCGGTGCCGACGGGGCGACAAGCGTCGACCTCTTCTACCGCAAATACGCCTTTCTCGTCCGTGGCCCCTGTCCGGGCTGCAACAAGGAAGGCCACAATCATAGTGGCGGCAAATGGCATTACAACAATGGCCCGATCGGCTGGGGCGCGGGAGCAAGCGTGCTCGACGAGCCCCCGCATAAGGATCCCGACTCGATCGAGTATATCGCCGGCCTCAACGGAGGGTGGAGGTACGTCCTCCCCCCCTCCTGGCCAAGCCCCCATTTCACCTGCGACTGCCATAAACGTGGTTGTCCGGGTGATGTCTGCGAGGAGCACGAAGTTCCCGATCCCAAACCCGATGACCCGGAACACACCAAGACGGAAGTCGACCACAAACGCGCTTCCGCAAATATCTGCTACGACAATGAATCGGTCAAATCCTCACTGGAAGCAGATCGGATCGGCAACAAGAAGGAACCGGAAGGCACCGTGACATTCAAGATCACCTGGAAGGACCGGACCCCACCTCGCATCAGCGGCCCTGGCGGCACCGACATCGGCCAGTTTCCCTTCCTCGGCCGTAAGCCGGGAACCCCATCCACAGCCCGCCGAGCCACGACCGGCGACTTTTTCAAACCCTCGGATCTCACCGCTGAAGACAATGACGGAGGCATGCTGACCTCCCGCTTCGCGATCGGACGCATCAATGGGCCGGTAGACGCGGCATCCGCCTGGAACCCTGTCGAGACCTGGGACTGGATCGGGAGCGAAGCCCAGTCCCTGAGCGGCATGCCGCTGGGCAAGCATGTGTTCCTTCCCAACGACTGCCTCGGGGAGATGAAATACTCGGTCTTCGTCTGGGATAAAAACAACGTCCTCAACCCCGGCTGCCCGAACATTGTCGAGGATTCGCCCGAAACCACCTACGGCATGAACATGGGCGACCTGGGCCGGGACCCCAAGACGGCCAAGCCGTTTCCCTACACTTACGACGAGAGCTCCCCCCCCGATCCGGCAGACCGGTATGCGGACGGCGAGGGCAGAATCTGGATCGAGGACAACGATTTGCCCAATCTGATGATCCGCCTGGTTTCGAAGCGCGACGAGGGAATGCCGGGAAGTGCCCTGATCTTTCCGCCACCCATCACGACGCACACCACGTTCGATCCCGGATACAGCGCCTTCATCGAGAACGCCTGCAAGACCTATGACGAACTCGCCGCCACCGAGAACGGCGAAGGAGCCTTCGTGAAAATCGTGAAGATCGATCTCGGCAACTGCCCCACGGCCGAGCAAGGTTGGGACTGGAAGTTCCATGCCGGGCCGATGCCCCCCGGCTACACCGATCCGTTCCCGGTCAAGTTCTGGTACCAAAATTTCCGGCTCGAGGATTATAGCCAGTCCGACAACGACACCGATGCCGAGCCCATCGAGAACGACGAAGCCACCTTCGGCAAGCGCAACGGTTTCGGCAGATCAGCGATCGTGCTCTGCACGATACCGGTGGTCGAGGACGTGCAGTATGACCTCTCGCTCTGGGCCGAGGACAACGTGAAATGGCTCAACGACAAGGATGACCTGCTTCACCTGCCCGTCACGAGGATTCCGGCGCCCTACACCGGTATCGCGAAAGCTCGCCTTTCCTACGGGATTGACAATGTGTATCCGCCCGTGACGGGGAACTGCGAGCTTCAGCCCAACGCCTTTTCCACCCCGCCCCTGCCGGTGGTCTTCCGTGAGCCCACCCCGCCTCTCCAGCAGGGCGGCGGCATGTCCCTTGGCGCCCTCCAGGCCGGAAAATACCCCTGGATCGAGGCGACGGCAACCGATTATGCCGGCCAGACCCGCACGCTCAGGGTATACTTTACAGTAACCGATGAAAAAACCAGCATCCGCACCCTCGAACAAAAACACCAGCGCAACTGACCCGGCGGGCCAGGGCGTGCTCCGCGACGGCATCTCGCTGGTCGAACTGCTGGTCGCGTTCTTCCTGATCGCGCTGATCATCCTGCCCATCATGCGGGCTCTCCCCCAGTCGTTCGGTATCGCCGGCCGCCAGGCAGATCAGGAGATCGCCCTCAAGATCGGCGAGTCGGCCATCAACACCCTGCTCGCCGTGCCATTCGACGTCATCGCGGGCCCAGCAGGCCCCCGCGCGATCCCGTTCGAGATCCGCACGGGATCAGAGGTTCTCGCGGCGAACCTCGCGCTCGCCGGTCCCCTGGGCACGGGCACGGTACGGATCGGCCGCACTGAATTCCAGCTCCGGATCACTCTCCGACCCGAATTTTCCGGCCCGCCGCAAAGCCCCTCCGCCCTGGTTTTCAGCTATATCGACCCGCTCGCCCCGGTGCCACGCATCGCCACGTATGCCTGCCCCGATCCCTTCATGCGCATCCAGGTGGAGGTCGAGTATGGTCAGAAGGGCGTTCCCGTCTCGCTCACCACATTCCGGGCGGATCTGAGGCAATGACGATGAACCCCACAACCACCGCCCGCAGCGGCTTCGCTCTGTTTAGCGTCCTCCTGGCCAGTGTCGTCATCTTCATCCTGGCCGCGACACTGTATTTCAACACCCGCTCCCAGACATCAGCGCATGCGCGGCTGACGGAGCAGACGAAAGCCCTCCTGGCGGCGCGGGCGGCGATGCAGCTCGCGCAGTACAAGTTCCGCATGCTGCCGACCGAGTTCTACGCCTTCGACCGGATCCAGAAAACCGGCACGGCCGATCAGATCGCAAGCTTTACTTCCGGCTGGATGAATGATTTCGACCCGACCCGCGCGGACTCTGTCGCGGCGCGGCTTTCCCAGTCGCTTGGAGCAGTGGATGGCGGGAGATACCAGCTCGGCATCGCGACCTTTTCCCTCGTGACCCGCATGGGAAAAGGTTATACGAAGGACTTTCTCCAGATCACCAGCTGGGGAAGTTTCAATGACGTCCGCCGGACTCTCGAAGCCCTCATCGAAGTTGAGGTGACCCATTGAACCCGAACCGGCGCGGCTTCACCTATGTCGAGGCGATGATGGTTCTGGTCATCGTCGGCCTTCTTTCAGGTGGTCTTTTCCATATCTATCGTAATTCAATGAATGCCTACCAGGCTGCCTCCTGGCGCCAGGAGCGAACCCGGCAGACAGAACTGTTCTGGAACGTCCTCCGTAAGGCCGTCGAGGAGGCAACGAACACCCTCGCACGGCAGGAAAACGGCGCGGAATGGGCTGTCCAGACGACCCCCCGCCCCCTGCTCTGGAAGCCCGCGCGGAGTCCCGCGAACACGGTCGTGATGGCGTGGCAGACGGACCACCTGAGCCCGACGGGCGATCTCGAGTACCGGCTCGCCTATCAGGTGAAGCTCATCGAGCGGAGCCTGTGCATGAGCGCATCGGTCGTCTCCGGCTCCCCGCCGCCGGGTTTCCAGCCGATGTCCGACCGGGTGATGGTCGACGATGTCGCGTCATTCGATGCGAAAGCCGTCCTGATAAGGATTCGGCAGGGAAACGAATACCGCGAGTATTTCGACGACGGAAGCGGCTCTCCCGGCGATCCGGTTGCCGGCAGCATGCTCGAGCTTTTCATCGTGCTCGCGCCGCCTCCCGGCACCTCGTTTCCGGCCGGCCGGCTCCCGCTGAACGGCAAGTTCAAGCTTGCCGTCGCCACGCAACCGATGCCCTGACCCCCCATCGGGCAACCGATTTGTGGGGTCCGGGGTTTTCATGTACAATCGCCGGAAACATCCATCAACAGACTCCGAAGGGGTCCGGTATGTCACGCCCTGGTTTCACGCTCCTGTTCCTGACGATTCCGGCCGCTGCACGAGCGGCTGGCACCGTCGAGTTCGTGATGCCAGCCACGCCCCTTCCCTGGACGCTTGTCTCGTTCCTGGCGGCAGCCCTGTTCCTGGCACTGGGCGTTCTCGTTCTCGTGCTGAGACTCCTCTTTGGCGACCGGCGGGTCCGGCTGCGCGACGAATCGCGCCAGCAGCTTGAAAAGGCGTATGCCGACCGGCTGCGCGACGAATTCCAGAAGAAGAACGAGGAACTGAAAACGCGCCTCCAGCAGGTGCGGCGTCAGGCATCGATGCTGTTCGGCAAGGTGAAGAACCTCACCACCACCCTGGACCCGGCGAAGGTGTTCGACGCGATCACCGAGATGCTCGTCCAGGAGATCGGCGTTGCCAGATACATCCTGTTTCTCCACGACCGGGGGAAGAACGAGCTGTATCCATTCCGCTGGTCCGGGTACAAGGACGAGATCCGGGAGCTGCTCACCCTGCCCGCCGACCGGCCGGAGCATTTCATCACCTGGGCGTTCGCCCGCCGCCAGCTGGTCTACCGCACCGCGGCGCTCGACGACCCGGAAACGCGCGGCCTCGTCGACCGCAACCCCCTTCCCGACACGATCATCGCACTTCCGATCCACGTCCCCGGAGAATCATTCGGGGTCGTACATATCGAATCCTTCGAGGACAACCGCCAGGAGATCGACGAAGCCGACCTGCGCTTCATGTCGTCGCTCGGTTCCTTCATGGGCATGGCGCTCGCGAACGCGAATGTGTTCCTCCAGACGCGCGCCGAACTCACCTCGACGAAGCAGCTCAGCGAGCGCGAACTCGCCGAGAAGAAGAAGCTGAAGGAGATGTTCTCGAAATACACCTCGTCCGAGCTGGTCGACACGCTGCTCGCGAACCCCGGTTCGCTGCACCTGGGCGGCGTCGAGAAGAACGCCACGATCCTGTTCTCGGATATTGCGGGCTTCACCGCCTTCAGCGCCGGCCTGACGCCGGCCCAGGTCGTCGCCTCAATGAATGAGTATCTCTCGGCAATGACGGATGTCGTGCTCGAACACAACGGCGAGATCGACAAATTCATCGGAGACGCGGTCATGGCAAGGTTCGGCGTGCTCGGCGATCTTCCCTCGTCTGGAATGGCCGCCATCCGCGCGGCACTGGGCATGCTCGACCGGCTGCGGCTGCTTCAGGCCCGATGGGCCCAACAGGGTCGCGAGTGTTTCAAAATCCGCATCGGGATCGCCACAGGATCGGTACTGGCGGGGAACATCGGGTCGGAGCGCCGCCAGGAGTTCACCGTCATGGGCTCGACTGTCAACCTCGCTTCCCGGCTCGAGGCGTTGAACAAGGAGTTCAAGACCACGATCCTCGTTGATGAGAACACCTTCGCCCAGGTCTCGAAAGAGGTCCGGGCGATTCCGCATGAGAATGTTCAGATCCGCGGCCTGGAAAGCAAGGTGCGCGTGTACGAGATCCAGGGACTTGTTCAGACGGGGAAACCAGCCACACCAGGAACCGTGAGCATGCGCGACCGCCTCGTCACCACTCCCGCAGCCCCCTCTTCCGTGCCGCCGGAAACACCGCCCGAGATTGGAGGAACCGATGAACCATCCCGACCGGCTGATCCTGTTTGACATCGACGGAACGCTCCTGTCGGCCGATCGGAGCGGCTATCATGCCATCGAGCGGTCGATGATCGACGTGTTCGGTGCCGAGCGGGGTCTCGAGGGGATCCGGCTCGACGGCAACACGGATCTCAACGCGATCAGACAGGTCTGCGAGCGCGATGGCCGTCCTTTCCCCAGCCCCGAGGCAATTTCGCTGTTCAAGGACCGGTATGCCGCGATCCTGCGCCGGGAAATTGCGAACCGGGGCCATCTCAAGCCCGGCGTCGAGGTTCTTCTGCGGTCTCTTGCTGATTCAGGCCGCGCCTGCCTGGGTCTCGTGACCGGTAACATTCGGGAAGGAGCACAGATCAAGCTGGAGCGGTTCGGGATAGACGGGTATTTTTCGTTCGGGGCTTTTGGCTGCGAACACGCGGCACGGGCTGATCTGGTCGGCCTCGCGATGCGGCGGGCCGCCGAGCGGGCCGGCGTGACCTTCCAGCCCGGCCACGTGACGGTGGTTGGGGACACGATCCATGACGTCGCCTCGTGCCGGCCCTGGGGAATCCGGAGTCTCGCCGTCGCGACGGGTTCGGCCTCCCGACAGGAGCTGGAAGCCGCCGGAGCAACGTGGGCTCTCGAGAATCTGACCGATCTGAAAACCGTGCTGGGGCTGCTTCTCGACACATGAGTCCCGACCTGCGAACCATCGCTTTCTACGACGGCAACGCTGCGGCTTATGCCGATGCCTCCTGGGCCCAAGATCTCTCGTTTCTGCTGGATCCGTTCTGCGCAAGGCTGAAGCCGGGCTGTCGCGTGCTCGACCTGGGCTCTGGCGCCGGTCGCGACACCGAAGCCCTGTCTGGTCGCGGATTCAATGCCATTGCCCTCGACGCTTCGGCGGGCCTGCTCGCAACCCACCACGCACGGGGCGGCCAGCTTCTGGTGCAGGGCGCGTTTGAGCAGCTTCCTTTCCGACCCCGGAGTTTCGGCGGTATCTGGGCCTGCGCTTCCCTGCTTCACGTTCCCGCCGTCCAGCTCAAAAATGTTCTTTTTGATATACATCAGCTACTATACAAAGAAGGGATCCTCGCCGTCTCGCTGAAATCCGGGAAGGGGGAAAACCGTGATGCCGAGGGGCGGCGCTGGACGTTTCTGGATGCCGCCCAGACGCGGCAGGAGTTGGAAGCCGCGGGGTTTCGCCTCCTGGAGGAGCACCGGAATCGAGACGCCGCGGGCCGCCCCATCGAGTGGATCAGCTTTCTCGCAACGAGGTGAAAACGGGATCGCCCGCCCTGTGACGCCGGTCGACAGAAACGCCAAAAATCGGGTAAAGTGCATCCGGAAGAGAGAACGCAGTCGGAGGATCGGGAAAGAGCGTGGGAACTCACACATCGACGGAAATCGTCCGGGCCGCGCGGGAACTGGCCCAGGTCACCAAGGCCGAGACGGCCGAGCTGCACCGCCTGCACGGGGAAAACACGGCGTGCCTGAACGAAACGACGCGCCAGCGGGACGAGGAGGGACTCCGGCTCACCCTGGAGCTGCTCCCCGAGCTGACCCCGGATGCGATCACACGAGCCGTCCGGCTGACCGGCTGTGTCACGTTCACCCGGAACGACCTAATCGCCGCCCGCGAGGAGGATCGCCGCGCACGAACGGCCGAGCTGGCAGAGCTTGAGGCCGATCCCCGGTTCGGCCGGGCCGACCACGTCATCGGCGAGCTCACGAACCAGCGCGAAGGCATCTGCCGCCAGGTGGCCCCGTTCCGGGAGATCGCAGGCCGGGCAACGCATCCAAGACTGAACCGGCTGATCGAGCTGGGATATGATACTCCTGCATATAAAATACCTTTCTGGCATCTGGAGTTTTACGATGACTGGAAGGAAGGTGACGAGATCCTCGAACGGTTTCCTGGCTGCGAGCGGTTCGAACAGGTGCGCGTCCAGGTGCTCCAGGCCTGGCGGCGGATCGAAGAGGCCGATGCCGCGCTTGCGGAGCTCGACCGGCAGATCGCCGTGTATACGGATCTCCAGAATCGCGCAGCCGGCCTTCGCGAGTATCTCGCCCGTCTCGATGAGGCTCATCTCGAACGTGCCCACGAATACCTCCGTCTTTACCTCCTCGAAACCGACATGTCCCGGATCGGCCCCTGTCTCGAGGCCGAACCCGCGCTTTCCGACGCGTTCAAGAGGCTGCGCGGACTTGCCGCGAAGACGCTGTATCTCGAACGGCTCAACGAGCAGCTCGGCATCGAGATCGCCCAGCTCGAGAACCTGCAGGGGAAGGCAGAACACGACGCCGACAAGTGGCAGCGGCCGAAGCGCGCCGGGGAAACCCTCGAAGAGGCCGATTATGAACGACGTTACGTCGTCCCGCGGGAAAAGATGCTCCGTCGGCGAGAGCGGTATGCCCGCATGGGCGGAGCTCTTCGCGGTTACGGCGATTACAGCCGCGTAACCTACGCGGGCAGCATCCTCTGGTGGGACGAGTTCACCGACGGCCGCTTCGACGGCGACTTCATCCCGGAAGTGCGGGAGTTCCGGCTCGACCATCCCGAGTATCACGGTCCCCACGGCTTTGCCGGCGACGAGGACGCGGCGATGGCGGAAGCCTCCCTTCTCCACGACACCGGTGGAGCGGCCGGCGGATACGCCGACGCGTCCTGACCCCATGGAACAGACCCTGCGCATTGTCAACTACGCCGTCAACGGCGCCGGGGTCGGGCATCTCACCCGGCTGACCGCAATTTCCCGCTGGCTGCGCCGGTATGCCCGGGCCCTCGGTATAAAGCTTGAACTATGGTTTTTGACCTCATCCGAGGCGGACGCGCTTCTCTTCCATGAAGGGTTCGCCTCGTTCAAGCTCCCCTCGAAGACCCTGGTCGGCGAGACGGGGATCGACAAGACCGCCTATCTGGCCCTTGCCAAACAGTGGGTCTGGCACTCTCTGGGACTGCTGCGCCCCGATCTGTTCGTCGTCGACTCGTTCCCGCGCGGCAGCTTCGGCGAGCTGCTGCCAGCGCTTGACCTGTGCCGGAAACGAGCATTCATCTTCCGGCCGATGAAAACCGCGTTCGCGGGTCGGCCCGAGTTCCAGGCGATGCTGCCCCTCTACGACCGCATTCTCGTTCCGGAGCAGGACACCCCCGTCCTGGTCCCTGACGCGGTGAGGCCCCGGCTCAGCCATGTCGGTCCCGTGCTGGCCCGGGAGTCGGTCGAGCTTCTCCCCCGGGAAACGGCCCGCCGGTATCTGGGGGTTTCTGGTGATCGTATAGCTGTCTATATATCTGCCGGCGGCGGGGGCGATCCGACCGCAGTCTCCCGCCTCGAGTCGACGGTCGCCGCGCTTGTCGCTGACCCCTCGCTCCACCTCGTGATCGGCGCCGGGCCGCTGTACCGGGGCCGTCAGATTCCCGGAGAGCGGATCACCTGGCTGTCCGGTCTCGGCGCGGCCGAGCTCATGTCCGGCCTGGATCTCGCCGTCTGTGCCGCCGGGTACAACACCTTCGGGGAACTGATGCAGGCCGGGGTTCCGGCGATTTTCCTTCCGCAGGAGAAGATTGCCGACGAGCAGGAAACACGCGCGCAGCGGGCCGTCGATGTCGGGGCCGCACGGATTCTCCCTCCCGGCGGGGTGTCGGAACACCTGCCGGATCTGATCGACGCCTGGCGGGACCCCTCCGCGCGCAGACAAGCTGCAGAAGCCGCACGGAGACTGATTTCCCAGAACGGCGCCCGGGTCGCTGCCGCCGAGCTGCTCCGGCTGCTCGTGACCGACGCGCGTGTCGATGAGGCCGAAGCCCTCGTCGGCGACGAACTGCTCCGCGCCGCAATAGAATGGAACCTGTCCGAAGACCTCTTCATCGACACCGCCCAGGCGCTCGTTTCACCCCGCTCTCACGACTACGCCGCGCCGGGCGCCGACACGGCCGAGGCCGGCGGGACAGCCGTCCGGCTGGTCTCGGATATCACCTCCCGGGGGCTTCCGGTCGAAGCCGCCCTCCGCGCCGTCCTGTTCCTGGCCCGGCGTCTTCCCGAAGCGAATACCGGTTGTCGCGCCGACGCGGCACGACGCCTCCTGGACGCGGCATCGCCGTTTCACGACTGGCCGGGCATCCTCGCCCTGCTCAGAACGTTCGGGAACGAGCGTGCCGATCCGTCAGGCTTCGTCTCGGGCCTGTGCGACTTCCTCGAAACCCTCCACCGCCAGGGAGAGGATCCATACCGGGGCATCGCCCGTCTCGCAGCCGAATCCGCAGGCTCAGACGGCTCGAACACCGGTCTGCTCGGCGCGGCCATGCGGAGGCTCGCATGATTCCGGGCCCCGAAACCCTCCACCTCGACATCACGAACGGCTGCAACACCGCGTGCCTGACCTGCTGGGACCACTCGCCCCTCCTCACCACGCCGAGAGACCCCGCCTGGAAGAGCAGAACGGCTGACCCGGAAGCCCTTCTCCGGATCGTGTCGGATGCGGCCTCTCTGGGTCGCCTGCACGATGTGATCGTGTCCGGGATGGGCGACCCCCTCACCCATCCGCGCGTGCTGGATCTTCTGTCGGGCCTGAAGGCGATGCATCTCCGGGTGACGCTCATCTCGAACCTGCTCGCCCCCGCAGCGGCCGAACTCTCTCCGAACCTTGCGGACACGATTCTCGCAGGCATACACGCCGCCGACGCTGACGGATACCGGGCCTTCCACCCCACCAGCCCGGAGAACGCGTGGGAAACGCTCCTGAACCGGCTTTCCACGCGCCGTCAGGCCGGCTGCCGCGACCGGCACGTGCAGGTGATCTGCTCTCTGAACGCCGCGAAACTCGTGCCGATGATCGAGCTGGCCGACGCGTTCCGGGCGGAGCGGGTCAATTTCAAGCTGGCGAGCCTGGGTAACGGGACCGAAACAGTCCGGATCACCGACGAGCAGCGCCGCCGGCTGCTCGACGAGTGGATCCCCACCGCGACCGACCGGGCCGACCGCCTCTGCGTGCGGCACAACCTCCCGACCTTGCGGATGCAGATCGAAGCCGGCGGAGCGGCCACGGCGCCGATCGCCTCGGTCGGCTGCCACATGGGTGACCGGTATGCCCGCATCGCCGTCGACGGCACGGTCTACTACTGCTGCAACACCGAAACCACCGTCGGCTGCCTCACCAACGGCCAGGGATTTTCCGAGCTGTGGCGGAGTCAGGCCTGGAACGCCATGCGTGCCCGGCTCGCCCGGGGCGAGTATTTCCCGGGCTGTGCACGATGCGGCAAGTTTGGGCAGAACGCGAAAATTGCCATGAAGCTGCGTGCCGAAGGCGGAAACCGGTGAGACAGCCGACGATCGAATGGCAGGTCATCGGCTCGTGCAATTATTCTTGTAGCTATTGCATACAAAGCCCCGCCCATCGGAAGGGCGCTCCCGACGCGGCGGCGATCGATGCGTTTCTCTCGTTTTTCAGCCGGCTGCCCGGCGGTTTCGAGATCAAGATGAGTGGCGGCGAGCCGTTCACGCACCCCACCTTTCTCGAAGGGATTGTCGGCCGGCTGATGTCGGAAACACCGCATCGCGTCTCAGTGCTGACCAATCTGTCGGCATCCCGGGAGCGGCTCGCACGGTTCGCCCGGCTGACGCGGGGAAGACTCGGCGTGGTTTCGGCCTCGCTCCATCTCGAGAGCGTCACGCCCGATGAATTTATAAATCATGCACTTTATTTCAAGGGTCTTCTCTCCTCCGACGTCCGGCTCGTCATCAACACGGTGCTCGTTCCCGGCCGGCTCGATCGAATCGCCCGGGCGGCGGAGCAAGTGCGGGCAGCGGGCCTGCAGCTCTTTCCCCAGCTGATGAAGACGAAAACGGGGGTGGCGATCTATCCGGAGGCGGAACGGCCGCTGCTGGCCCTGCTTCTCGGCGACAACCCCGGCCCCCGGCAGGCGAATCTCGCCCCGAGTTACCGTGGCAGACGGTGTCACGCCGGAGTCGAGTATTTCGTCGTCTCCCAGAACGGGGATGTCTGGAGCTGCCGGACAGCGAAACGGCACGGCGAGGGGCGACTCGGCAACGTTCTGGCAGGAGATGTGCGGCCGGCCGACGGACCCCGGCCCTGCCCCTGGGACATCTGCCCCTGCACGGTTCCGGCGAACCGCGGCATGATCGAGGGGATTGGGGAGGAGCACAGGGCATGAACCCAACCCCACGGCCGGCCGAAGGCGTCGTGAGCTGGAACATCACGACCTCCTGCAACCTCGCCTGCTCCTACTGCACCCAGCGGCACAAGGCGGACCGCGGGCGGCCGCCACGCCCGGCCGAAGGCTTTCTCGCAGGGTTCGCGCGGTTGCCCGGCCGGTGGGAGATCAAGATGTCGGGCGGCGAACCGTTCCAGCATCCTGAACTCGATGCCATCACCGCTGGTATTGCCCGGCTCGGCCACCGGATCTCGGTCGTCACCAACTTCACCGCCACGCGCCGTCGGCTCGAGACGTTCGTCGGCGCCGCGGCAGGCCGCATCGGCATCGTTTCCTGTTCCCTCCATCTCGAACACGTGCAAAGCGAGCCGGAACTCGCCGAGTTTATCGGACGGGCCCGCTGGCTCGC
>DATCTT010000353.1:0-10353 GCA_036567845.1 Candidatus Ozemibacteraceae bacterium | reverse complement strand
CGGTCGGACATCGAGCCGAGGGCCTGGCAGGCGGCGGCACGCACCGAGGGGTGCGGGTCGTGCAGCGACTCGAGCAGCCGGTTGAACACCTTCGGCTCGTTGCTGCGGCCCAGCACGCGCACCGACCAGTAGCGGGCATCGACGTTGGGGTTGGCGGTCGCCGAGAGCAGCTCATCGCCGGCATCGAGGCCCTGTTCCCAGATCGCGTCGGCGGCCGTCTTCCGGATGATCCAGGTTTTGTGGGAGAGATAGCCGACGAGCACTTTCTGGGCCTCGCGGGTCTCGATCATCGCGATCGCCCGGATCGCCTCGAGCTTCGACTCCTCGGGGTCCTTCTCGACGATCTCGCAGAACACGGGGATCAGCGCGGGATCACAGTTGACGGCCACGAGCTTGATGACCCAGTATTTCGCCTCGACCGAGGCCTCGTGCAGCGCCTTCATCACCGCATCGGGGTTCAGATCGTGCACCAGCGTCAGACTGTCGTACGCCGCCTTGCGCACCGGCCACCCCTTCTCCTCGAGCAGCGCCAGCAGCGCCGGCACCACCTGCGGATCCCGGACGTTGCCGGCGGCGCGGATCGCGGCCAGCTTCACCCGCGGATTCTGGTGGCCGAACACCTTGATCAGATACCGGGTGGCCTCGCCGCCCATCAGGCTCAGCGTCTGGACCATCCAGTAATCGACGTCCTCTTCGTTCTTGGGAATCAGCTCGAGAAACCGCGACAGCGCCGAGTCACCCAGAGCCCCGATGATGCGCGAAGCCGCGTGGCGGTTGTTCCAGGACGGGTCGCCCAGCGCCTTGACGAGATACGGCAGCGCCGCATCCTTGTATGCCAGAAACGCCCGCGTCAGGTCGGCCTGGACCTCGCCGTTGCGCTCGCCCAGCACCGAGATGAGCACCGGAACGGCCTCCTCGCCCGACAGCTTGCGCAGATCGGCGATCGCCTTGCGCCGCACGTCGGCGCGGGGACTGGTCAGATTCTGCCGATAGCGGCCGAGTTCTTCCTGGTTCATGTGATCCTCCCGCGGCGGCCGCCGGCAGTTCCCGGCGGCCCCGTCTTTTCGGTTCAATTGGTCATCGGCATGACGACGTAGCGGAACGGCTGGTCGTCGCCCTTCGGCCGCATCACGCCGGGATAGCTAGGCGTCGTCATTTCGAGCACGACCGCATCGGCATCGACCACGCCCAGGAAGTCGAGCATATACTGCGCGTTGAACGCGATATTGATCGGCTCGCCGTCGAGCGCGGTCGGCAGGAACGCCTCGGAGCGGCCCTCTTCCCGCGACTCGGCCCAGATCTTCGTTTCATTCGGACCGATATCGAACCGCACCATCTGGCTGCTGTGGCGCGCGATCGGGGTGACGGACTTGAGGCTCTGGACCAGCTCCTTGCGGTCGACCGTCATCCTCCGGTTCGACTCCTTCGGCAGCACCCGGTTGTAATCCGGGAACTTGCCGTCGATGAGCCGCGTGATCAGCTGGAATTGCGGGGCCGTCAGCACGAGCTGCTGCTGGAAGAGGCCGACCGTGACCTTCTCGGTCGACTCGAGCAGCTTGATCGTCTCGTTCAGCGCCCGCGCCGGGAGCAGCAGCGTCTTTCCGAACTCGGCCGGGAATGCGACGTTCCGGATGTGCGTGACCGCGAGCCGGCGGCTGTCGGTCGCCGCGAGGGTGATCTCGCGCTCGGTCCCGAAGTTCAAGCAGATACTGCGCTGGCTGGGGTTGCTCTCGTCGGTGCCGACCGCTATGCTGACTTCCTTCAGAGCTCGCCGGAGCTCCTCGGCCGCCACGTCGAACCGCGGATACGCCTCGGCTTCGAGGCTGGGAATCGGCGGGAAATCCTCGACGCCCTGCACCGGGATGCTGAACTTGTTGCGGCCACACGCGATCTGGATCAGGTTTTCCTGGCCGTCGAGCAGCTCGCACCGGACCTCGGCGTTCGCGTCACCGGGCAGGCTGCCGATGATCTCCTGCAGCAGCTTCGCCGGGATCGTGAAGTGGCCGGGGGTTTCGATATTCGCCGGGATACGGGCCAGCGCCATGATCTCCTGGTCCGTGCCGACGAGACGAATCTCGCCGTTCTCGACGTTCACGAGCACGTTGGCCAGAATGGGCCGGACGCCCTTGACGGCGACCGCACGCCCGACGATTCCCAGCGCATCGCTCAACGGACCGAGCGGAATCGAGAATTTCATTGCATCTGCTCCTTACTGATCTGGACACGCACCAGGATGCCGTTGCAGTTCCATTCGCTGCCGGCGGAGGGATCCGCCATGGGCTCGAGAGCCACGGCAAGTGTTTCCTGGCAAATATATTCCTTGTGATTCTTCAACATCTCCTCGATGTCGGTGCGCTTCGACGCGTCGGCCACGTGCCAGGCGGCGCGGATGCGGTCCTGCACCTCGAGGCCCGACTCCTTGCGCATGAACTGGATCTTGTTCACGAGCTCGCGGGCAAGCCCCTCGAGGATCAGCGGCCGGGTCAGCTTCTTGTCGAGGGCGACGGTGAGGGTGCCCTCGGTCTGGACAGCCAGCTCGCCGGCCGCCAGGGTGCAGACCTCAACATCCTCGGCCTTCAGCGTCACCGGGTTCCCGTCGATCTCGAACGCGTAGCCGCCGGCCGCGACCGCCTTGTGGACGGCGTTGCCATCGGCGGCTTCGAGGTGAGCCTTGATCTTCGGGATGAAGCCCTTGTAGGGACCCTTGCCGATCGTGCGGAAGTTTGGCTTGATGAGGTAGTTCGTCAGGGCGCCGCCGTCTGCCAGCATCGTGACGGTCTTGACGTTCAGCTCCTCCATCACGATCGCCTTCATTGCCTCGAGCGCGGCGCGGTCCGCCGCGTCGGGAGCCACAACCTTCATCTCGGCGAGTGGCTGCCGCACCTTCAGGTTGTCCTCGTTGCGTGCAGCCCGGCCCAGCTGCACGACGCGCATCACGAAACCCATCTTGCGTTCGAGCGCCTCGTCCATCTGCGCTGCCTCGGCGACCGGATAGTCACACAGGTGCACGCTGGCGAACGCCTTCGGATCGATGCGGCGCACCAGGTTTTGATAAATCGTCTCGGATATAAACGGCGTGAACGGCGCAACCAGCTTGGAGAAGCCGACCAGCACCTCCCACAGCGTGACGAAGGCCGACAGACTCTCGGCATCCTCGATCGAACCCCAGAACCGGCGCCGGCTGCGGCGCACATACCAGTTGGACAGCTCGTCGACAAACGTCTCCATCGCCGCCGTGGCGCGGGTGACCTCGAACAGATCCATCGCGGCGCGCACCTCGCCCACGACGCGGTTGAACCGCGAGACGATCCACCGGTCGAGTTCGGTCCGCTGCGCGAGCGGCATCGTGTGCTTTTTCGGATCGAAGTTCTCGGTGTTGGCATACATGACGAAGAAGCTGTACACGTTCTGCAGCGTGCCCAGGAAGCGGCTCTGAGCCTCAGCGATGCCGTCCTCGAAGAACCGGCGCGTGTTCCACGGCGCAGTGCTCGAGTAGAGGAACCACCGGACGGCGTCGGCGCCGTATTTGTCGAACAACTGCATGCAGTCGAGGACGTTGCCCTTCGACTTGCTCATCTTGATGCCGTTCTTGTCGCAGATCAGGCCCAGCACGACGACGTTCTTGTAGGCCGGGGCCTGGTGCAGGAACGTGCTGGTGACCAGCAGGCTGTAGAACCAGCCGCGCGTCTGGTCGACGGCCTCGCAGATGAAGTCGGCCGGGAACTGGCTCTTGAACTTCTCGACGTTCTCGAAAGGGTAGTGCCACTGCGCGGTGTGCATCGCCCCGGAGTCAAACCAGCAGTCGATGACTTCGGGAACGCGCTTCATCAGGTCACCGCACTTGTCGCACGCGATCTCGACCTCGTCGACGTAGGGCTTGTGCAGCTCGATCTCGTCGAACTTTTTCAGGGCGCGCTTCTTCAGCTCTTCCTTGCTGCCGATCAGGATCTGGTGGCCGCAGTGGCACTTCCAGATCGGAAGCGGTGTTCCCCAGTACCGGTCGCGCGAGATCGCCCAGTCGATCATGTTCTCGAGGAAGTTGCCGAACCGACCGTCCCGGATGTGCTCGGGATACCAGTTGATCTTCTTGTTGTTGGCGATGATCTCGTCCTTGATCGCCGTGGTGCGGATGAACCACGAGTGCCGCGCGTAGTAGAGCAGGGGGCTGTCGCACCGCCAGCAGAAGGGGTAGGTGTGCTTGATGCGGCCCGCCGAGAACAGCTTGCCCGACGCCTTCAGGTCGCGGATGATGTCGCCGTCGGCCTCTTTCACGAAACGGCCGGCCCAGGGCGTGACCTCGGGCTTGAACTTGCCCTCGAGGTTGACCATCTGCACAACCGGCAGGTTGTTCGCCTGGCCGACGCGGTAATCGTCCTCGCCGAAGGCGGGGGCGATGTGCACGATGCCGGTGCCGTCCTCGGTCGAAACGAAGTCGCCGAGGATGACGAAATGCGCTTTTTTCTCGAGCTTCGCGAAGGTGTAGAGCGGCTCGTAATCCATGCCGGCCAGCTCCGCGCCGGTGCAGGTCGAGACGACCTCCCAGCCTTCCTTCAGCACGGCTTCGAGGCGGGCTTTGGCCATGATCAGCGTCTGGCCGTCATGCTTCACGCGGACGTATTCGACGTCCTTGCCGACTGCGAGCGCGACGTTCGAGAGCAGGGTCCAGGGCGTCGTGGTCCATACCAGGAAGTATGTATGTTCCTCGCCCTTCACCTTGAACCGCACATAGACCGACGGATCCTCGACCTCGTCGTAACCCTGCGCGACCTCGTGCGAGCTGAGCGCGGTGCCGCAGCGCGGGCAGTAGGGGACGACCTTGTGACCCTCGTACAGCAGGCCTTTTTCCCAGAATTTGCTGAGGATCCACCAGACGGTCTCGATATACCCGTCGGTGCAGGTGATGTAGGGATCCTCCATGTCGACCCAGAAGCCGCCGCGCGTGACCATGCGGCGCCACTCGCCTTCGTATTTGAAGACGCTCTCGCGGCACTTCTTGATGAACGCCTCAATTCCATAGCGCTCGATATCCTGCTTGCAGGTCAGGCCGAGCTGCTTCTCGACCTCGAGCTCGACGGGCAGGCCGTGCGTGTCCCAGCCGGCCTTGCGGCCGACATGGCAGCCGCACATCGTCTTGTAGCGCGGAACCAGATCCTTCATGGCCTTGGTGAGCACGTGGCCGGGGTGGGGCATGCCGTTGGCGGTGGGCGGCCCCTCGAAGAACACGAACGGCTTGCAGCCCTCGCGGTTCTTGACCGACTGCTGGAAGATGCGTTCCTTGTTCCAGAACTCGAGGATCTCTTCCTCGCGCTTGGCGGTGACGACGGAGGCGGTTTTTTCGAACAACATGTGCGTCCTCGTGGTGCGAATTTACGCCCGCAGCGTTCCGGCCTGGTGGGCCAGGAGCAGGATGTGGGCGGAGTGGTCGAAACTGCTGGTCCAGTGGAAGGCTTCCTCGAGGTCAGCTCCGATCGCGAACGTGCCGTGACCGCGGACGACGACGATCGGAACCTTTTTCAGCAGCGGCACGACGGCGGCCGCCACCTCGTTCGAGGCGATCGAGTTGGCGACCTCGATAACCGGCGCCCCCTCGGGGAAGTAATAGCGTCCCTCCCCGTCGGCCGGAACGATTCGGTCGAAGCGGAAGGCAAGCGCGATGGCGTGCGGCGCGTGAGCGTGGACGATTGCGCCAGCGGAGGTTCCCTGATAGATCGCCCGGTGTACCGGAATCTCGCGGGAGGCGCGCTTCGTCTCGGCATCCTCGCCCCCGATCAGCGTCTCGACGATGTCGGTGGCGGAGAGCCGGTGAAGCATGCTGCCGGTGCGGGTGATCGCCATCATGCGGTTGTCGCGCATGCTGAGGTTGCCGGAGTGCGAGTTGTTCAGGCCGGCGGTGAACAGATCCTCGCCGACGGTCTGGAACACGCGGAGATGGTTCACTTTCCACCTCCAATAGTCTTTGATATAGAATCACGGTAGGGTGGCCGGAGCGTGCCGCGGTTGGTGAAGATCGCCGTAACCAGCTCGGGTGGCGTGACATCGAAGGCCGGATTGTAGACGGGGATCTCGGCCGGCGCGGTCCGGACACCGCCCACCTCACGCACCTCACGCGGGTCGCGCTCCTCGATCACGATCTCGCGGCCGTGGCCGATCTTCAGATCGAACGTCGAGACGGGCGCCGCGACGTAGAAGGGGATGCCGTGATGCTTCGCGAGCACGGCGACGCCGTAGGTGCCGATTTTGTTGGCGACGAAGCCGTCGGCGGTGATGCGGTCGGCGCCCACCACGACACCCTGGATGCGACCGGCGGCCATCAGGCTGGCGACCATGTTGTCGCAGATCAGCGTCGCGTTGATGCCTTCCTGCAGCAGCTCCCACGCCGTCAGACGCGAGCCCTGCAGCAGCGGTCGGGTCTCGTCGACGAACACCTGGAACGTCTTTCCCTGCTCCTGCGCGGCCCGGAACACCCCGAGCGCCGTGCCGTATCCGCCCGTGGCGAGGGCACCGGCATTGCAGTGGGTCAGCCAGGTTTCGCCATCCTTCAGGCAGGCGGCCCCTTCCCGGCCGATCGCGCGGCACATCTCGATATCCTCAGCCAGGATCGCCTCGGCCTCTTTCAGGGCCGCGGACACTGCCATCTCGCGCTGGCGGCCGGCCTGAGCAGCCCCGAGGGCGCGATGAACAGCGGTCTGAACGCGCTCAAGCGCCCAGAACAGGTTCACCGCCGTCGGTCTCGTGGCGGCCAGCATGCCCACCAGCTCGTCGAGCCGGCCACCCAACTTCGCATCGTCGCCCTCCCAGTTTTTCAGGCCCAGCCAGACGCCGAACGCGGCCGCCACCCCGATCGCCGGAGCACCCCGCACCTGGAGCGTCCGGATGGCGTGGGCCATCTGCTCGGGAGTATGGCAGGTCAGGATGACATGCTCGCCGGGCAGGCGGGTCTGGTCGACGATGTCGACAGCATCCAGCGCGGCGTTGTAGGCAACGGTGTCTATCATGGCGGCTCCGGAATCGGATGTGAAATGGCCTCCAATGCCGCATTGAAGCGACTTTTCAGGCTGGCGCATCATACCAGACCCGACAACCCCCGGTCAAGGAAGAGGGCGGGGAAGGCCCGATACGGTATAATGCCCCCATGGCATCTGAGGGAAAACAACCCATCCCCGCTTCCGCAGCCACTGGAACCACGGAATCAGGATCGCTGCTGATCCGGCTGTTCCTGTTCGTGACAATTATCGTCCTGCCCCTCTCGATAGCCGTCTTCGCCCTCCGCACCATGTATGAGGAAGAGTTCGCGGCCGGGAAAGCCCTGCTCCGCCAGAAACTCGCCTTCCAGTCCGGTATGATCTCCCGCGTCGTGAAGCCCGAATACCAGATCAAGCGGCTCACCGAGCGGCTCATCGAAAAGGGTCTCGTTCACGCCCCCACGCAACGCATCGAACGGTTCATCAACGGCCTCGATCACCGCTTCCCCGGCGCCTTCAAGTGGGTGGTCTGGGATGAAGAGGGCCGGGTGCGCCCCCTCAACTCTCCCGCTGCGCTGATGGGACAGAAGACCTGGGAAGCCGCCGTCCAGCTGTTCCTCGACCAGATGAAGCTCCTGAACGTCCGGGGCACCAATACGAACGGGGTCAATCCGGTCCTCAGGATTACGGAGAATCCGGCAACCTGGCGTTTGCAGCGTGCCCTTGGCCCGTCTCTCAAAGTCGAGCAGCTTCTCGATGGCCACAAGCATGTCATTTCGGCCAGCTGGCTCGGCGAAGAGTGCCGGATATCCTGGGCGGTCGATGCAGTCGAGTATGCCGTCGACGGCAATCCCATCAGAATCCGGGGCGGATTCCTGATGATGGTGTTTCCCGACAAGCTTCCTTCCGATTTCTGGCTGAAGGCGTTCATCGCCTCGAGGCCGAGACAGCATCGCCAGATCCCGTTCCCCGTGATGACGGTGAATCTGCGCAATCCGGCCGAATTCTACCTCGACCCGACCCTCAAATCCCGGCCCCAGTTCGGTCCGCGCACGCTCGCGGCGTATCTGAACCGCGATGAGGAGTTCTTCGGGCAGGACACCTGGCTGCACCACGCGGTGACCCCCGAGCTCGAGAGCCCCCTCCGGATCGTTTCGTGTGCCGATGCCAGCAGCCTCTCCGACACGCTCGTGGTTCGCAAGACCCGCCTGTATTTCCTGTTCCTGCTGGCCCTCCTGGGTTCGGCCGCGGCCGCGGCATCGGGCGCCATCAAGATCGAACTTCCCCTCCGCAGCCGCATCACGGGCTTTTTCGTCATCGCGATCATCTTCCCCGTCGCCGGCATCGTCACGATCGGCAGATCCTTCGTCGCCCACGAAGAGGCGCGGCTCAGGGACGAAGCCCGCAAGGACATGCAGCGCACCATCGATGCGCTCGATCTGCGGTTCCAGGACGTCGCCCGCATGATGGAAAAATCGATCTTCTCCCGCCTCTCCGAGCTGATCGGAACGGCCGCGACCGATCTTCCCCGGCTGGAAGCGGCGCTCGAAAAGGCAGAAGAGGAAGAGCTGATCGCAAACTATTTCATCTCCGACGAAAAGGGCGGCATGCTCACGCACGACATGGTCACCACAAATGTTGCTCTTCTGACGGCTCTGCGCATGGCCATGAAGCAGATCATCCGGCTCGAAGGCTCGGCTCTGGCCGCCAGCTCCCTGCTGGATGCCGCCCAGGACGAACTTGCCGCCTTCCAGGCAACCGGGAAAACCCTGATCTCGAATCTCTGCCGGCCCAGCCATCTGAACTTCTACAGCTTCGGCGAACACTACCTGTATCTGATGAGCATGCGCATCTTCATCGGCACAACCGTGCGGGCGCTGATCGTCAGCACACCAGCCCAGTTCATCGAACGCTACTTCGCCACCCGCGAGTTCTCCGCAGGCCGGTATGCCCGCGACCTCTCCGCGAGCCGGCACGCCTCGAACGAGCTGTTCTTCTACGCCCGGATTCCGCGATTCACCCATCTGCCCGAAGGCATCCCGCTCTGGGAAAGGCTGAGCCGGCATTTTCAGCGCGCCGGAGCCCTGAATGTCGCCGAAGAGGGGGAGGTCGTCATCGACGGCGAACCCTTCCTGTATCTGATCTCGCCACTCCAGTCGACAACCACCCGCTCGTACATTCCCTGCGTTCTCACCTCGCTGCAGCCGATCCATGACCGGATCCTGCAGCTGCGCAACTTTCTGGTCATCATGGTGTTGCTCGCCCTCGTCACCGCCGTCGCCCTCGGCGGAGCCCTGGCGGGAAGCCTGCTCGGCCCGATCCGGCGCATCGATAACGCCGTCCAGCGTGTCGGTGCCGGCAATCTCGACGTGCAGCTTCCGGTCGGCGTGGCGGACGAGCTCGGCCGGCTGTCGGGAACGTTCAACGCCATGGTCCGCGGCCTTCGCGAGCGCGAACGCATGAGCGCCTACGTTTCCGAAACCGTTCTGGAAGCGGTTCGCGACGATTCCGCCGGCCGCATGGCCGAAGGCGAGTTTCTCGAAGCCTCGATTCTCTTCTCGGATATCCGCGGCTTCACGACCCTTTCCGAGCAGCACCCGCCGAAGGAGATCTTCGCGATGCTGAACGCCTTCATGAGCGAGGTCGAGCCGATCATCCGCCAGAACGAGGGTCGCGTCGACAAGTTCATCGGGGATGCCGTCATGGCCATCTTCCACGCCGGCCACCAGCACCATGCGATGCGCGCCGTCATGGCCGCCGTCTCGATGATGCTGTTCCTCGAAGAGTTCAACCGATCCCGGGAGGCCGAAGGCTTGTTCACGATCCGGATCGGCATTGGCATCAACACCGGCCGGGTCATGCTCGGCGATGTCGGAAGCGCGACTCGCAAGGATCTGACCGTCATCGGCGACGAGGTGAACCTGGCCTCGCGGCTCGAAACCGCCTCGAAACAGGGCCGCCACACCCGCATCGTCCTTTCCGAAAGCACTTTCAACGCCGTCTCGGACCTGGTGGAGGCCGAAGAGATGCCCTCCACCGAGGTGAAAGGCAAGCAGCAGCCCGTGCGCATGTTCGAGCTGATTCGCCTCAGATCTCTCTCCCACTCGCGCCACACGGCATAAATCAGAAGCTCAGTCAAACCGCGATACCTTCCGATAGGGGAGGCGAAGTTCGAAGGAGCATCAACGGTATGACGGGTATCCGCTCTCGCGCGGTTCTGATCTGGACAGCACTCCTGGCCGCCTGGCTTGGCCTGGGTTCCGGGATTGCCCATGCCGGGCAGACGCCGAGTCCGGCCATCCTCTGGCAGGCCAGCATCGGTAGCCATGCGGATGACTGTTTCCATGCCGTCGAGCCGACTCCTGACGGAGGCTGCATCGCGGTCGGGTTC
>DATCTT010000352.1:0-7330 GCA_036567845.1 Candidatus Ozemibacteraceae bacterium | reverse complement strand
GCACCAACCGCCCGGGCCGTCGCCGGCACGGCCGTCGAGGGCCTCGAAAACGCGATCTGCGCCAGAACCGAGATCGGCCGGACGATGAGCAACCGGGCGATGGATCTGACGGTCAAGCGGGCCGTTTTCTTCGACCGACTGATGGGGCTCGACGCGCGACGGAGCGATTTCCAGTTCGCCGCCTTTGATGTCGAGCTGCGCAACCGTACCGAGAAGAACATTCCCTATACCATCCCGAGTATATTCAAGCATTTCTATCTCGGCCTCGATGCAAAGGGGCTGTATCCCGCCTCGAAGGCGACGTGGCTCGCGGAGTCGCCTGTCACGCGCATCGGAGACCCCTCGATCGAGCTGCCGGCCGGCGGTACCGTCGCGGGCGCGCTGGTGTTCCTGATTCCGGCGCACACCGACGGGTTCGCCCAGCTGTCGCTCCACTTCTACGACACCGGGTATGGCCACATCCAGATGCCGATCTCGGGCACGATGCCGGACAAGTGGCTCGAGCTGGAGAAGCTGCCAACCGCCAGGCCGGCCGATTTGTCTGACACGTTCCGGCTTTCCGTCACCGCGACGTCGCTCGAGCCGAAGCTCGACCGGTATGCGGCGGAGGACGGGGCCCGCTTCCGGGTGGTCGAGGGGACGTTCGAGTCGCGTGTTCAGGCGCTGCTGAACATCGACCCCGCCCAGCGGATCTGGCTGAGATACCCCACCGTCGCGGGCGATCTGATGGCCCGGCTCAGTGACGTGACCGGTTTCATCCCGCTCGGGTTCCGCGACCCCGTGATGCTGGCGCCCTCGTCGGACAATGTGATCCGACTGGCCTACGAGGTTCCGGCGGCGCTCGATGTATATTCATCGGAATTGTATTTCGACCTGGCGAAGGGCCGCGCCGTCATCCCCGTCTCGGCCGGCAAGACGTTCGGCGCTCCGGCCCCGGTCGCCGAAGTGGATGGGGAGCTGTTCTCGCTCAGGATCAACCAGCTCACCCAGGTGCCCGACGGCGTGACCGTCACCGACGAGGCGAGCGACACGCACACGCTCCTGAAAGGCAGCGTCCTGCTCGATGTGACCTTCGTCGACAAGCCAGGCAACGACGGCACGTTCATCCCGGCGAATTACTTCGCGCTGGTCAACAGGTCTTACAAGCCCGGCGCGAAGGGGAGCGCCGGCCGCTTCGGCCTCGGCGGGGGAGGGGCCTCGAGCAAGGAGCTGCTGCCCCCCTCAAGGGCCAGCGAGAGGCTGATATTCGGCCTCGGAAGCCGGTTCGGCGTGTTCGAGGGACAGCAGCGGCGCGCGATCCTCGTGTTCGACGCCCCCGCGGGAGATCTCGCGAACTGGACCCTCCAGTCCCCGTACAACGACAAGCTCCAGGTACCCGTGAGCCGCGGGGCCTTCGCGTCTCCCGAGCTGATCGCCTTCCGGACGAATCTGCCCAACAGGGAGTCCCCGTTCCACAAACTCCTCGACACGGCCGTCGATGCCGCCGTGCAGCGCCGTGCGGCCTTGGAACCCAACAAGCGGTACACCCCGGTCGTCCGACTCGAACAGAACGACGGGTTCGGAAACCTGGTCATCCCGCCGATCAACACGGCCGGGATCCGGGCAATGGCCACCGTAACGAACGAGCGGCAGTTCCTCGACCTGATGGCGTCGCTCACCTGCCTTCCGAAACTGTCCTACGGCGACAAGGGGAACGTCTGCGAGATGAGCCCGGAAAGCGTGGTTACCCAGGGCTTCGGCGACATCGGGGCCACCGTCAATCTCGCGATGGGTCTTCTTTCCAAGCTCGGCCTGTCCCCACGCCTGGAAGCGCTTGCGTTCACGGAGGCGGGGGCCGACGCGCTGCTCGCGTATCACGGCATCGACGTGAAGAAGGAGAAGGCGGTGCCGGTCGGCATCTCGTATGACACCGACGGCAACGGGCGTAAAACTTTTGTCATCCCGTTCATGACGGATCTTTCCGAGCTTTCCGGCTTCGTCTTCCGACCAGGGGACACGACGAAGATCGAAGGGGTTCCCGGCGGCCGCTCGGCCATGGTCACCGTCACGGCGGTGTACGAGCCCGGATCTGACGGCTCCGTCAACGCGGCGGCTGGAAACGCCGGCGCGGCTCTTGGCGGAGGCAGCGGGAAGAAGACGGCGGAACGACGGCTTCTGCAGACGAACCTCCGTCTCGACGCCCTGAGCCGGGATGCGGTCGATCTCGCCTTCGCGCCCGTCATGGCCGATGGAAGAACCGCATACGGAGCTGTTCTCACGACCCCCGAAGGCGTCATTGCCGGGGAAACCCTGCTCGACCAGTACCGCCGGATCCTCGCAATCCGTGTCGAGGTCGGCGGTCTCGATCGGCCCTGCATCCACACGATCGATCTTGCGGGGGACCAGAAGCCGGACGCCTTCCTCGTCACCCTCGGGATCAATCTGCCGGACCTGCCCGCCTCGGCGGCGGCGGCTCTGACCGATGCGTTCCGGGCTGTGCATGACGGCGTGAAGAAACCGGAGCCGTTCACCGTCGCGCGCTGGCATCATCGCCTGGTGCTGTATCGACTGATCGCCGGCCAGACGTTCTTCGATACGCGGATGGTACCGGCTGGTCAGATTCTCCTCGGCCGGATCCGGAAGCCGCGCTGCATCGCGGTTGTCTCGGAGCGCGGGAGCGACGGTCTGCTGACCACATCGATCGATCTGCTCCAGCCGTTCAATGAAGTTCACGCGGGCGACGAGAACCTTCGGAGAGCCTATTTCCTGCTGAACGGTTTTTACCAGTCGAGCCTCGAATCATGGATCCTGCCGGAAAGCACCAGGATGGGGTATCTCGACGTGTGGCGGAATCTTCCGAAAGACGCGGTGCTGCTGGCCATGGCGGTCGGCGGTGACCGTCTGACTCTGCACAAGCAGATGGAGAAGGCCGGAACGTATCCGGCGAAGCTCCTGCAGGCCGTGAAGGAGAACAAAAAGATCCTGTTCTTCCCATCAAAGCCTGCCTCGCTGTCCGGGAAGGACCGGTTTGCCTGGCTCGAGATCGACCCGCTCACCTTCGAGACGCTGTCTGTGCTGGACAATGGGCTCCATGGCGGCACGGCCGAGTTCTCGATGCTGACCACCTCGCTCGGCGAGGACACGCGGGAGTTCGTGAAGGGCACCTGGCTCGGGATCAACATGTCGGTCTGGTCGGTCGGCAGCATCGCCCTGAAAACCCAGGACAAAGGCCAGATCTTCACCGAGGCCAAGGCGCTGGCGCTGAAGATCGGAGCCACGCTTGCCGAGTTCCAGGACAATCTGGGCAAGGCGAAGGAGTATTACGACAAGATCGGCGAGCTCGAGGAAAAGGCCGACGAGGCGCTCGAGCGCATGGAGGAGGGTGGCGGTGATGACGGCGGTGCCGACAACACGGATTACGGCGGCAAGATCAAGGAGAACCTGACGAAGGTGTTCGACCAGCTCCCGCGCGTGAAGATCTTCGGGGTGGATGTCAACGCGAAGCTGAAAGAGGGCTTCCGCGGCTTCACCAACGGGTATAACACGGCGGTCGACGTGTATTTCCACGCCTTCAGCGGCACGAAAAAGCACGTCGAGGTCAGCAAGGGTGGGGGCGAGTGACCGCCCAGCCCCCGGTCAGAGGTCGATGGGAAAGGTGTCAGCAGGGTCGTAGGGGGTTTCGGCGAACTCGATCATTACCGCATCCTCGATTGCCCGCAGCGCGTGGGCCAGGCCAGGCAGGATCGTCATGCGCGTTCCCGGGCCAAGCGTCTCGCGGCCGCGCGCGCCCGTTTCTATATCGCACCAGATAAATTCGATTCTGCCCGAGAGGATGAAAACCTCCTCGCGCTTCACCCGATGGAGGTGCCGGCCCCGCCAAGCGCCGTCGCGCGCATTGAGGGTAAGCACATTGATATGGCGGCAGGGGGGACCACTGAGAAGCTGGTGCAGCTCGCCCCGTTCCTCGCGAATGGTGCGCTCCCATGGAAGGTCGGGCCGTTCGCCGTTGATCCAGATCCGAAGGCGATCGGTCACGGCTTCGGCTCGTTGTCACTCCGGGACATTTTCATGATCAGGCCGGCGATTGCCTCGGGCGAAACGATATAGGTGTTTCCGCAGAAGTGGCAGGTTACGGTCTGGGCCTCTTTCTTCTCGACGATGTCGCGCAGCTCGTTCACCCCGAGCATGCCGACCGACGCGACAACTTTCTCGTAGGAGCAGCCGCAGCCGAATCGAAGTTCCCGGGAGATCAGGACGCGCAGGTCATCCAGTCCGAGCAGCTTCTGGTAGGTCGTGATATCGGCCGAGTTCGCGAGCAGCTCGCGTATCGAGCGGTCATTGAACCGTTCGAGCAGGGGAACGAACTGTTCGACATCGGCATCCCGCGTTCGTTCGATGCGTGCGCCCGAGGCACGCGCCACAGTGGCATTCACCGAGTTCGAGACGAGTTCGATCGCCACGGGGCGTCTGAGCACGATGTTGAAGTAGCTGGCCAGGGCCGAGCGCACATCGGCCGGACAGCTCTGCACCTGCTGCTGGTCAATCGCACCACGTCGGTTCGAACGGATGACGGTGAGGCGGCCGTAGGAGCCGAGAATGCTCTTCATGTCGCAAGTGTCCTGCCCGTCGAACTCGTTGAACAGCTTCTTGTGGGTGTAGCCGCGCATCGTTCCCGTGGTCGATACGTCAAACATGCAGCCGCCGACGGGGCCGTCGACCTGGAGCTGGAACGAGATGCGCTCGTCGGCCTCACTGATCTCGGTCGAGAGCAGCGCGGCGGCGACAAGTCCTTCGCCTAGGAAACGGCCGGCGGTCGGACCGGAAAGATGCATCTGTTCCAGCTGGCGTGCCGTCTCGGTGACATCCGCGATCGAAAGGAATATTTTATTTCGAGGCGAATATGCATGCAGCAGATAATCCATGACAACCCCGTTGGGAAAAGTGCTTTACAGTATACCAGAATTTCCCTTCGCTGCCTACCGGCCGGACGCTCTTGAATGGGCGGATGCAGCGACGGGTGATGGTCGTGGTTGGAATGATTGCGTGGGTGGGGTCTGCATGCTAGAATCGGGCTCATGAGCACCAAGAAGGTTCAGACACGGCAGGAGATCCAGGTCGTCGGCTTCTACATCGGCTCGGACGAGTATGCCCTCAACATCGCGAAGGTCCGCGAGATTCAGGCGATGACGGACATCCGCAAGATGCCCAAGGCACCAAGTTTCGTCGAAGGCGTCATCAACCTCCGCGGCCACATCGTGCCGATCATCGACCTGCGCAAGCGGTTCGATCTCCCCCCCGTCCCGGACCTTCACCAGTCGAAGATCCTGATCGTCGAATTCAACCGGAACCTGGTCGGCATGATCGTCGACAACGTGTCCGAGGTTATCCGCCTGTTCACCGATCAGATCGAGAAGACTCCCGATGTCTTCGCCGTCAACGCCGGATCCCAGTATATTCAGGGCGTCGCGAAACTCGAAGAACGCCTGATCGTGCTACTCGACATCGAGAAGCTGCTCTCCTTCGAGGAGCAGAAGCAACTCGCTGGCCTGAAGGGCTGAGATGGCCGCCTCGAAAACGGGTTCCGGCCTCCGCAGCTGTCTCTCCTGCCTCGGCTGCGGATGCATATTTCCAGCAATATTTATTGTCGGGCTGGTCATTGCGGCGATCTTCCTGCTTCCCCAGTTCACGGAGCCACCCGCCACATCCGCGATCCCCAGGCCCCCCGAGATCACCCGCGAGGACCGCTGGAGCCTCCAGGACAAGCTCACCGCCGCGATGCAGGAGGCAGGAAGCGGCCCGCTCCGGCTCGATCTCACCCTGCCCGAGTTCAACGCCCTTCTCGGCCGCGCCGATCCCCGGCCGGCGGCTGGTTTCGCTCTGACCCACGCCTGGGCGTATTCCGCCGCCGACCGTCTCCAGTTCGTACTCGAGGGCTCCGGCTTCTGGCAGCGGCGGCTGACGCTCGAGATCGACCTCGCGAACCCAACCGCCCCCCAACGCCTCTCCGGCATCCGGTTCAACGAACACGCCGTCCCCGACCGTCTCGTCCGCCTCATCGGGCCACGATGGATCGAACGCTGGCTCGCAGACGGTCTCGGTATCAATATCCGCCCGAATACACCGACCTCCTGCGACATCGCCATCGCTTCGGATGTCGTCATCCTCACCGGCGTCTTTCCCCGCCTCGGAATCCCCGCGCAAGGAGCAGGGCAGTGATTCTCGACAAGCTTCCCCCCACGCTGGCCGGCATTCTCCCCCCGGAAAACGTCTCCAATAGCATTCTCGTCTTCGAGTCAACCTCGGCCTTCGACGGCACGACGGGCACCTCCTGGCTCATCATCTCCCCGCCGGCCGTCTTCGTCTTTTCGGCCCCGCCTCTCGCCACTCCCGAACCGGTCACAAATTTTCTCCTCCGGGACGTGCAATCGCTTGCAGCATCGAAAAGTATCCTTGGTGATATTCATCTCACCTTCACCCTCCGGTCCGAGGAGAAGCCGTTCGTCTTCTCGGTGCCAAGTCTTCTGCATTACGAGTGGGCCGATCTGAGTGACCGGCTCTCCAAGATCTTCGGCGACATATTTGCCCCTGAGGTGACCGATACCTCATTCGGCAGCGGTTCCCTGATCGATTCGACCTCGGGTCTGACGCTTGCCTCGATTCCCGGCATCGATTTCAAGCCGATCGAGAGCGTCACCATCGACACCTCCAGGATGGCCTCCTCGCTCGACACAACGATGTCCGACCTCGGGGACCAGATTACTGTCCAGGTGACCGACGAAAGCGGCGCGACCCCGTCGTCCCTGGCCTCTCTCTCTGCCGGGCTTTCCCAGCCGCTCCGCGAACCTGCCAGGCCCCAGACGAAACAGGCGCTCGAAGCGGTGGAGCAGAAGAAAAAGAAGTTCCACAAGTCCCGGCCGAATCTGCTTCAGGAGCCGGCTCGCGCGGCCGACGGATTGTCATCCATCGTCTGCCCCGCCTGCAACCGGAATAATCTTCCCGACTATACTTACTGCCTGGGCTGCGGCCAGGAACTCGAGTCCGCGAAGCGCAAGCAGCAGCGAAAAACGGGGAAGCCCCAGGATTACGGCTACTCGTCGAGCACCAGCGCGCCCGAAGAAGCCTCGGGCTGCCTCACCCAGTTGTTCTACTTCATCATCGGGGTGGGGGCCCTGCTGTTCTTCATCTCAATCGGGAAGTGACGCTGCTCAGACTCCGCCCGGAAAGGGATCCGCGGCCAGCAGCTCGGCTCCGCGCCTGATATACAGGGGACATTCCCGGGCCAGCCGGTCGAGTCCCGCCGTCAGCTCCTCGTGATCCGGCCACTCGTCGGCCGGCACGGTCTGTGTGTCGT
>DATCTT010000351.1:0-10035 GCA_036567845.1 Candidatus Ozemibacteraceae bacterium | reverse complement strand
GGCGGGTACATGGCGGCTTACGGGCTGTTCCGATTCATGATAGAATTCGTGCGGGATGATGACCGGGGCGGATTCTTCACCGCCCTGCATCTTTCCGTTTCGCAACTCATCGGTCTCGGTGCCATCGCGGCTGCCGTCGTCTGGATCGCCCTGTGCGCCAGGCGACCGCAGCCCG
Source organism: Candidatus Ozemibacteraceae bacterium (assembly GCA_036567845.1). Taxonomy (GTDB): domain Bacteria; phylum Muiribacteriota; class Ozemobacteria; order Ozemobacterales; family Ozemobacteraceae; genus MWAR01. The sequence continues at coordinate 9,860 of DATCTT010000351.1, read as the reverse complement.
GGATGCCGGACCACGTCCGCATCACGAATGGAGCACCCCCGACATGACCCGCATCCTGGAATTCACTCTCGGCCCCGAAGCGAACGGCGCACGGCTCGACGCCGCCCTCGCCGGGAAGGCCGGCGATCTTTCACGCACCGCTCTACAGGAGCTGATCCGGCAGGGCGCCCTGACGGTCGACGGCAAGACGGTCAAGCCCGGCCTGAAGCTCAAGGGCGGCGAGGCGATCCGCGTCGAGCTCCCGGAGGAGTCCACCCCCGACACGATCACCCCCACCCCTCTCGCGTTCCCGATCATCTACGAGGATGAACACCTGGTCGTGATCGACAAACCGGTCGGTCTGGTCACTCATCCCGGTGCCGGTCACGAAACCGAGAGCGTGGTTTCCGCCCTGCTCAGTCACACCCGCCTCAGCCCGATCGGCGCCCCGCTCCGGCCCGGTGTCGTCCACCGGCTCGACAAAGGCACGAGCGGCCTGATGGTGCTGGCGAAGACCGAGAGCGTCCACCGCAAGCTGACCCGCTCGTTCGCGAGCCGCCAGGTCACGAAAGAGTATCTCGCCCTTGTCCAGGGCCGGATCGCCGACGACCGCGGCCGCATCGAGGTCGCGATCGAACGTGACCGGCTGCACCGCAAGCGCATGAAGGCGACTTATGGCGAACGGGGGCGGATGGCGGTCAGTGTCTTCGAGGTGATCGAGCGGCTCCGGGGCGCCAGCCTGGTTCGGGTCCGCATCGAAACGGGCCGCACGCATCAGATCCGCGTTCACATGGCCTTCATCGGGCATCCGCTGCTCGGCGACGTTCTCTACGGCGGGAAACGGATCGACGGGAAAATCGTCCATCACCTGCACAGCGCGCGACTCACGCTGAAGCACCCGGTCTCGGGCACACCCATCACCTGGGAAGCGCCGCTTCCGGCCGCGTTCACCGAAGCCATCGCCACCCTGAGAACCTCCTCCGGTAAAGCCCCGGCCCTCCCCCTTCGCATCACAAAAGCCAACCGTCCCAGAAAGCCCACCACCCCATGAGTCGCCCCGCAGGGCCGGCGTTGACAGGTGGCGGAAGGCATGGTACGTTGCCTGAGCACCCAGATATCCAGCGCGAGGAGGACCCCCCCATGCATCAGCAGCCGGACGTCACCACCCGGGGCAACCCCCGTCGTGGCAGTCTCGGCCTGTATGCGATGGCTATGGGGCTCGTGACGCTGTTTCTCGTGCTGGCCTTTTTCTTTCCCCAGTATTTCCGCATGAAATCAGGGATCTACCGCATTTCGTGCAAGGAGATCCGGCGCAAGATCGAGGTGGCGGTGGCCAACTACGATTCAAACAACACGCGCAGCATCGTCCAGCCGGGCAAGCCGATCGACATCGATCACCTCAAGGCCACCGGCTTTTTGAGCGAAGTGCAGACCTGCCCCGAAAACGGCAAGTTTCTGTTCGGCCCCCAGGGGGAGGTTCTCTGCACCATCCACCGGCCCACGGCGAAACAGGCCGCAGAGAACGACAGCGGCTCCTGAGCCGCCTGACGCGGGCGAAAGACCAACGGAGGATCCATGGCCAAGCATCGTCGACGAACGTATCTGATCAAGTCCGGCCTTCAGCTTCGGTATATGGGCATCATCGTCTCGACGATGCTGCTCGTCGCGTTCGGCGTCGGCTGGATCATCTATTACACCTCCTGGAACCGCATCATCTCGACGCCCGACCTGACGATCGACCGGCTGGCCGACATCTTCGACGGCGTCAACCGGACGCTGATCCAGTGGGTCGCTGTGTTCGGCTTCGTGATCGCGACGCTGTCCGTGTTCGTCTCGCACAAGATCGCCGGCCCGGTCTATCGGCTCGAACGATCGGCAAAGGCGATCGCCTCTGGTGATCTGACGCAGAGTGTCAAGCTGCGCCATGGGGACGAACTGGCCGATCTGCAGGACGCATTCAACACAATGTCCGACTCGCTGCGGAAGATGGTCGCGAAGGATCGGGAAGTCATCTCCCGCCTCGTCGCCGCGGGTAACCGGCTGAACGAGCAGCTCCAGAAGAAAAAGAATGACACCGACTCGATCGAGGCCGTCGCCCGCGACCTTTACGGGATTATCGAGGAGCTGCGCCAGGTGACGGCCGGTTTCAAGATCGACAAGGATCTTCCCATTGACGGAGCACCCGCCGGCACCGGGGATGGGGAGTCCACGGGAACGGATCAGGCCTGAGGATTCAGGATTTCCGCGATTTCTGCCGATACCCTGGCTGGGAATCAAGGAATGAATCTCAACCGTGCTTCGGCGTTCACCCGCTTCGTCACCGTGCTGTGCGCGGTGGCGATGGTCGTCTTGCTGATGGGGGCGGCCCCGAAAGCGAAAGCGGCGAAGAAGAAGACGGCGAAGACCACCAAAACCCGGGTCGTGAAAAAAAAGGCCGCGGTCCCTCGCGACGAGCATGCCCCCGCCAAGGACCCGCCCCGACGCCACCAGAACGATGTCCCCCCCGGCAGACCCTGGTATGAAAGCATGTTCGGGGACAACATCCTGCGGATCGCGGTGTTCTGGGGTTGGGATCACCCGCGCGAGGCAGTCGAGGCGACGTTTCCCGCCTTCGAGACACTGAACGGCAAATACGTGTATTACCGCGGCCGCAAGGCCAGGATCGAGATCGGCGTGATCACCCAGGTGTCGCCGAATCCGAAGGGCCTGTTCAAGGCAGCGCTGGAAGATCCGAGCATCGACGTGGTGATCTACAGCGGTCACGCGCGATACGGCGGGGGGATGGCGTTTTCCGACCGGGACGATCTGTTCCGGAGCGGGAACGGTGAGATGATCGAAGATAGACATACCAAGCCCTATAAATACTTCCGCGCCTCGAGCGAGGATCTCGATGAGACGATGTTCCCGAACTCGTATCGGATCATCATGCTGAACTGCTGCGATTCCGAGGCGCATTTTCGGGAAAGCTGGTCTCGGCGGATGAAGGAAACGGGTGCCGTGGCTGATCTGGTGCTCGTCGAGTATCCGGTGTTCAACCTGTATGACAACCGGCGGGTCCTGAATTTCATCCAGGATCTGCTTTCCTTCGCCGACTGGAAGCGGATCAAGAACCGGTATGACTCGGAAGTCCACAAGCGACGCAACTCGCTGGTGGTGATGCCGGTGTTCGTGCCGGAAGAGACACCGGTGACCCGGGAAACGTCCGGGGATGAGGACGAAGGTGCGGCCACAGGGGTCGAAACGACGCCGGTAGAAAGCGCCGCCGGGGAAGAAACCGGTATCACCGAGTTCGCCGCCGCCTGTCCCTGATATCCTGCCCGTCCGTACCCCGCACCTCGGATTTCACACCGGTGAAAGTTGCGTGGGAGGGCGCCCGGGCATTACACTTGTCCATATTCGTATGGACAGCAGACGGTTTTTCACGACGCTCGCCTCGTTCGCCCTTCTCCTCGCCCTGGGGACGGTCGGCTACCGGCTGATCGAGGGTCCCCAATGGACGGCGCTCGACGGGCTGTTCATGACCGTCATCACGCTTGCCACGGTCGGGTACGGAGAGGTACATCCCCTGAGCCCGGCCGGACGCATGTTCACGATCGTGCTTCTCATCACCGGGGCCGGGCTGATGGCCTATACGGTCACGGCCCTGGGCCAGTTCGTGGTGGAAGGCAAGTTACGGGAACTCTGGGGGAAACGGCGCATGAAAGATCGCATCCTGGGCTTCAAACATCATTACATTGTCTGCGGGGCCGGCAACACGGGGCTCGTCGTCATCCACAATCTCCGGGCAAAGCAGATTCCCGTCGTCGTCATCGACTCGAACCCGAAGGTCGTCGAGGAGCTGCTCGAGCAGGAGATTCCGGCGATAGAGGGGGATGCGACCGCCGATGAAACGCTGATCAGCGCTGGATTGAAAGCCGCCTCCGGCCTCGTCACCGCGCTTCCCTACGATGCCGACAACGTGTTCGTGACCCTGACGGCCAAGGGGATCAACCCCGAAGTGTTCGTCGTCTCGACGGCGGACGCCATCGAATCGGTCCAGAAGCTAAAACGCGCCGGCTCGAACTACGTCGTCACGCCGGCCGTCATTGCCGGGGCGCGGATGGCCTCAGTGCTGATCCGGCCATCGGTCGTGGATTTTGTCGACGCCACAATGGCCGGGGATGACCAGGGGCTGCAGATGGAGGAGTTCCGGATCCGCGAAGCCAGCTTCCTGGCCCAAAAAGCGCTGAAGGACGCGGATCTGCGGCGTCGGTCGGGCGCCATCATCGTCTCGGTGCGGCGCGGCGACCGGACAACGATCAACCCCGAACCCAATTTCGTCTTCGACCCAGGTGACATTCTCGTCGCTCTCGGCACCTCGGAACAGGTGGCGAGAATCGGCGAGCTGGCCAGTCAACCGGAAAAAGCCTGACAACATCCGAGGAGGATCGGACGATGAGGTATCGTATATTTTCTGCTATAATTTTGATTTTCCTGTTGCTGCTGGTCCCGGGCAGTTTTGCCCAGGGGCAAGGGGACGCCCCCCTGGCACAGCAGGGCCTCCGGACCGTCCGAACCCTGGTTCCCTACAAGGATCTGGGCGAGATGCTCGAGGACCGGGCAGCGAAGTATCTGATCCTCCCGGTGCGGGAGTATGAGAAGCTGCGGGCGGCGAAGGAGGCGTGGCTGGCCTCGTCGGCCGTGACGCCCGGCGAAACCCCGCCGCGCCAGCTCCGGTTCGCTTCGGCCCGTATCGAGGGACGGCTGGAAGGTTCGTTTGCCGACCTGCAGATCGAGTATGTCCTCGAGAGCTTTTCGGATGAATGGCAGGAAGTCCGGTTGCTGCGCGGCCCGCTGGCGATCGTGTCAGCCCAGATCGATGGGGCCCCGGTCAGCCTGACCCCGCGCTGGGAGTCTTCGGACGAGCGGATCCTGCGGTTCGGTCGGAACACGAAGGGGCTGGTGGATATCGGATTCACCCACTCCCCGCTGGCCGGTGAGGTATTGAAGCAGGAGCACTGGACGACGGCCGCATTCACGCTGCCGTTGCGGGGCCCGGGCCGGCACCGGTGTCAGGTGCGCGTGCGGGTGCCGATCGAGAAGATCGACGATCTGTCGCGACTCGAGTTCGAGATTCCGCAGATCCCGCTGACATTCCTGCGGGTCGAGATTCCCGATGTCGTCGTGGCGGTGGAGGAGTCGAGCCTGCGCGATTACGGCGTGGAAGCCAATCCGGCGCAGCCCGAGCGGGGCTGTTTCGTGACGGGCTGGCTGGGCGCGACCCCGGAAGTCCGGCTCCAGTGGCGGACCCGTATTGCCCGCCAGGCCGACGAGCCCGCTCCCGAGATCATTCCAGTGGCGATGCCCGAGCCTGCGCAGGCATCGGAGCCAGTTGCCGTTGCCCCGAAAAAGCCTGTCCGGCAGCCGGTACGACCTCTGGTCTACGCGCGCACCGAGACCCTGGTCACGCTAGGTGACACGGCTCTCCAGGGCCGCATCGACGTCGAGTATTCGATCACCAAGGCCCCCGTTTCGAGCTTCGCGCTCGTGCTGCCCGACACGGTGAACGTACTCGGGGTCACGGCGGACCGGCCGCAGAACTACCAGATCACGCGTGACGGCAGCCGGAAACGGCTCACGATCGACTTCATGACGGGCCGCGAGGATTCGTGCACGCTCAGCGTGGCATTCGAGTCGCGGCTCGATGACAGGACGGGCGAGATCGAGATCCCCGAAGTGCACCCGATCGGCGTCGAGCGGGAAATGGGCTCGCTGGCCGTCCAGGCGCTGACCTCGGTCGAGGTGCAGCCCGGCACGGTCACGGGAAGCCAGGTGTATCCGCTGGCCCCGCAGCAGCTTCCCGAAACGCTGCGGCAGAAGACGAGCCGGCCGATCCTGCTGGCCTACCGGCTTTCGGCGCGGCCCGCGGGCCTGTCGATGAACGTGAAGCGGTATGCCGACACCCCGCAGCAGACCGTCGTCGCCGACACGATGGATGTGAAAACGACGTTCACAACCAACCGGAGCAGCCAGACGCTGCTGACTCTGCGGATCCGAAACAATAACAAACAATATATGACGCTCCAGCTCGCGAGCGGTTCGAAGGTGCTGAGCACGTTCCGGAACTCGGAGGCAATCGAGATCGTCGAGGGACGGAGCAACGGCAGGGTCCAGGTGCCCCTGGTGATGAGCCGGAAGCTCGGCCACCCGGAGCAGATCGATCTGCGCCTGCTGATCCAGGACTCGGTTCCGTCACTGACGGCGATGGGCCGGATCGGTTTCGAGCCGCCCCTGGTCGACATCCCGGTCTCGCATTTTTCCTGGACGCTGCATGCCCCGGTCCAGTATGCCCTGTACAATTTCTCGGGAACGGTTCAGCCGACCCTGTCCGAGCGCGAACCCTACCTGTTCCGCGGGTTCCTGCGCATCTACGATCTGGCCTGGATGGTCATCACGGATCCGGCAGCCGCATTCCTGGCGGTCTTCGGGCTGCTGATTGTCCTCGTGTTCCTTTCGCGGGAACTGCTGTTCCGGCTCCTGAGCGGAATCTGGAACGTCATCTGCGGGATCTTCGGCTGGATTTTCGGCGGAAGCGGCTTCCGGCTGGTCGAGCTGATGGTCGTCGTGATGGTGATCGGTATTCTCGCCGCGATGGCCGTGCCCAACTTCCGAAAGGCCCGGGAGCAGTCGCGGCACAAGGCGTGCTACGCCAACCAGCGCGTGCTGCTGGGCGCCGTCGAGATGTATAACATGGACAACCCGGTTTTGATGAGGGATCTCGACATCGAACGGCTCGTCCAGGGCAAGTATCTGAAGGGGGGGATCTCGAAGCCCGAGCTCGGCTGTAATTACGCCAGCGTGGGCGATCTGACCGGGAGTGGCAAGATTTCCTGCACGTTGCACGGCCCCGTCGAAGGGGACCTCAGCGAGGTGGCCGCCGGTCAGCCCGGATACGGAAGCTATCCTCCGGCACAAGCAGCCCGGGACTCGGTCAGGAGCAAGAAGTCGGCCAGCCTCTCGTCCGAAGTCGCGCGCGAGGAGTATGAGGAGCTGAAGACGGCGGGACCGGCCGCGGGAGCGCCGTTCGCCGGGGCGAAAGCGACGGCGAATTTGCCGATCGACACGAAGTTCGTCATCACGCCGAACTTCTATCAGCTTGAGCGTGACCTGGTGCTGGCCGAGGCGTCGGGCAGCCAGCTCGTCGCCGACGCCACGTGCCCTCGTGTGTCGCTTTCCTACATGCGGTGGGAGATTCTGCTGTGCATGAAGATCGCCGGCTTCGTTCTGGGGCTGTTCGCCGGCCTGTATTTCATCGCGGGCGCCTGGAGCGGCGTCTGGCAGAAACTGGCTGCGGCCGCAGCCCTGCTGGCCGTCACAGCCGTCTGGGACACCATGTTCCAGGTGGTGGGTGACTGGGGGAACCTCGGGCTCTGGCTGGCCATTGCGGGCGGTATCGTCTGGAAGGTCGTGCAGCTCGCCAGCCAGCGGCTGACATCGGATCCCGACGCGCCGGAATCCGGCGGGGGAACGCCGCTTCCGGTGATGAACCGCGGTGGCATCAACGCTCCCACGGGCGGCACGGGCCAGGCCACGCCTCTTGTGCTGCTCGCGCTGACGGTCGGCCTCTCGGTCCTGTCGGCACCGGCAGTGGCGCGCGCCGAGCCGATCCCGCCGGCGGGTCAGCAGGAAGTGCGGGTGCTCGTTCCCTTCGCCGACCTGTCGAAGGTGGTCGAGACATCGGATCAGGTGGTCATCCTGCCGGAAAGCGACTATCGCTATCTTCTCGATCTCGGCACCCCCGTCGCGACGGCGCCGGTTCGGGCCCCGTTCGACTCGGTGGTGCGTTCGGCGGCCTACCGGGGCCGCGTCGAGGAGAAAGGGGTGCGGTTCACGTGCAGCTTCGACATCGAGCTGCTCAACCCCGGCTGGAAGTTGATTCCGCTGCTGTCGAACGAGGTCGTTCCCTCGAAAGCCTTGTTCGACGGGGAGGCGACAGCGCTGGATCTGCTGAATCCCGGATCGGAAACGGGATACGGCCTCACGACGAATGCCACGGGCGCCCACCGCGTCGACCTGGAATTCTTCGTCACGATGAAATCGAGCGAGTTCGGTGCGCGCACGTTCGATCTGCCCATGATCCCGAGCGCCATCACCAGTCTCGAGGTGCAGACTCCCGACACGGATGCCGAGGCCTGGATCGATCCGGGCGTGCTGCTGCCCACGGCGAGCGCCACGTCGGGAACGGTGTTCCGGGCCCAAGTGCCGCCCGCTCGGCGGGTGAGATTCGAGATCTACCGGCGGCTCGGCACGGTGGCTCAGCCTGTTCCGCAGACGATTCCGCAGCCCGCGGAGGTTGCGACGGCGGAAGCGGCAATCGAACCGGCGACGGCTCCGCAGGAGATCGTCGAGGAGACCCGGATCACGGTTCGGGAAAACAACCTGCTGTTCTTCGAGGAAGGCTTCGTCAAGGGCCGTAACGTGTATACGCTGGATGTGACCGGCCACGCGGGTATCAGCACGTTCACTTTCCTCGTTCCGCCTCAGATCCGCATCCTAAAGGTGACCGACCGGTGCATCGACGACTGGAAGGTCGAGGAGCCGGACGGACAGAAGATGCACCGGCTGAACATCGCCTTCACGTCCCAGATGCGCGGCCGGTTCGGGTTCGCCGTCGAGTTCGAGGAGGTCGCGCAGAATCTGCAGGAGAAGCCATACCGGATTCCCGAGCTGGTGCCGATGGGCGTCGACCGGGTGTTCGGCCTGCTCGGTATCGCCTGTCTGCCCACGCTGGCGCTGTCGGTGGAGGAGACGCCGATCGGATATGGCATGATCGATGTTTCGGCGTTCCTGAGCGAGTTTGCCGGCCAGCCGCCGGAGAAGATGCCGTTCGCCTTCAACTTCACGGCGCATGGCCAGAACACGCTGACGCTGACGGTGAGCCGGCCCCGGAGCATCGAGCAGCGTTCGGCGACGATCGACACGGCCGAGGCGATGTCGGTGCTGAACGAGGAAGGCTGGCTGCTGACGCGTCTCGTCTACGAAGTGAAGAACAACTCGGAGCAGTTCCTGAAGGTGCAGTTGCCGACGATCGCGAGCCGGCCGGCCGAGCTGTGGAGCAGCGAAGTGGCCGGGATGGCCGTGAAAGCCGGGTATGACCGGGAGCACAAGGTGTTCAACATCCCGATCATCCGGTCGCCGATCGTGGAGAAGCAGGCCCAGGCCTTCCCCGTCGAGCTCGTCTACGCGATCAAGCTGGATGCGGCGCTGGCGCCGGTCACGAAAGTGCGCCTGGAACTGCCCCGCGTGCATCTGGCCGTCAGCGAGCTGAGCTGGATGCTGTATCTGCCCGAGGGATACGAGCTGATGCGGGGCGAAGGCAACGTCGACCGGCTGCTGGAACGGCCGCATCAGCCCCTTCTGAATGGGGAAAAGAGCTTTTTCCCCGTTTCGGGCGATGTCACGGGCGGCTCCCGGCCGGCCGGGGGCGGTGAGGAGCGGGCCTTCGGCATCATGGGCCTGCTGCCGGTCAAGTTCCGGATCCCGACGACCAACTGGGTGACGGGTTTCATCATGCAGCAGATCGAACCGACCCGGGATCCGCCGTATATCAGCGGCACGCTGATGACGCCGCGGCGCGGGGCCGGCCGCATGCTCGGTTGGACGATGATGGTGCTGGGCGGTATCGCGGGGTATATGCTTCTGATGCTGCTGAGCGGGAAGCGGCCGATGCTGGCCCTGGTTCTGTTGGCCCTTTTCGCGGCGCTGGTCGCGGCGGCCGTCATGCTCAAGCTGTATCAGGCCGATCACGCGTTCAAGATCGGGTTCCTGCTGGTCTTCATCACGGGCGCGCTGCACGCGATCTTCCGCTGGCGGCCGGAGCCGGCGAAGTCATGAACCCCGAC
>DATCTT010000350.1:0-3509 GCA_036567845.1 Candidatus Ozemibacteraceae bacterium | reverse complement strand
GGGAACGGCCTTTCGCACGGCCCCGGCTGGCACGGGCGGCATGGCGGATCAGCGATTTCTGGTCGGGGCCCTTCCAGAGCACGAGAAGACAACCGGACCGGTCGCCGGCATCCCCCGGGCTTCGCCGCAGCCAGAGGATATACCCGTCCTGCCGGCGCACGCGGAACGACAGGGCCATCCCTTCCCGGCGCCGCAGATCCGAGACCCGGAAATCGCTGCCCAGGGCTGCGCAGAACGTCTTGATCAGCCGCCGCTCCTCCAGAAACCGTTCCGGTGTCGGAGGTGAGGCAAGCAGGAACCACAGCTTCTGCATCACGAACCGGGCGCGAAGCGGAGTTCCCGGTGAAACCACGGGTGCGGCGGCGGCATCGAACAGATAGGTTTCGATCCCGAGGCTCGCTGCGCGCGTAATCAGTTCACGCCTGGCGCTGGCAGCCCCTTCCCCTCCACTGACAAGCCGCCCGGCGAGCCGCTTCAACCGACGCTCAGCCCAGGTGTAGGGGTCCAGGCTGCCGGCTACAGGGCCCATGGCGGCATCCAGACGGGCTTTGACAGCTGCGATGCGGGCTTCCCGTTCCGCCTGGAGGGTCGAGAGGCCAAGAGCGATCAGCAGCAGGGGCGGAAAGACCCCCAGAAGCAGCGGAATGAGCCACAGCCTGCGGGAATACCGAGGGCCCGGGCTGTGGGGGCTCATCGGCAGCCGGTCGTCTGTTACTCGGCCACGGCTGCCATCGCCGAGGCGGCATCACCCTGTTCGGTCGCGAGATAGAAGAAGCCCGACATCTCGAGCACCGCCGAGTGATGCTTGTCGAGCCCATACACGGCGATACGGCCGTCGTTGTCATCGATGACCCGGCTCGCGATGTCAAGGAGAGCCGCGACTCCGGGGCTGCTGATCAGCTCGACCCCCGAAAAATCGATGACATACCGGATGATGCCTTGCTGGAGCGAGAGCTCGACGTCGCTCTTGAGGGTGGCGCCGCCGGTTCCCTCGAGGTAGCCGTTCACCGAAAGCACGAGCACATCGCCTTCTCGGCGGGGGGTGAAGGAAAATTTCTGAACCATGTCGCGTCTCTCTCTCTTCCGGGATTCTTCGCATTCTACCGTCAGAAGACGCATCGCGCAATCCCCGGGCACCGGGGTTCATATCGGGGCGTGATATCAAAACGACCGGAAATAAAAAATGTGTCGGCGGCGCGACACATTGAAAGGGAGTTAGGGATATGGTTGTCGTCCCCGTCGGGTCGATCTTCAAGCTGAAGAAGAACCTTACGTGAACTTCATAATGATGATCGACACCTTTTCCTGGAATCCGAAGAGAAAATTGAAAAAAAGATCAGAAAGCAGGAGAAATGCGCTTCTAATGAGGATCAAGAAGTTTCCGGATTTTGGGTCTTCGTGGCCGGCGCGGCAATGACGATAGATACCCTTGAAAGCAACCAAACCAGTTTCGGGAGGCCGCCGAATGAACACCGAATGCCTGATGACGATTCCCGAGTTGATGAAATATCTCCAGGTCAAGCGCAACACGATTTACACACTGCGCAAGCTGGGCCTGCCGACCGTCAAGATCGGCCGATCGGTCCGGTTCCGCGTCGCGAGCGTTCTGACCTGGCTCTCCGAGATGGAACAGACCGGCCGGGGCAGTGTCGACGCCCTCGTCAAGAGCGACTCGTCGCATCTGCTCTGACGCGCCATGCACGGCGCCATCGCAGAGATCTTCGGTCTGCTGACGTTTTCCCTGACAATGGGAACCCTGTTCAGCAGAACGTTTTTTGGCCTCGTCGAAAGCTGGCTCGACCCCACCCTGGGGTCAGGTCCCAGGCGGCGACGTGGGTGATTACAGGACGGAGGCTATTTATATAGCCTCGTATAGTTCCACCAACTCCCCATGACCTTTTTGTAATAATCGCGTGTTTCGGGAAGAGGCACGCGGTCGAGACGGGTCAGCACGGGAAGGTGGGCATATGGTCCCTGTTCGACCTTCCGGGTGATGTTTCCCTGTCCGCCGTTGTAGGCAGCGGCGGCAAGGAACAGATCCCCGTTGAACAGGTCGCGCAGGTAGCCCAGATACCAGATCCCGAAGGCGATGTTGCGGTCGACATTCCAGAGCGAGTCGGCCTGGAACTTGCCTTTGATGCCAAGTTTACCGGCTATCCATTTCCCGGTCGACGGCAGGATCTGCATCAGACCGTGGGCGTTGCTGCGGGACAGGATCGTCGGGTTGAAATGGCTTTCCTCGCGCATGATCGACAACGCCCAGTAGGGATCGATCCCGTATCGCTTTGCCTCGCGTTGAATGAGACTCCACCACGGTCGCGGATAATGCGCCCTCCAGGCCCATGCGGGCAGGGTCGCGGCGGAACGCCCCTGTTCGAGGGTGGTGCGCATCAGGATCTCCCCGACCGCCACGGTCAGATTGTGCTGTCCGGCCGCTTCGGCAGTGTCGACGGCGAGTTTGAACAGGCCGAGATCCTCGGGATGTGCGGCAAGAAGAGAGCGGATCTCCTCCCGCGCGATCCCTTCGAAGGGACTCCGGAGCAGAGCAGTCCAGGCAGCGGCGCGGCCTTTCCAGAGCTTCTGCGCCGCCGGTGTCGTCCCGTCATGCGGCAGAGGGGTGGCGCGGCGGTCCGGCGCCAGCCAATACAGGTAGAAGGAGTGGGGGTATTTCTTCTCGAGTTGCGCAAGCAGCTGCTTTCCTTCGGGAGTGTTCGTTCCGGCGCAGATCGCCGCGTACCCCAGGGCGTCGTCAGCCCGGTGATGACCGGGGAATGCCCGCGCCATCAGCTGGAACCAGGCAAGCGCCTGACGCTGGATGCCACGGTCGAAGCGTTCGAGTCCCATCTCGTAGAGATGCACCGGTAGCAGCGAGAGCTTTTTGGCCGTCTCATCGGCACAGAGCGTCTCGGCCTCGGCAAGGGCCTCCTGGTCCCGTCCCGCGGTGAAAGCGGAGCGCATCAGCCGGTAGCGCGCGGCAAGCGGGTCGACGGGCGGTTTTTCCCACGCGAGCGCGTTTTGGAACTCCGTCACGGCCTCTGCGTGACGCGACGCGGCGCTGAGGATGTCTCCACGGATCTGGTGGGCAAACGCCAGGGAAGCCGGATCGAGTCCCGGGGTCGCGAGAACGCCGTCGAGCAGGGCGAGGGCGCGGTCACGACCTCCGGCAAGAGCGGCAGCCTCGGCCTGGAGAATCACGCCGATGACGCCACCATGCGCTCCCAGAGCGGGCCGAATAGCGGGAATCAACCGGTCGACCTTGGCCCCGAGTTTTTCGCGGGAAGCGGCCCGGACGATCTCGACCCATTCGTCGGGGGTGAAGGCCCAGCCCGCGGGTGAGCCCACGATCGCATCGAGCAGTTTCACGCTTTCCGCCATATTCTGGTAAAACGCCGTTTCGGCACGATACGCCCGAAGCGCCTCGAGAGCGGCGAGGCTCCGTTCCCGGGAAGCAGGCGGATGCAAATCGATCAGGGCTTCGAGGGCCCGTCCCCGCTGGTAGGGGGTTGCCA
>DATCTT010000349.1:0-9839 GCA_036567845.1 Candidatus Ozemibacteraceae bacterium | reverse complement strand
TGAGGGCTTCCAGTGCCACTTTGGCTTTGAATTCTGATCCGTGATTTCGTCGTGTTCGGTTTCCCATTGTGCTGCTCCTTCATCAAATCATACAGCAGCTTTATCACTTATAGCCTTGACCAGTTTTCCCGGACCACCACTCGTCCGGGCTGGAAGCCATGGAAGATCACTGATACTATGGAATCATGATCGTTCATGAGGATGAAACTCCCCTGTACACGGTGATCGTTCCGGCATTCAACGAGGAGGCGCTTCTTCCGGCCTGTCTCGAGGCGTTGCGGCGGTCGATGGATGCCGTATCCCATCCGGGTGAGATCATCGTCGTCGACAACAACTCACGTGATCGGACCGCGGAGATTGCCCGGGAAGGTGGCGCCCGGGTTGTCTTCGAACCGTTCAACCAGATCTCCCGGGCCCGCAATGCCGGTGCCCGGGCGGCTCGCGGGAGGTATCTCCTGTTCGTCGATGCCGACACGTTCATGAACGGCCCGTTGCTTGGCGCGGCCATCGAGGCTATGAACTCCGGCGGCTGGTGCGGCGGCGGGGCGACGGTGACGTTCGACCGGCCGCTCAATCTGTTCAACCGGAAACTCCTCGGACTGTGGCGGGCGATATCGCGGAACTTCTCCCTCGCAGCCGGATGCTGCATCTTCTGCCGCGCCGATGCATTCACCGAAGTCGGGGGATTCTCGGAGGACGTGTATGCCAGCGAGGAGATCTGGTTTTCCTGGCGCATCAGGCGCTGGGGCAGAAGGCACGGAAAGCCGTTTCGCATCATTCCCTCCCCGATGATTGAAACATCCGGAAGGAAAACCGAGAGCATAACGAGGCTGATTCTCGTTCTGCTCACCTTTCTCTGCTTTCCCTTCGCCGCGCGTTTCAGGGCCACGAGCTGGTTCTGGTACAACCGTGCCGATTTCCCGAAAGCCCGATGATGCGTGTCGGCAGGTACCCATACTCACCCGGATCTCCGTGCCTGGAATGAGCGATTCAGAACGAGCACCGGGCTTGCCGATGACACCGGATGTCACAGATGGACGGGATGGAATGCCAGGCTTCCGTTTCAGGTCTCAGGTCGGCGTTTTCTGGTGATTCGGGGAGGGGTGCTTTTCCTGGGGAGGCGCTCGAAAAATTTTCCGTTAAGAAACTCGTGCATCGTGCCGATGAGGCCGACGTGACTCAGTGTGTCCGGGCGAACCGGACCGCAAGGAGCGAGGCATGAGCAGAAACACAGCGGTATGGGCCCTGGCCGCCTGTCTGCTGGCACTGCCCGTCGGCGCGCAGGAATACCTGCAGCCGGCGACGCAGAGCCGGCTGAAGCAGTCCGGGTTCAGCAATTCCTTCATCTCCAGCGTCTCGCGGCAGCCGCTCGATCCGTACCGGCGCACCGCGGATGTCCGTCCCAGCCTCGGCCAGACCGATGCGCTGCCTCCGGCGACGACCCCGACCGATACCGGCGGAAGCGGCTCTTCCCTGCCGCCCGTCTCATCGTCGGACTCCACGGGATCGGCCGTCTCGTCCGGCGGTACCGATACGGGCAGTTCGGTGAGCGGAACGACTTCCGTGAAATCATCGGCCAAGTCGGCTTCCACGAAGAAAAAGTCTTCTTCGTCGAAGAAAAAATCGACGAAGAAGCGCTCTTCCGCCCCCGTCGTCTCGAGCGGCCCCGACACCATGATCACGGCAGCCCCGGCGCCCGTCATGCCCGTGGCGGCCCCCTATGCGAACCAGCCGGCGCCGCTTCCCTCGATCAGTGCCGACCAGGAGATCTACTCGCAGGAGCCACTGAAGCTGCCCCCCGTTTCGAGCCTGCCCGAACCCTCGCGCACCACTCTGCCTCCGGTGAGCCGCGATGCAATGATGACGGTGCCCCTTGGCGAGGCCGTCTCCCGCGTGCTCGCCTGCAACTCGATGGGTCTCACCGGCCTCTTCACCACGACGTCGGCGGATGTCAGCAAGGCCGGTTCGTTCAAGATGGGCTTCCATTCGAGCTGGTTCACGCTCGACCGCGTGTATGATCGCGTTCTGGCCAGCGGCGAGGAGGGCGACCTCCTCGAGATCCCCCTGTTCTTCAACTATGCCGTGACGGACGACCTCGAGTTCGCCCTGTCGCTGCCCATTCTCAACTACACCATCAAGTCCCGGATCCTCTGGTCCAAGGACTTCCGCGAATCCGGAACCGGTGACTCGAAGCTCGCGTTCAAATACCGGGTGTTCGATAACGCGCAGTATCAAACGCGTGGCGCGTTCGGCTTGGCCTTCAAATTCCCCACCGGCAGCGATGCCAAGGGGTTGGGAACCGGAAAGACCGACTTTGAGGTCTACACGGCTTTCAGCAAGAACTTCGAGCGCGTGATCGCCCATCTGAACCTGGGATATGTGATGACCGGCGACCCCAACACCCAGTTCTATCCGGATGGGCTGGCCGATATTTTCTACTATAATATCGGTCTCGAGTATCCGCATACGAACAACGTCACGGTCATGGCCGAAGTGAACGGCCAGGACTGGGGCGCGGAAGGCCTGAAGATCGATGTGACCCCGGGGCTGCGGTATACGCCCACCGAGAACTTCGCGTTCGAGGTCGGTGTGCCCGTCTCGGTCACGAACGACCAGCGCTACGGCTACAACTACAAGCTCATGTTCGGCGTCACGACCTTCTTCCGCTGAGAAGATCGCCTCGCACGTCCAAAACGGCGCGGGCGGAGCCAGAACGGCTTCGCCCGCGTCGTGCGTCAAGAAGCGATCATCGGAGAAACAGGAATGTTCCGAAACCGGTCGGACGATGGGGGAAGGGCGCGAGACCGCCTGAGGTCCGCCACGGCCAGACAACCGGCTGGTGGCTGCCCGGGCGGATATGGACGATGAACTCCTCCCAGGCCACCGGTGTTCCGGCCCAGACGTGAACTCGCACCAGCAGACCGAAACAGTCGGGGCTGCGCGACCGGTCGAACACCAGGCTTCCCAGCGAGGGATACCCCGGCCGCCCCAGGAGAGGACCGCCCGCTTTCACCCGGTGCGGATGATGTCCGAACACCCCGGCCGCCCCCGCCTCGAGACAGGCCCGCAGGAATGCGCGGTCCTCGGCGGTCACGAGGTCGGTATCCTCCAGGCCCAGATGCGGAAAAACGAATGTCAGCCGTTTTTCCGCCTCCCTCCGCACGGTGTGAAGCGCCTCCCTGCCCCGTGAACGGGTGCGGTCGCAGGCGACGACGGCCAGCTCCACGCCCTTGCAGGCGATGCGATGAATTCCGTGAAAGCCGGTCACCCCAAGCCGCCCGAGGGCTTCCCGGGTCCGTTCGCGGCTGCCCGGGCCACCGTCCAGGGCATGATTGTTCGACAACCCGAAATGGGTGACCCCGCTCCAGGAAAGAACAGGCAGAACCGCCTCCCCGAACGAGAGGTCGTAGCCTGAAGCACGCGGCGCGGTTCCCCCGACCCGCACCGATCCCTCGAGATTGGCGAAGGCGATATCTGTGCCCTTCAGATGCAGGCGCAACGAGGAAAAAAACGCACGGGCATGCATTCGTTCTATTTCGTGAGAAATAGAACGACCGAGGGCGATGTCGCCGGCGAACTCGATCCGCAGCCACAGGTGCTCGACCAGGCTGAAGACGAGCCAGAGCAGCCACGGACTCATCCCGGCCTGGCCTGGATCCTGCCCGGGGATCCCCGGTGACTCCGGTCAGTTGCCCGGTTCGGCGGAAGCGGGCTCCTCTTCCTCCTCATAGACCCCTTCCTTGAAATCCAGCTTCGACGGATCACCCGAGAGGAATGAGGAGGTCCAGCCTGGCAGCGGCGGTGCTTTTCCATCCCGGAGCATCTTGCGCCAGGCCGCATCGGTCAGGCGGTCGCCGGTGGGCTGCTCGAACTCGTAGAACGAAAAGATGCCCCCGCGGTGCAGGCGCTCGCCGCGCGGCCCCATGCACCGCACCCACAGCTCGAACACGCGCCCGATGGCGACTTCGAGGCAGGTCTGATCGCCCGTGAACACGTCGGCCACCAGCGATGTCTCCTCCTGCACGATGTTGTAAAATTCCTTGTCCGGCCGGATCAGCGCGATCGTCAGATGCTCGGTCCAGATCCCGAACTTCCAGAGCTTCGCGTGTTCCTCTGGGGAAAGCGGCTGGCCGGCCGCCTGTTTCTGCGCGCACGTCTCGAGCAGGCCGAAGATCTCGATCAGCTTCAGCGTCAGTCCTTTCGAGGTGAGCGGCAGGATCTCGTCGTAGGACTCGTCGGAGCCCTCGTCCCGATCGTTGTTCGGCAGATACCCCTGTGCGGATAGCATGCCGTATAATTCCAGAGTCATCCGGCGGAGTCCGCCGAACACTTCGGGATACGGATCGATCGCGACCGACGGCAGCTGCCGGATCATCCAGTCCTCGATCTCCCCTCCCTCGCCGGCCTCGGCGCCGCCCATCTTGTTGTACAGCAGGGTGTCGTGACGCAGTGTCGTCAGGCTCCCGAGTGCCGCGTTGAGCAGACGGTCGGTCCATGCCTCGCTCTTCGTGAACACGGGAAGCCCGTGTCCGTCATCCTTCAGCAGGGCCGTGAACCCAGCCAGCCAGCCGCGATACACGTTCCGGGCCCATTCCGCCGCGGGAAGGGCGGCCACGGCACGTTTCGTCTCGGCGAGCCGTTCCGCATAATTCGCATACCGCGTTTCCTTGTAAAACCCGGTCAGAAGCTGTTCGGCGCGGTCCGAGCCGAGGCCGGCCATCACGTCGAGGAGCTTCGGCAGAAGCCGCTTGTTGTCCTCCGTGCCGACGGCCTTGTAGACGAGCCGCTGCATGATCTCGCTGTCGAGCGTGACCCGCTGCGGGAAGAAGACGACCTGCGTGCCTGTCTTCGGATCGATCCGGGGTTTGGGCCAGGCCGCGAGCCGCTCGAACAGCGATTTCTGGAATGCCTGATCCCCGGGGAGCTTCGGCAGCGACGGCATGGTCAGGCCGGAGGTCAGGGACGCCATCTCGGTCACCCCGATGTCCTCGGTGTCCCCAACCAGGAAGGAAAGGGGACGGCAGATCTCCAGGGCCGCCTCGGCGACGGTCTTTTTTCCGACCCGGGCGTTTGCGGCGACCCCGACGAGAGCGGCGATCGCCGGCAGGTCTTTCCCCGGGCTCTTTCCGTCATCCGCGAAAACGCGCAGGGAAAACTTCGACAGGGCCATCATGATCCGGAAATAACTCTGCAGGCGCGGATCTTTCTCGTAATGTCCGCGCGGTCGGAACTGGCCGAAATCGATGGTCGTGTCGAACAGCGCGGAGGGCGCTTCCCCGGAAGCCGCGAAGATCCGTTCGAGATCCGTCGTCAGGGAGTCGCGGAGCGCGGCCGGTCGCTTCTTCGCCTCCTTCACGGCTTTCTCGAGGGTCTCGTGCTCGAGGAGCGCCGTCAGCTCGAACAGGCCCCAGATGGTCCGCAACAGCTTCTGGTCCGTGCCGGATGCTGCCTCGGAGGCTTTGCGCGCGGTTTCGGCCATCGCTCGGCAGAGTTCGACGATACGGCCCCGGAAACGGCTTCGTTCAAGATCTTTCAATATATAATCATAATAAAGATGGAACAGGAACCAGGCCGTATCGACCGTTATATACGAGTCGAGCCAGTGATACCGGTTGCCTTCGTAGACATGGAAGAATTGCAGATGCGTCGCGGGACGGGCGGCGAATCCCTGCGAGCGGAGGAGATCGAGGGCCGGCGTCGCGAGATCGACCATGCGGTGTGAAAGGTTTCCCGTATACCAGAGGGGATCGGGCGTGGCCAGGCCGGTGCAGAGACGGAACCCGCCGGTATCCCGCTCGACCCAGGCCAGCCGCTGGTGCATGGGGTCGGCGGCAAACCGTGAATGGCGTCCGGCCGGGCCGAACGGCTCGGCTAAGCCCGTTCTGACATCGAGAACGACCGGGCCGTCCTTGCCGATCGCCGTCAGATGGATGAAATCAGGGGCCCAGCAGAGCTGGCGCAGTCCGGTGACTCCCGTGGCCACCTCCGCTTCCCCTGGAGGCATCATGACTCCGATTTCGGGCCGGTTTTGATCGGCATCGATATAGATCACCTTGCCGAGGCCCGCCGGGCCGGAGACATACAAGGTGTCAGGATCGCCCTTCAGGGCCAGATCCGTCCAGGATCCCGGGATGAGCTCGTGGATCAGGGTGCCATCCGGTTGTTGGCGGATGCCGGCGCGGATTTTTTTGTCCAGTCCGTCCGATGCGTCTGAGGATCGTTTCAAAAACTCGGCGAGGCTGGGGGTGGGTTTCCCGTCGGCCCGGATCGAGCAGAGCCGGCCCTGGCCGTCTTTTCCCTGAAGAAAGAACAGTTTGTCATACGGCTGCCCGCCTTCATCGCTCTCGGCGAACACGGCTCGCGCGCATTCGACCCGGAACTCGTCTTCCGGAGTCGTCGTGATGCGCCTCGTGTTCGATCCGTCGGCCGATGAGGCCATGAGGTCGTAGTTCCCGTCGAACTTCGCGCAGAAATACAGCGTGCGGCCGTCGGGGGAGAAACTGGGCGAAACGGCATCGGTTTTCCCATCTCCAAGTCGTACCGCGGCCTTCTTCGCGAACTCGTAAACCCAGATTGCCCGCGTTCCCTCAGCCATGACCGTGAAGGCGAGGGAGTTTCCATCCGGGGAAAACACCGGGTCACCGATTTCTCCGGGATTCATGAAAAGCACTTCTTCGGCGGCCAGGGCTGGGACGCCACCGAAGGGAAGGAGCGGGAGACAGAAAAGGAGAACGAAAGCGAAAACGGTTCTCATGGCTGGAGATCCTCCCTTGCAGACACTGATCTGAAGCCGAAAGTATACCACAGATATCGTGAGACGACGGGCTTGCCGAACCGGAGTTCCTTCGCGCGCAGGCCAGCCCGCCCGGAGATCCGGACGAGTTCGAAATCCCGCAGGACGAATGAGAGTCGTGAACCGAGCCAGAGCGGGGGAAAGTCGGGCCGTTTCGCCCGATAGACATACACCCGTCTCCAGACTCTGCCCCGGATTCTCCGCTCGATCCCTGCCACCAGATCTCCGGAGCCATCCCCATCGATATCGGCGAAGTGGAGCCGGAAAAGCGGCGGGATGAACCTGCGGCCGATGGGCCGGCCCGACGGGCCGGTTCGCTCAAGCAGCAGGGTCGCCGCGTCGTTACGGTGGGGAATGCCCGCGCGCGCCTCGAACCAGCGACCTCCTTCGTCGGGGAAAAACCAGATCTGTCGCCGGACGAACACGCCTTCGGCTCGGGGCGCGCTCGTTGCCCAGAACTGCCACCACGCCAGCAGCCAGAAAATCGTCACGGGCAAGGGAAATTTGTCTCCAGCACTGAAAATCGGTATCCTGACGGGGACCCGTCGGGGAGTATACCAGAAGGACGTCTCTTCCCGAGAGTGTCGGACCGGTGACCGGATTTCCGGACGTGCCTAGAAAATAAATATGAAAATATATAGTAAGGTGTTTATACTCGCTTTCGCGCTGGGGGTGACAGCTGCGGCTGGTCCGGCAGCCGGAGCGATGTGCCGGGGAGTGATCCTGGAGTCGGCCGGGCGGGATACGCCGCGGGTCGTTGCCGGAGATGCCCGGCTTGTCGAAAAGCCGGCTTGTCCGGCATCTGTGTTCAAGCTCGTCATCGCCTGGGCGGGCCTCGAAACGGGGGTGCTGACCCCCGAAACGCGGATTGCCTGTGACGAGCCCCGCATCGCGTCGGCCTGTGTCGAGATCGGTATGCGGGATGCCCTGCTGCGTTCGAGCAACCGCTTTTTCGAAGTCATCGCGGAACGTCTGGGCCGCGTCCGGCTGACGGAGTTCGCGAGCCGGAGCGGACTGTTCCGGGAGCCGCTTCCCGAAACCTGGCTGGGAGCGAAGCTACCATCGGCCGTGTGGGGAGGGACGCTTCGGACAACGCCCGCGCGGCTGCATGTCTTCACCCAACGGATCGCGGCTGGAGACGTCGGGAGCGCCTCCGTAAGCCGGGCTCTGGAGGCGGCGATCGAATGGCCTTGCGGTACTGCAACAGTCCGGGTGTTCGGAAAATCCGGCACCATGCGCAAGGCCGTCTGGTTCACCGGCTACGGTCGTTCTGGCGACGGCGCGGTCCGGTGTGTCACCGTCTTCCTCGAAGGGGGACTGGAGCGGCGTCCCGAAGCGGCAGCCATGTTTTTCGACCGGTTCGGCATGCGCCCGCCGGAGCCGCCTCCCCTCGGGGATGGCGTCACGATGAGGGAAAGAGGGAGATGACGGCATGATCAGACGGACGAGGTTCGAATCGGGAACGCGGTGTTTGCACCCCTCCGCCGGTCGCTCGAATCGGGGTCGGAAAGCCCTCTTTCTCGTGCTTTGCCTGCTCCTCCTGGCAGGTACCGCCGAAGTGTTCGCGAGAGCCGGCGGTGGCGAGGGATACTCGGGCGGCTTCTCGGGCAGCTCCTCGGGCAGTGGCTGGAGCGGGGGAGGCAGCTCCCGGCATGGGGGGGGGAGTTCCGGGGATGCGGAGATCATTTACCTGATCGTTCGGCTGGTCATCGAGTATCCGATGATTGGTATTCCCCTTTGCCTGTTCATCATTGCGCTCGTTTTCGCCGGGTCACGCGAGGGAGGCGAGCGCTACGTCGATTACACGATCCGGCGCGGCGTCGTCGCGCAGGACGGGCTCCGGAGGCGGAGGGCCGAAGACGCCTTGCGGAAGCGCGACCCGGCGTGGAGCTCTGCGGCGATGATCACGCGGGCCAAAGCGGCATTTGCCCTGATCCAGGAAGCCTGGTCGGAAAACAAGCTCGAAAAAGCCCAGGCGTTTCTTTCGGATGCCATCTTCGAGAAGTTCACCGTTCAGCTTGCCGACCTGAAGGCGCGCGGCATTATCGACCGAATCGACAGCATCACGCTTCACGACGCCCGTATCGCCCAGCTCGAATCCGATGAGGCGTTCGACACCCTGCACATCTATTTCAGTGCCTATGCAAAAAATTTCAAGATCGATGCTGCGTCGGGGCGGCAGTTGTCTGATGACTCGGGGCCCTTCGAGGAATACTGGTCATTCCTCCGCCGCCCCGGGGCGAAGAGCATTGCCGGGAAGGGGCTCATCGAAGGCTATTGTCCCAACTGCAGCGCGCCGGTTAGCCTGAACAGGGCTGCGACATGCAGCGTCTGCAACTCCTTCCTCCGGTCCGGCGAGTATGACTGGGTGCTTTCCGAGATCACCCAGGCTTCGGCCTGGACCGGGGCGGAAGCAGCCGATGTGCCGGGGCTCGCGGCGTTCCGCCTTCTCGACCCGGGATTCAGCATTCAGCAGATGGAGGATCTCGCCTCGGTCGTGTTCTATCGACATGCCATTGCGATGAAAAGCGGCTCTGTGGACCCGGTGGCGAAATTCGCCCTTGACTCCTTCGTGGCGGGGCTGGCCAACTCCCTGCGCGGCCCCGGCGACGGTACCCGCATGTATGATACCGACTGTGCAATCGGGAGTGTCGATACGAAGCTCGTCGAGTCCGGCGAGCCCTTCGACCGGGTCTGGGTGGAGATCACCTGGAGCGGGAAGGCCACCCGAAGGCTGCCCGATGGTCGCGAGGTCATTGGCGCCATGTCGCCACCCCGCCGTCACTTCCACGTGTTCGTGCGGCGTCATGGCGTCGTCACCGACACCCGCCTCTCCCTGAGCAGCGCCCACTGTCCGAACTGCGGGGCGCCTGAACAGAACGTCGCCGACCCCGTCTGCCCCTACTGTCAGACGGTCCGCAACGACGGCTCGAAGGGCTGGGTGCTCGAGTCGATTCTGCCGTCCAGCCCCGAGCACAGGAACATGCTGGCCCTGAAGCGGCAGCAGCGGCCGGCTGCGGTCCCGCCCATCTCCGCCGCTGCCCCT
>DATCTT010000348.1:0-6276 GCA_036567845.1 Candidatus Ozemibacteraceae bacterium | reverse complement strand
GCTGCGCCACTCGGCGCTCGGCGCCGAGGAGATCGTGAAGCAGGCACTGCTGATTGCCGCCGAACAGTGCATTTATACCAATAGCAATATAACATTGGAGAGTCTGGGCCGATGAGCGACGCCGTGCAGCACCCCCTGCCCGTTCCTTCCCACGAGCTGCTTCCGCAGGATATCGTGGCCGAGCTCGACCGGTATATCGTCGGCCAGCAGAAGGCGAAGCGGGCCGTGGCGATCGCCTGGCGCAACCGCTACCGCCGCAGTCTCGTGAAGGGTCCGCTCCACGACGACATCCGGCCCAAGAACATTCTCATGATCGGCCCGACCGGCGTCGGCAAGACCGAGATCGCGCGCCGGCTGGCCCAGATCGCGAATGTGCCGTTCCTCAAGGTCGAGGCGACCAAATTCACCGAAGTCGGCTATGTCGGCCGCGACGTCGACTCGATCATCCGCGACCTCGTCGAGGCCGGCCTGCGCATCGTCCGGTCGCGCCGTCTGGCCGAGGTCGATCCGCAGGTCCAGGCGCGCGTCCGCGAAAAACTCCTCGATCTGCTGTTTCCGAAAAAGCACCCCCTGAGCGGTTTCGAAAGGGGCTCAACAAAACCTCACGAAATGCCGATGGACCGTATAGAGCCTGATTCCCTGCGCGATCATCTTGCCAAGAAACTCGACGCAGGCCAGCTCGAGGAACAGACCGTCGACATCGAGGTGACCGACAACGTGACGCCGACCGTCGAAGTGATCTCCCACAGCGGGGTCGAAGAGATGGGGTTCAACCTGCAGGGCATCCAGTCCATGATCGGGAACCTGATGCCGGGCCGGCGCAGCCGTCACCGCGTCACGATCCGCGAGGCCCGCGACCAGCTGATGAACGAGGAGCTCGCCCGCCTGGCCGACTCGGAAGAAGCGCACCGAGAGGCGGTCCGGCTCGTCGAAGCGCACGGCATCGTCTTCCTCGACGAAATCGACAAGATCGCCGCCTCGTATGTCAGCAAGAGCGGCCCAGACGTCTCCCGGGAAGGCGTGCAGCGCGACCTGCTGCCCCTCGTCGAGGGCACGACGGTCATGACGAAATACGGGCCGGTCCGCACCGATCATGTGCTGTTCATCGCCGCCGGGGCGTTCACCGTTACGAAGCCGTCGGATCTGATCCCCGAGCTCCAGGGCCGGTTCCCGGTCCGGGTCGAGCTGGACAAGCTGACGGCCGCCGAGTTCGAGCGCATCCTCACCGAGCCGAAAAATGCTCTCACCCGCCAGTATGCGGCCCTGCTGGCCGCCGACGGCGTCGACCTGGTCTTCTCCCCTGCCGCGATCGAGCGAATCGCCTCGTTCGCCGTGATGGTGAACACGATGCAGGAAAACATCGGCGCACGCCGCCTTCACACTGTTCTCGAGCGTCTGCTCGACGAGATCAGCTTTGACGCACCGCGTGCGGCGCAGGGCCGGTATGAAGTCACACCGGAGCTGGTCGACCGCGTCCTAGGCCCCTTCCTCAAGGACCAGGACCTGGCCCGATTCATTCTGTAACAGGAGTCACGACAAACCATGTTCAGGGATTTGACGGGAACCGCGACCTTCAATCTGCTGGCGAAGGGCCTCGAGACCGCCTCGCTGCGGCACAAGGTCATCTCGAACAACATCGCGAACGTCAACACACCCCGCTTCAAGCGCCAGATCATCACGTTCGAAGACGAGATGGCAAAAGTGTTCGACGGCCGCATCGAGCTGGTCGGCAAGCGCACCGACGACCGGCACATCCCGATCGAGAACATCAATTACATGGAAGTCTCTCCGACCACGATCACCGACCGCGCACACGTGATGCGCAACGACAAGAACAACGTCGACATCGATGTCGAGATGTCGGATCTCTCGAAGAACACGATGCTGTATCAGATCGAGGCGACCCGCCTGGCCTCGATGTTCACCCAGCTCAACGATGTCATCACCCGAGGAGGTAGAGTCTGATGGGTCTCTTCCGCGCCATTGATACGTCCGCC
The DNA here is from genome assembly GCA_036567845.1 of Candidatus Ozemibacteraceae bacterium. Taxonomy (GTDB): domain Bacteria; phylum Muiribacteriota; class Ozemobacteria; order Ozemobacterales; family Ozemobacteraceae; genus MWAR01. The sequence goes on along the minus strand of DATCTT010000348.1, from coordinate 4,279 downwards.
TCCGGCCTGACCGCCGAGCGGCTCCGCATGGATGTCATCTCGAACAACATCGCGAACGTGAACACGACCCGCACCGAGGATGGCGGCCCATTCCGGCGTCAGCTGTGCATCTTCCAGGCCCGCCGTCCGGGTCATCGCTGGCCCTTCTCAGACCGCACTGAACGCGGCAAGTCCGAAATCGGCTCTGGCGTGCGCGTGACAAGCATCATGGAGGACCAGGCCCCGTTCAAGCTGGTCTACGACCCGAACCATCCGGATGCCGACAAGGATGGCTACGTCCGGTTCCCGAACATCAACATCGTCCACGAGATGGTGGACATGATCACCTGCACCCGCGCTTACGAAGCCAACGTCACGAGCATCAACGCGACGAAGGACATCGTGAACGCCGCTCTCGGAATCGGCAGGAGCTGAGAAAGGCTGAGTCGTGATGCGCATTCAGGATAATCCGTTCGAAGCCGCCTCGGCCTGGAACCGGCCACGGACGAATGCCAAAGAACAATGGCAGCTGTTCGCGGACAAGCTGCAGACAGCCGTGAGCGAAGTCGACGGCCTGGAGAAGGACGCCCAGAAACTCACGCAGGACGCGGTTCTCGGCCGCGTGGAGAACCTGCACGACGTCATGATCGCGGCCGAAAAGGCGCGCACGGCGATGAACCTCACCCTCGAGGTCCGGAACAAGGCTCTTGAAGCTTACAAGGAAATCATGCGTATGCAGTTCTGATGGTTCGTTGATATAACACCGGTCTGTATATAATAAAGTATATGATACGTGGCCGGGCGACCTGAACACACAGGGGCCCGACACGGAAAACCCGCCGGGAAGCGGGGAATCAGGAGTAGGGAGCAGGCAGACATGACCGAGTTCTTGCGGCAGCTATGGGAGCCGATCGCGAAGCTTCCCCGGACCCAGCAGATCCTGCTGGCCGGACTGGTGGCACTGGTGTTCGCCGGGATCATCACGGCGACGATGTGGGGTTCACAGAAGGATTACACACCGCTCTTTGAAGAAGAACTCAAGCTCGAGGACGCCGGCAAGGTCGTCGCGAAGCTGAAAGAGCTGAACATCGAGTACAAGCTCGGCGCGTCGAGCTCCGACATCCGGGTTCCCCTCGTCGACAAGAGCTACATCCTGCTCCAGCTTGCCCAGGAGAAGACGCTCCCCCAGGCCCGGGCCGGGTGGCAGAAGCTGATCGACGAGAAGTCGATGTTCCAGGGCATGACGAAGGATGAGTTCGAGCTCAACTTCGTGCGCGGCCTGCAGGAAGAGCTCGAAAGCTCCCTGATGCGGTATGAGGCGATCGAGAACGCAAAGGTCTACATCGTCAAGCCGAAGAAGGAAGTCTTCAAGGAAGACCAGAAGGAGCCCACCGGCAGCGTCGTCCTCAAGCTCCGGCCGAACATGGACCTCGACCGCGACAAGATTCGCGCCATCCGCGAATGGATCTCGACGGCCGTCGAGGGGCTCAAGCCCGAGAACGTCCGTATCACCGACACCCAGGCCCGCGACCTGACCCGTCTCCTCGACGAAGAGGAGGACATGACCCTCGACAAGGTCAAGACGGCCCAGCTCAAGCACACGATCGAGGTGGAAAAGCGGCTCGAGAAGAAGCTGCGCAGCCAGCTCGAGGAAGCGTTCGGCAGCGGCCGCGCCTCGGTCCGGGTCACCGCCGCAATGGATTTCGACCAGAAGGAGGCGCTGGCCGAAGTGCTGATCCCGCCCGTCGAAGGCGCGACCATGGGCGTGATCGTCTCCCAGAAACTCGAGAATGAACAGTATGAAGGCAAGGATCTGGTGCAGGACGGCGAGCCCGGCGTCAACTCGAACCTGCCGCCCGGCGCCCCGGCCTACCCCGGCACCGAGAACAATACGCTCAACAAATACCAGCGCAATGCCGCGATCCAGAACGTCGATTACACCCGTTCCAAGGAAAAGTTCGTCAAGGAACAGGGCACGATCAAGCGGCTTTCAGTTTCGATCATCCTGGACGGCGACCCGGTCCGCATGCCGCCCAGCCTCGAGGAGCAGATCCGCGGCGTCGCGCAGGCCTCGGTCGGGTTCGACAAGAAGCGGGGCGACGTCCTCACCCTCATGGTGTATCCGTTCAACAACGACATGGCCGACAAGGCCCGCCGCGAGATGGAAGAGCGGCAACGTCAGGAGCGAATGATGTTCATGATCGTCATCGGCCTGTTGATGGCCATTCCGGTTTTGTTCGGTTTGGTGTATATTTTCGTCAGGATGTCCCGTGCGCGCGCGCTGGCGAAGGAGCAGGAGGCGCTCGTCGAGGCGTCCCGCGCGAAGGAGCAGCTGCGCCAGTCCGAGGAAACGCGCAAGCAGAAGATCCGCGAGCAGCAGGAGATGGAGTGGGAACGCCGGTTCCAGGACATCAACAACTTCTTCCCGGAAATCCGGGACCCGGAAGCGAAGCGGCGCAAAGTGCAGGACCTGCGCCTCAAGGCTTACCAGTATGCACGCGACAACGACAGCCTGCCGCCCGACTTCGAGGAAATGACCCCGGAAGAGCAGTATCTGTATCGCGAGGCGTTCAAGCGCAAAGCCGACGGCACGCTCGAGGACGGAATCGCCCGTCTGGAAGCCGTCATCGGCGAGCGCGAACGAGCGCACCAGGTCGAGCTCGACAAGCTCCAGCAGGAAGCCGACGTGCGCGCCAAGCTCGAGGAGCGCGTGCGCCAGATGGTCCAGGAAAAACCCGAGGATGCGGTGCAGGTGCTCCGGATCTGGCTCGAGGAGGATTGATACTCCGTGGCGAAGGGACTTGAAAAACTTCTCGCGGGAAGCCGCGAGATCGAGAACGAGGAAGAGGCCGGCCCGAAGCTCACGGGCAAGGCCAAAGCCGCCATTCTGCTCATCTTCCTCGGCCCTGAGGCGAGCGGCACACTGTTTCAGTCCCTGAGCGACCCCGAGATCGAGGCGCTGACGATCGAAATCGCCAAACAGCGGAAGATTTCGACCGAAGCCAAACTAATCGTCCTGGGCGAGTTCGAGCATCTGATGATGGCCCGCGAGTTCTACGCCGAGGGCGGCCTCGATTATGCCAAACAGCTGCTCGAGAAAACCGTCGGCCCCGGCAAGGCGCTCGAGATTCTGTCGCGCATGGGCACCTCGCTCCAGGTGCGGCCGTTCGAGGCCGCCCGCAGCGCTGATCCGACCCAGCTCGCGACGCTGATCCAGACCGAGCACCCCCAGCTCATCGCTCTGATCATGTCGTATCTGCAGCCGGAAAAAGCCGCGATGATCCTCCAGTCGCTGCCCCCCGACACCCAGACCGAGATCGCCAAGCGCCTCGCCCTGATGGACCGCACCAGTCCCGACATCACCCGCGAGGTCGAGAACTTCCTTGAGAAGAAGCTGTCGACCATCATCGGTCAGGATCTGACGAGCGCCGGCGGCATCGATTCGCTGATCGGCGTGCTGAACCAGGTCGACCGCGCCACCGAGAAAACGATTATCGAGACGATGGAAGTGCAGGAGCCAAGCCTCGCCGAAGAGATCAAGAAGCGCCTGTTCGTGTTCGAGGACGTGGTGCTGGTCGACGACCGCGGCATCCAGCGCCTGATGAAGGAAGTCGACATGAAGGATCTGTCGGTCGCCCTCAAGGGGGTCACAGACGAGGTCAAGGAGAAGTTCTACAAGAACATGTCCAAGCGCGCCGCCGAGATGCTCAAGGAGGAAATGGCCTACATGGGCCCGGTGCGCATCCGCGACGTCGATCAGGCGCAGCAGCGCATCGTCGCCGTCGTCAAGACGCTCGAGGGCAGGGGCGAGATCGTCATCTCGCGGCCGGGCGAGGAGGAACTGATTGGCTGAGAAATTCACGGATCCCTGGGCCGGCGGCCGCAGGGGCATAGATATTCTGGCAGATATTTTATCCTGCGCCGAACCGGCGACGGTTACGCACATCATGAAGGGCCTCCAGTCCCAGCTTCCCCAGGTCGTCGGGGAGCTGCGCCGGCGGCTGCTGACCTTCGAGGATCTGGCCATGGCCGATGCGCGCGGCGTCCAGAAGCTGCTGAAGCGAATCACGCTGCGGGACCTCGCCCTGGCGCTCAAGGGGGCGACGGACGGGGTGCTCCAGAATCTCGGCAACAACATGTCCCAGCGCATGATCCAGGATCTGCGCGACGAGATCACGTCGCTCGGCCCCAAGCCGGCGGGCGAGGTCGAGGCGGCGCGCGGCCGGATCATGAACGTCGTCCGCGAGCTCATCAACGCCCGCGAGCTGTTCATCGAACGGCCCGGCTCCCCCGCCTCCTC
>DATCTT010000347.1:0-43270 GCA_036567845.1 Candidatus Ozemibacteraceae bacterium | reverse complement strand
CCGGGCGCCGCCGGCCCACTTCCCGCATCGTGCGGGTCGAACCTGATGGAGTGGGATGCCGTTCCGGGGTCGAGCAGAAATGGCAGTCGGGAGTATTTCGGGGGCAATCTCCGGGGTATCACGGAACGGCTCGACCATATCCGGGACCTCGGCGCGAATGCCATCCTGCTGACACCGATCAACGCGGCTCCTTCCTACCACCGGTATGACACGACAGATCACCGACAGCTCGACCCGCTGCTCGGCACCTGGGACGATCTCGCCGAGCTGATCGCGGCCGTTCACGCCCGGGGCATGCGGATCGTCTTCGACACGGCCCTGAACCATGTGTCGCAGCACCATCCCTGGTTCGAGCGGGCCCGCCGGGATCCGTCCGCTCCTGAGCGCTCCTGGTTCACCTTCCACGAGGACGGCTCGTACCGGTGCTGGTGGGGTCATGCGGGTCTGCCCGAGCTCCGGCTCGATGATCCCCGCCTGGTCGAGGAACTGATCACGGGTGAGGACAGCGTTCTCGCCTTCTGGCTGAAGAAAGGCTTCGACGGGGTGCGGCTCGACTGCGCCAACGACCTCAGCCTCCAGACCTGCGCATTGATATCGTATACGATAAAATCGAGGTTTCCCGATGCCGCGGTGATCGGCGAGGTGGCGAACTACGCCGTTCCCTGGCTGAAAGGGCTCGACGCGGCACAGAGTTACTTCTTCACGACCTCGCTGAAGGCCCTCCAGCACGGTGGCATCACGTCGGGCCAGTTTCAGGAGAATCTTCGGCTGGCCTATGGCGGCGGGGCCTTCCGCCAGTTCCAGATGCTTTCCTCGCATGACATCCCTCGCGCACACACCGAGTTCGCGGCGGACGAGGCGTTCCATCTCGCAGCGCGCCGTCTCCAGTTCACGCTTCCGGGCATCCCAATGCTGTATTACGGCGAGGAGTTCGGCCTCGAGGGCGGCCGCGACCCCAAAAACCGCGCGACGGTCCCCTGGGAATCCTCCGCCTCCCGTCTGAAAGCCCCGATGTCCCAGGAGATCCGGCGGCTCGCGGCGCTCCGCACCACCTCTCCCGAACTGCGGCATGGGCTCTGGGAACCCCTCTGTGTCGACGGGCGGGACGGCCTGATCGCGTTTTTCCGGGCCCTCCCCGAAGCCCCCGAACGGCTCACGGTCGTCATCTGGAACCTGCTGGACGAGGCGCGCACCGTCACCCTGACGATTCCCTGGGGCTGGCTGTTTTCCGAGCTCGTCCTCGAAGAGGTGACCACGCGGAAGCGCGGGATTTCGAATGGCGGCCTCGTCCCCTTCGCTCTCGAGGCACGCGAGTGCTCGATCTGGCAACTCCGGGCCGACCACAAGCGCAACTACTCGTTCTTCAAGGACTGGCGCCGCCCCGTCAGGGAATAATATTCAGATCGGTATGAATCGTCACGGAGCACTGGTCGCCGATGACCATGGCTTTGTCGACAGGATTCACACACTCGATACGCAGAGAGACGAGGTATTTCTTTTTCATCGTCGTTCCGACCGAGCCCGTTTTCGAAACATGAATTCCCGACAGCTCGTCCGATGCATAGACGTCCATGCGCACCAGGCCGACATCGTGAACGAGAACTTTCCGGTTCGCGACGGTCAGGGTGGGATCGAAGCTTCCTTCGAGACCAAAAGCCCGGTCTGGCAGGCTCCGGGTGTCGTAAATCTCGTCCCGTTCACGGACGACGACGCGCGATAGGCCATTGATCGCAAACTCCGTATCTGGTTCGAGCAGCACCTCGACCCAGGTGATGAGGCCCGGTGTATATGCATCGATATCCATTTCGGGAACGCACATCGGAAACAGCAGCAGGCGCCGGGGTGTTGATGAAGAGGGGATGACGCCCGTGCGGGATGAGAGGTTCATCCCCGTCGACGGCTTGACGACGAGGTTTCGCAGCCGGCCGGATTCGTCGAATGTCCGCTTTTCCTTGTAGGAGATGACGACCTGACGGGAACCCGTTCTCGCGATGGTCGTAGGGTAACTCGTCTTTTTCAGGCGCATCGCGATCGCGCGGGTCCCGTTCCGGAGTTCGGTGATCGCCTTCTGGAGCCAGAAGCCCTTGCGGGATTCGCTGCGTGCCCGGCTCATGATGCGGTAGGCAATGCCGAACACCAACGCTACCAACAGAACCGTGACCAGCAGTTCGATCAGCGTCAGCCCAACCCGCCTTCGGTGGAGAGGAAGCATGCGGTTCACGGCCCGATCCCTCCCGTGAAACGCGAAATGATGATCTGCTCGGCCACGCCATCCGAAAAGGTCATGCCACCGGTTCCACGCACCGCCGCCTCGACTTCGAGGCGGTATCCGTCCTGAACCAGGCTCATCCCGTCGAGAGAGCTTTCGAGACGGATCTCCTTCAAGGCGTATTTTCCCTCGATCGGACTTGCCTCAAGAGAAACCCCGGGCGTATAGAGAGACCAGTCATCCGATGCCGGCCGGGTGAGCCGGAGACGGGGATGGAGATCACTCTCGACATCGGGATACGGCTTCGTCGCACCGGCCTGAAATGCATCGTAGGTTTCCTTCGGCAGGAGGCGGAGTTTGAGGATCGCATGCTGGAGGGCGGATTGGGCCAGGAAGTAGGCCTGGAGCTGACCGAGCGTCTTGCGATTCTGCAACGAGAGATTCGTGTTGGAGCCGATCAGGATGAACATGAACAGCGCAATCGATACGGCAAACAGCAACACGACCACGATGGCGATTCCTCGGCGTTCGTTCATCGTCAACCGTCCAGATGGGATTTGATCCCGACCAGGTGCAGGGCCTTCGCATGCGGGTCTCGCAGCGGATCGACCCCCTTCAGGAGAGACCATCGGATCTCGAGAACGAGCTTTTTCATGACCGTGTGGTTCCCATCGGCATCCTTGGGTGTCAGGTCTTTCGGAAGGAAGGACCTGAGCCCTTTGCCGGGCACGTCGACAGCGAGTTCGACATCGTCGAGGTCGAGGCAGGCAAGGCGGATGCGGTAGATGAAGCCCTTCGCATCAGTGAGCATGCCGTCTCCCCGCCATACGCCCGGTGTCGGCGTGTCGATGCCGGATCCGAACATACGGGGAAGCGCCGACTCAAGGAGGGTGCGAACGACAGGCACGGTCTTGGGGTCTTCGAAGCGCGCGGGATTCCCGGCCCTGATCGCCCGCCAGGGAATCTGGAACATGAGCGTGTCCATGGCGAATTTCGCCTGGGAAATCGCCACGGCTTCGACGTAGAACCGTTCGGTCTCGCGCACGGCTGAGTTCATGAACTGGTAGACCGGGGCCAGCAGGGCAGCGAGGATGAGCACGGCAATCATGATTTCGACGAAGGTGAAACCGGCCTTTCCGTCCCCGAAGGCACGAAAAGGCCGGTCGTGCAGCCTCACTGTCGTCATGGTCTGTCCACCGCGGCAGGTGACAGAGGGCACCAGCCGCGGTGCCGAACCCCCGTCACTTTTTTATTATGATAGGAATATAAAGAATTTGTACGTTTCCCGAAATATCGGCAGCTTCGATGAACAGATACGGCTGTTCGGGAAGCGAGATCTCACCAAGCCGGATTTCACTGGGATTGAGCGGGCCGATGGCAGCCGGGGCATCACCGGCACCATTGCTGATCCCAAACTTGACCGACTTCTCGTCGACCTGCTGATTGTCCCCGAGGAGGGGTTTGAGCGTGAGAATCGCGTCCTTCGCGAGGTGCAGTGCCGCGCGTTCGGCGGGCAGAATCATGTGTTTGCCCAGTTCGACGCCCTCGACAGTAATCGACTCCTCGGCTCCGCCGGCCCCGAACAATGCCCCCCGACAGATCACGTCGGCCAGTTTCGGCAGCGTCGGCTTGTGGAGCGGATTCTCGACCGGGTATACCGTTCCCGCATCGGCTCCGACCGTAATCTCGAGGCCGCAAACCGGGGGTGTGACATCCATCACGGTGGTTTTCAGGCTTTTGCTCGCATTCACGAAGGTGCCCCGGAAACTGTCGGGACCGGTCCGGTATTTCATCGGCCGGGCGATCGTGATCGTGACGGCACCTGCGCGGGTCGGATCCAGTGGGGTGACTCTCATTTGGTTTTCCGGCAGCTCCTCAGACGCCGAGGCAAGGGTGCTGAGATTCTTCCGGATGTCCTCGAAAAACCAGCGTATGGAGGGTTTTCCCGTCCATTCCGCATCTTTCAGCTCGGTGCCATTCCAGGAGGACGGCGGCTTGTCGGCAAAAACATCGGACGTCGCCGAAAGAAGGACCGGCAGATCCTCGGTCAGAGTGGCCGGGAACGGACTGCCGTCCGGCCCCGTGATGTCGGCAGGCACGACCGGACTGGGCGCGGACGGCTTGTTTGGAATCGAGACGCCCTCGAGCCAGGGGGTTTTCGACGTGTCGATCACGGGCGCGGCCGGTTCAGGAGCGGGCTCCTGGGCCACCACACCCGACGGCATCGCCCAAAGCAGGGCGGCAAACGCACAGGCGAGAGAAACGGAACGCATCGTGGGCATGACTCCTTCCGTCATTCGTTCCGGCCGCCTTCGACGGCCATCTGGGTGTTCACGACGAAGAGGGGCAGCCGAACAACGGTCTTGTTGCCATCCTTGTCAGCCCCCTCCATCACGAACTGATATTCCGGCTGATCAGCATACTCCGAACGCGGATAATTGGGAACACGGAACAGATACCCGCTCTCGGACTTTTCGACCTCGGTACCATCCTTCGTTTCGATTCGGCAGACAGCTTCGGCCGTGGTCGAGCACTTGTCACCATTGTCGGTCGCAAGAGCCGTGACGATGAACGGCACATTCCGGCGCACGAAAATCCCCTTGAGCGAGTCGGTGGTTCCGACGTCGGTGAGCCTCGTCTGAGCCTGGGGATTGAGCACCTTCATGCCGACCGTTCCCGCAACTTTCGTTTCATCCTTGCCGATCTCGCTGAACAGAGGCCCCTTCACCCCCACAGCCGCGGTCTTCTCAGCAGGTTTCCTGTTCAGGGGGAATTCGGAAACGGCAAGCATGCTGGTTCCCTTCAGAGTTTCGGAAATGGCCATCTCCGGATCGAAGAGGCCCTTGCTGGCCAGCACCTGCTCGCCAAGTTTCTGCTTGAGCTCAGCCTCGTCAAGAGCCTTCTGTGTCGCGCCGGCGGCTTCCTGAAACACGGCCCACACATTCGGACTTGTCACATCATGGCACACAACACCGGTCGTCTGGGTCGAGGTGACACGCTGTCCGGAAGCGGCATCCGCAGCCTCCCCCGTGGTATTCGTGCCCGTCTGTGCGTTCGAAGCCGCGGACCCGCTCTCGCCCCCTGGAGTGGTCGACGACGCACCGCCACCACTCTGGCTCACCTGGCGGGCGCCACTGTTCCCGACCCGGTATTCCCCCGGTTCGGGAAACTCGCTCTCGCTCGTGGCCTTGTTGTTATTGTCATTCGAAATCGTCTGAACCGACCCATCAGCTTTCACCTGATCCGTCGTCCAGTTGATGGTCGGCGGGCCGGCGAACGTGGCACCGCTGGCGGCGCCCATCGCCTGCGGCGTTTCTTCGTAGAGAAGGGTGTGTTCCTGGCGCTTGTATGGCTGGTCTTCGAGGACATGGACAACGCCCGAATCGGGATCGCCGCCGCGAAAACCCGCAGGCAGGGCATTGTCGAACTGCAGATTCATCTCGGGGCTCTGGATCGCCGGGGCCGCCACTCCCGCCGCAGGCTGTGTTTCGGCAGCCGTCTCGGCCGCACGTCCCGTGTCGGCTTGAGCAAGGAGACTACAGACGAGGACAACCAGCATCAACATGTTTCTCACAGAATTCTCCCCCTTCACGAAAAAATAGAATCTTGAACAAATACAAGATTGTCCGACGTTCATGTTCGAGATCACAGGCATCTATTTTTATTTAAGAGCATATGATCATAATAGTCAAGTAATCTTTCCGCTGGAAGCTGAGTGCCACCGGTTCTCTATCTGACGTTTCATCATGCTATCTGGTTCATTTCTTTTCCATATACCCCTTTCTCTCGGCTGCATCATACATCTTTCGTGGTTCACCTTCCGGGGATGCGTATCAACAGATGCCCACGAAACAGCACACCCACTCCATTGAACGGCGGGAAGCGGAGTTCCGAAGCACGCCAACGCAATCGCACGGGGTCCGGGCACATCACAATGCGCCCTAACAATTTTTCTGAACGGGCTTCAAACCTACCATCAAAATGCAACGGCGACTAACGGATACGAAATTTATATGCAACTCCATATTAAAAATGCTCCCCCGAGAGAATGCGATTGACCATGAGGCGGTCGATCTGCAACTGATCTTCAGGTCTTCCCGGAATGGACATGACCTCGCGGAGAAGCCGGACGGCCTCTTCACGTCGCTCCATCGCCGCAAGTGTAGCGGCAACCATGCGGATCATGTGCGGCGGCGCATCGACGAAGTTGCTGGCCCGATAAAATGCTTCCAGGGCTTTCGACAAATCACGCGTCGGGCCATGTCGTCCGCCATGGTTCAGACAGTAGATGCCGAGCTGTTGCCAGAGTTCCAACCGATGCGGATTCTGTTTCAAGGCCTTTTCGAGGTGTTTGACGGCTTCGGCATGGCGGCCTTCAAACTCGTCGAGCAGGTAGGCCCTCAGCAGGAAGGCGTCGATGAACGTTGGATCGAGAACCGGGATCAGTTCGAGCGCATACGTGACCCGGTGCCAAAGGCCGGCATGCGAATCCGCATCCATCTGAATCCAGAGCAGGTTCGCCGCGAGCTCGGCAAACCCAAGCTGGCGAAGGAGGATCACGAGGCCGGGCGAGACGCTCGAATCCCCGGCACCATACGCGTGACCGGCATGATCGTGGTGGGTATGAAGGTGATGTTCGTGCTCCTCATCATCTGCATGAGCTGTTCCGGTGGCTTGTTCATCGCACTGACCATGGTCGGTTGTCCTCGCGAAGTGAAGGTCGGGCTGTTCATCGTGAACCTTGAGATGATGCCCTTCCGAGGCGCCGTTCGGCTCGATGGTGAAGTATGCGCCGGCGCGGTCCCGGACTTCTTCCATCTCCTCCAGGGGGGACGAGGTTTTCACCTCCCGCCAGTATTGTTCGATGAAGCAGTGCCGCGAAAAGGCCACGGCGATAAGGGCGAAGATGAACAGGGCAAGATGCTTGTTCATGCGCTCCCCCTCACAGATCTTTTTTTCTGAACGCCCAGGATCCCGCAACCAGGAGGAAAAACAGGTAACACGCTGCATACCCGCCCGTCCAGAGAGCGAACGAGGGGGAGATGGCGAAGTCTTTCAATATTTTATGCTTTATATTGAAATATCCGAAATTCGGAACGATCCAGTAGACGACGTCGACTAGCCAGCTCAGGAGGGGAATCCCGGCTTCGATCGCGAGATGCTGCACGTGCTGAGCCATGTTCCCGAGCAGGACGAAGAAGATCGAGAGCGAGAAGCAGACGATGAGCGAGTCGGCCAGCGAGAAGAGGAGTACCATCGCCGTCATGATCGCGAACTCGAACAGCATGAACAGGGCAACCCAGTGAAAGCCGGTCCAGAGCACACCGTATTTCAGGAATAGCAGGCCAATCAGGATACCCAGCATGACCAGGACGTTGACGATCGCGGCAAGCAGGGTTCCCAGAAATTTGCCGGTATAGAGCTCCCACCGTCCCATCGGAAGGGTCAGAACCGCGTAGACGGTCTTGCGCTGGATCTCATCGCGTAGGGTGGTCGAGCCGATGAACAGGGCGATCAGGAAGCCGAACAGCGAGATGATCGACAGGCCAACATCTTGGATCATGCGGTATTCCAGGGTCGGCGTCGTCGAGAAGTGGCCGAAGAGATTGAATAGCCCAAGCGCGATGCAGACGAACACGAGATGGACCGTCAGCATCTTGTGGCGGGCAACGTCGAGAAAGGTATCCCATGCGATCAATCGGACGCGTGACAGCATGTTATGCGTTCCCTCCCGTGACAACGGAATCCCGACCGGCAAGCACGCGGACAAACAGCTGATCGAGCGTCAGCGTTACGGGCGTCACTTCTGCCAGCGTTGCGTCTGCGGCAAGAATGGCCCGAATCAGCTCGCGAAGGACCGTCGGATCGTCGAGGATGAACTCCGCCGTATCGGCACCCTCCAGGCGATGGGCCAGGCTGGACCAGGCCTTCACGAACGTTGTCGCGGCAGCCGCATCGGAGAACCTTGCCACAACTTTCGTAATGGGGGTCCGAAGCAGTTTCACGAGAGAGTCGCTTAGGATGATCCGCCCACGGTCCATGATGCTAACCCGGTCGCAGACATCAGCGAGAATCCCTGCTGCGTGGGAATTCACGAGCACGGCGATATTCTGCTTTTTGAGCGAGACGAGCAGCTCCTTGAGCATCACCTGGCCACATGGATCAAGGCCGCTGAACGGCTCGTCGAGGAAGATCAGGCGGGCCTGCCGTATCAGCAGACGTGCGATGTCGGCCCGCTGCCGCATCCCCTTCGAGCACTCGGCCAGCAGACGGTCGCGATGATCCCACATCCCGACACGGCGAAGGTGCTCCTCGATCAGGCCGTCACCTTCGCTCAGACCGCTCATTCGGGCATGAAACCTGATATATTCATGCACCGTCAGATGATCGGGGTGCTGGATCGCCTCGGGAAGGAAACCGACGCCGAACCGGGAAGCCGCCGAGGGAACGGGGGCTCCGAACATCCGCGCTGAGCCAGAAGTGATAGACATCAGGCCGAGCAACATTTTCATCGTTGTCGTCTTCCCGGCACCATTTGGCCCGAGCATTCCCATGATCTCCCCTTCGTGAAGCGTCAGGGAAACGCGATCGACGATCGTTTCCTTCTTCCACCAGCCGACGATTTTCGTGATTTCCTCGGCGACGACCAGTTCGCTCATGTTCGATCCCTCCGTATCTCAGGCATGGTTCCCGAAGGCACTCTCCGCCGCTACAGGTCTTCTCCGCAAGACGGCTTTCCGCACCGATGACTGCTGCTGCAACAGGTCTGGCCGGTCCGCTCGAGAGAGCAATCGCCGCCGGAACCGCAGTTTCTCGAAAACGCAGTCTGTTTCAGGATGAATCCCGTCCCTCCAGAAATCAGGCGTCGTAGCGCTCCGCCGCAGGACGGACAGACTGTTTCCGGCGCATCTTTCATCGCATGCTGTATTTCATGGGTGCAGCAGCATGACTCGCACATATATTCATATGTAGGCATATATTTTTCTTCCTTCCGTCAGAACCGGCCCGTCGAGAGCAACACGAGCGTGCATGCTTCGATCACCTCTTTGCCGGCAGACCCAAGCCGTTCGGCCAGCGTCGGATTCTCCGCACCGGGATTGAAGATGACACGGCGGGCGGAGCTCTGAAGAATCTCTTCTTCTATATTTTTCTGATTCGCCGCCGAGAGATATATCGTGATCGTGTCTATCGGCTCTGGAATTGCCCGAATGCCAGGAAAAACAGCAAACTCCTCCACCGCCTTCAGACTTGGATGTACCGGAAACGGCACATGCCCCTTTTCCTTCAGCATCATGACGGCCTTGTAACTGTACCGATCGGGTTTGTTGCTGGCCCCGACGACGACGACATTCATAATTCAGCATCTCCCTTCAAGGTGGTGGTTTTCTGACAGGCGTTCCATGGGCTATATATGGGGGTCGCCCAGACACATCCCGATCACGGCTCTCGCCCATCCGTTCGGGATGCGCGCGCAAGACAGGCCGCTGCAGCGGCGCCGTTCACCGGATCAGATGCCGGCCGGCGGATCTGCCAGCCGGACGACGCCGCGATCGCCTTCTCGATCTCAGTAACGACCTGAAGGCGGAACAAGAGCGGCGGGTCCCGGCGGAGAAACGCCACCGCGTCGGGAACCGCTGCCCGCCCGCGTGTCCGAAAATCGGCACTGATGCGTTCGACGAGAGCCGGCCAGTCACTCGGCGTAACAGCCCGGGGTTCGCCAGGGATCGCAGCTTCGTTCGCTACTGTCGGCCCTGGCGTGTGCGCAGATGCCGCAGAATCGGAGCATTGCCCATCGATCGGCGCGGTCAGCAGAAAGAGCAGACACGCGGCGGTCGCAAGGCCGGTAAAGGGAATCCCGCTTCGCCACGCAATTCCCGGCAGCCTGGTCCTGGTGAGAACCGCCAGGAGAAACACGAGGCAGTGAGCCAGACCGATCGTCTGGTTTGGCGGGAGATCGAACCGGTAAGAGACCAGGATTCCGCCGAAGGTCACCAGGCAGGCGATCGAGACGGAGAGCACGAGCACTCCCGCAAGCCGGTGGTACAGGACAAGGGCGGCTCCGGGCGCGACGACCAGGTAGCAGAAGATCAGCAGCACTCCGGCAATTTTCGATGCAGCCGCCACAACGGCACCCAGGGCAACGAAAAATGCGAACTCCATCACCCGCACCCGGATACCCAGCACCTGCGCCGCGTCGGGGTCGAGAAAGGCGTAGACGGTGGGTCTGATGCTCGCCAGGAGCCAGGCTGCGCACGGCAGCAGAACGGCCATGATGAGCCACAGATCATGGGGCGAGGCGAACAGCAGGCTGCCCAACAGCAGGTTCTTAACTTTTTCGAGCCCGAACCCGCTTTTCGCCACCAGCACGATACTGCCGGCCGAAAATGCCACGAACAGCACGCCGAGGAAGGTATCGCGCGGCAGATTCAGCCATCGTTCGAACGGCAGGCCGAGGAGAATGACCACCAGCATCGCCGTCAGAAGCGCGCCAACGAACGTGGGCCACCCCAGGAGCAGGCCCAGAGCAATGCCGCAGGCCGCGGCTTCGGACAGGGTCACCCCGATGAACACCACGCGTTTGAGAACGACAAACACGCCGAACAGGGCACCCGTCGCCGCGATCAGCAGACCAACCGGCAGGGCCGTGCCATAGATCTCTAGAACGGTCGAAATCATCGAGGAAAGGGATTCAGACATCCGCCCTCACCTCCGGATCTTCGAGGTGCATCTCACGCCAGGAAATCATGCGCGCCATTCCCCTGTTCACCCGGCACACCTCATCGGTCAGATTCCGAACAAGGTCGAGGCCGTGCTGGGCGAACAAGACAGTTTTTCCATCTTTGGTCGCCAGCTCATGGAGAAGATGAATGACTTCATGTTCGGAATCGGCATCGAGCATGGTCGTTGGCTCGTCCATCACGAGCACGTCGGCCCCCGTCACCAGCGCCCGGGCGATGAGCACCTTCTGCCGCATCCCACCCGAAAGTTCATGGAATGGCTTCATCGAGTGAGCGGACAGATTGAACCGCACCAGCAGCCGGTCGATCTGTTCCCGGTCGGCCGGAGAAGGCCGCCCCCACCAGCCCAGGCGCGGGTACAACCCCATCATGACGATATCGCGCGTGACGACGGGAAACAGCAAGTCGATGCTCTGATGCTGGGGAACGAACCCGGCAGGCACGGTGTCGAACGGCGTCTCGATCGTTCCGGCACGCAGCGGCACAAGTCCCAGGATCGCGCGAAGAAGCGTGGTTTTGCCCGCACCGTTCGGGCCGACGAACGGCACGAAGGCCCCTCGCGGAATCTCGAGATCGATGTTGGCGAGAACCAGCTCCTGGTCGTAGCCAACGCACACCCCGCGACAACTGATGACGGGGAGGGAATCACCCCTCGCCGCGTCGGTCGTTTCCGTCATCGCCCCTCTCCCTTCCAACCAGCCTCGGCGGCCATCGTCACGAGCGCCTCGACCCAGTGGTCGACGAGACAGAAGTAGTCCCCCACGCCGGCCGAACCGCCTACATAGTAAGGAACCATGCGGTATGTCGCCCCGGTCGCCTCGGCAATCGATTTGACGGTCTGTTCGTCGAAGTAGTTGACGGACAGCATGACCTTGACGCCGTCGCGGCGCATCCGCTCCTCCAGCTCTTTGGTGTGTTTCGGAGAAGGCGGAATGCCGGGTTTTGGTTCGATGGTATCAACCTGAACAAGGCCGAAATCGTCGCAGAAGTAGACCCAGTTCTTGTGATAGGTCACGATGGCAAGGCCGCGCAGCGGCAACATCCTGCCCGTCCAGCCGCCCAGCAGGTTGGTCAGGGGCTTACCTTCGAAGGTATTCTGCTTCAGAAAGTCGTACAGTTTGCCTTCCTGATGGAGTTTCACCAGGGTTTCGCCGCCAAGCACCTCAACCAGCTCAGATCCATAAAGCCTCTTATATAATTCAGCCTTAAGCTGGTTCAGCCGGTTCCGAAACTCCTGTGCATGAGTCGGAGCGTTCTTTTCAAGACCGATCTCGATGTTCTCGGCGACGCGAAGCATATTGAGAGGGCTCACGGTGATGTGGGGGTTCCCATAGATGTGAAGCCCTCCCTCACTGCGTGACAGGACGGTCGGAATATCCTTCATCCGAACCCCCTGGGCGGCCGCCACGTAGCCGACCGCCTCGCTCCGAATGCGGGGATTGCCTGATTTGTCGACGGCGGTGGGCAGCCACATTTCGAGATCGAGGCCCGTCGCAATGAGCAGGTCGGCTTCGCGCAGCATCTGGACGAATGAGGGCTTCGGCCGGATGAAATGGGCATCCTGGTCTCCCTGGACGATATGCGACACGACGACATGCTCCCCGCCCAACCTGCTTGCAAAGTCGGCATAATCGGGAATCGTCGTGACGACGCGCAGAGGACGTTCCCCGTTTTCCGTTCCTCTTGCGGCATGGAGAGGCACGATCGCCGCCCACAGAGAGATGACAATAAATATATTGACTAATACATTCTTCTTCATATTTTCACCTGATTTCAGTAACGATCATGCAGATGCGGGCCGCCAGCCCAGATGCACTGCAGGGTGATGCGCCGGTCGTCCTGTTCCATGTTGTGACCCTTGCGGTAGTCGAATTCGAGCCTGTAGTGCACCCAGGGGCTTTGGTTCCACGTCCAGTAGGGGCTGACCTGAAACTCGTAGGGATCTCGTCCCGGCACCATGTGCAGAGCGCCTGGATACAGCTCCGTCGGCGTACCAACGTCGGCATAGGGTTTGGAGTCGGGCCGGTAATAGTCGAGCCGGATACCGGACTCGAGAATCCGGTTCAGTTTCCAGTGAAGGTTGGTATAGGCGCCCCAGGCGCGTGCCGTATCGCGGTCTCCCGCCGCCGTGATGATATCGCGTGCGAGATAATATCCCTCGGTGCGCCAGCAGAAGTTGCGATACCGCATCCGGTCCGTGGGCTCCCACAGGCGGGTCAGATCGAACCCCAGGGCATAGGTCGGCCTGGACTCGTCGCGGATGGAGATCGCCGGCGCAGCACCCACCGACCAGCGGTCGTTGGTGCCAGCCATGCCGGTGACACCCCATTCAAGGTAAGTCGAAGCATCCAAATCCTTGAACTGTTTATAATGCGTCAGGACACAGGGAACGCCCCTGCTATTCTCGGCGAAAAGCGCATCGTTGTTTGCATGGGTGAGCTGCAACGTGAGTTCCCGGCCCATGCCCCTGCCAGCCGGCAGCTGCCAGTCAAACGAAACGCCGATCTGCTCCAGCGGGCCGCCGAAAAGACGCCGGAGAGCGAGCGGGAAATCCACCTGGTCGAGGGCGTGTTGGTGCCATCGACCCACGACGCCGAACTGCTGATGGAACTTGCCCAGCGTCAGATTGAGATTTTTCGAGAACCCGACACGGGTGATGTAAGCTTCGCAAATTTCCGTCCCTTCCTCTTGGATGGGAAAAGAGGCTTTGAACCGGGTATCCGGATCGAGATAGCATTCGCCATGAACGCCGAGCGAGCGGAACGTGCCACGGGCATTTTCGCGCACGTCATCCTGGGAACGGAACTGGGCGATGACGTCACCGGTCATGCTGATCTCAGGATTCAGCGCCTGCTGACCCAGCTCGCCAGCCTTGAACGTGACCGACTGCGCCGATGTGGCAGACACGGCGGACGATTCCTGAGCGGCCGATCCAAGAGCGCCCGCTGCCACGAGCCGAAGCCGTTCCTTCTCATCGACCGGTGTTGCTAAAACATGCCCGGAAACTGCCGCCGGACCGGCCAGTTCGAAACCGCCGGAGCCAAGCCGATTCACCTGTTCCTCGAGCCGCGCGATGGTCATTTCGTATTTGTTACGCATCGCCGACATCTCCGACCGCAGGCCGGCAATCTCTTCGCGCAGAGCCGCAACATCGTCATTCGAAACGGCTTTCGCCGCGCATGTGGTTTGCAAACAGGGCGCGAAAGCAAAAACGAGCAGACAAAAGGCAATAGATATATATCTCACATGATTCTCCCATCATGGACTGAATCGCCGACAGGCTGTCGGCGGTCTGCGGAAATTCCGAAAACCGAGGATTCAGCTCACAACGGGAGGGCCACGTGGCAGGCATGGCCGAAAAACGCCTTGAAGGTCATAAAAACAATGAACGTCCGCCGAACGACGGACGGAGAAGATGTCCCCCAGTGGTTCACCCGTCGATTCGACATCGCTCGAACGCACCAGATCGGAGAGCGAACAGATCAGACAGTGTTCGGACGGGCAGGGAACGACGTTCCCGGACATCGCCCATCGGAAAGGCTTGCTCGTCTCGGCGCCCTCCGGTATCGCGCAGCAAGGGCGGCACAGCGTTGCTTCGTGTCCCTCTCCCCCCTTATGAGGGGATACCACATGCGCATGTGGGAAGCCGGAACGGAGATGTTCGCAGTTCTCAAGATGGTTATCGTGGCATCCGCTGCGGGTGAAATGCAGCAACCCGGCGGCAAGAAATCCGACCTGAAGAATCAGGCAGAGAACCGCAACCGATTTCCACCATTCGCGCTTCATGAACATCACTTTCACCACGCAGAATCCCGGCATATCGGTCAACCTGCGACATCATTCCGAGCATTTGCCCGTTTGCATATTCTATCTCTCTGGATCATCCTCGTCAAACCCTTGTTCAAATTGAGCGAAAGAACAATTCCGTGATATCCCCCCTTCTTTGCAACCACCTTGTTCCAAAGCAGGAGCTCCGATCTCTGCCTCGCGAATGTCGATCCCGTCTGCCTGCGGCATGAACGGTGCCAAGGCAAACGCCCACCAACTGACCGCTACGGCATGGCGCCCCGAATCATTATTATATTTATGTGTATTATTCCATTTTTCAGCTGAAACGCTGATGTTTGATCGCTCTTATCGACACGAGTTGAGATGAAGGGGGGTTTTCCTTCGCCCGGATTTCGTGTAAGGTGATCGCCACCTTTGCCCTGTTGCATCCATGGAGGAAGCCGCATGAACATCCACCTCATTGCCGTCATTCAGGGAATCGTCGAAGGGCTGACCGAGTTTCTGCCGGTCAGTTCGACAGGACACCTCATTCTCTCGGCACATCTGCTGGGCTTCACGGGCGAGAAGGCTGACACCTTCGAGGTGTTCATCCAGCTCGGCGCGATTCTCGCCGTTGCCATTCTCTACCGAACCCGCATCATCGACATGTTGCGGCGATGGCGCGATCTGCCGTGGACAAGCAACCGGCTGACCCTGTGGCACATTGCACTGGCGATGGTTCCAGCCGTCGTTCTCGGCCTGCTGTTCCACAAGAGAATCAAGCTGTATCTCTTCTCGCCGATCACCGTCCTGGTCGGTCTCGTCATCGGCGGCATCTATCTGATCCTGGCCGAACGATATCAACCCCAGGTGCGGGCGACAACTGTCGACGAGATGACCTGGAAGCAAGCGCTGGGAATCGGCGTCTGCCAGTGCCTCTCGCTGTGGCCGGGCTTTTCCAGAGCCGGCGCGACGATTGCCGGCGGCCTTCTGTTCGGCGTGTCTCACGTGCCCGCGGCGGAGTTTTCGTTCCTGCTCGCCATTCCGATGATGGTCGCCGCGACGGGCAAGGACCTCTGGTCGAGCCGCGACCTGCTGTCGATGAGCGACGCGGGTGTCTTCGCCATCGGCTTTTTCGTCTCGTTCGTGGTGGCCTGGCTCGCCGTTGTCAGCTTCATGCGCTTCCTCGGCCGCACCCGCCTGACGCCGTTCGCTTGGTATCGGTTCGCGCTGGCAGCCCTGTTTGGCCTCTACCTGCTGTCCTAACCCGCGATTCCTTCCATGCGGGTCATCGACACCCCCATGAAACAGCCTGTCACCACTGAAACCTATCTCCGGCCTTGCCCGGAGCAACCATGACACCGAAGGCCGCGCCCAGCGCCGCGACGGCACCGTCACCCGTGCAGTGCGTGGGAATCAGCTGCCCAGGCCGGAATTCGCGCAGCGACTTGATCGTCTTCTCGAGTCTGTCTGCATCGGCATTCAGCAGGTGGAACCCGCCGACAATGGCCAGGATGGGACCGTCTCCCGCCAGTTCGCGTACACACGAGAGGGTGTTGATCAATCCAGAATGGCAGCAACCGGTCACGACGACAATGCCTTCGGGGGTTCGCACCCAGAGTGCCTGGTCGTCCTCTATGGGATCGGGCTGTGTTCCCTGCTGATCGAGGGAGAAAGGGCCGCCGGTCGTTTCAAAAGCCGTTTTCCGGGGAATCGGCCCTGTCAATCCAACATCTTTGGACCACAAAACCGGCCGATTTTCGAACGCCCGTCGGAGCCCCGTCACCTGATCAACCGCTTTTCGCGCGGTTTCCGGCATGCCGACCGCCTTTGCCACACCGTTCCGAATGCTGTATCGCGGTTTAATCACCGCCGGGTGACAGTGCAACCGGGCATCAGGAATCCGCTCGAAAGCGAGCGGCAACCCGCCCGTATGGTCGTAATGGCCATGACTCAGGGCCACCATGTCAGCCGTGGAAAGATCGATGCCAAGCGTTCGGGCATTGGCTTCCAGGGCCGGCCCCTGGCCGGTGTCGAACAACAGTTTCGCCCTCCCGAACTCGATCCAGAACGCGAGACCATGCTCGGCCACCAGCCCTTCCGCGGCCTTGTCATCGACGAGAATCGTGATCTTCAACGGTACTGACATCGTTCATCGCACCCCGACGATCGTATCCTGAATCCTGGTCCGATGGAGACCGACCTTGAAGCCGTCGGCGAGCAGCCATTCCCGCATTTCCATCAGGCTTCCGGAACCCACGTCGTGCCGGCGCCCCTCGCTTTGCAGAATCCGGTCCATCACTTCCAGGCCATACGTGCTGAAATCACTCACGACGATCCGCCCCGAGGGCGCCATCACCCTGGTCATTTCCTCATACACGTCTCGGGGCCGAGCGAGGTGATGAAGGACATTCACGGTGATCACCAGGTCGAAAGACGCCGACACATACGGCAGGTGCTCGGCATCAGCGATTTCGAGCGTCGCCCGGTCGGCACATCCGTCGTATCTCAGGTTGAGCAACGCCATGCGCTGATCCTCGACCGACAGATCGACGGAGGTCAGCCGGTACCCTGCCCGGGCAAGCGCCACCGTCATGTAGCCCTTGCCGGTGCCGATCTCGAGAACAGGCCCCGTCACGGGCCGGACGATGCCGAGAATGAACTCCCGCTCCCGTTCGATGTCGTAACCGAAGCTCCGGTAGAGTTCCCGCCGGTTCTCATACCGTCGCCGGTTCTCGAAAACCTCTTCGTCGAGAACACTCATAGCCGATCGATTCGCCATGTTCGTACCTCTCACGCCTGCTGAACCGGAACGACGACGGCTTCGAGACAAGGCTTGAGCATCGGCGTTCCGCCGCCTTCCGAGACGATCCGCAGAACACGCTCCCCGTCGCGCACGCGCGACCCCGCCAGGTGTGTCAGGCCCGTTCCACGAAACACGTTTGGGAACAGAGGAACCGACGGGCCGAGCAGGACGGCGGCGCGCACGGAACCCAGCGCCGCCAGGTATTCGTCGAGACCTCCGGTGACCAGCGTCGTCGCCGTGATGATCGCCACGGTACACTGCTGCAGCGCAGCCAAGCCCTGTTCACGATCCAGCTCCCCCTCCGAGGGGTCGGCTTCGATGATATCCAGCCTGCAGGCCGTTCGGCGGATTTCCGGGATCAGTGGCCCGAAGTGACCGACCATGACCAGGTGATCGGTCGGTTTCAGGGCCAGGATCGAAAGGATGTCTCCGCCGAGTGAGGGCGCCTGCGGCAGTGACAAGCCGAGGGTGTTTGCCGTAGCCACCCCGAGCATTCGCTTCAAGGGCGAACCCGGGTGGGCTATTCCCTCGAGCAGGTCGTTGGCCGGCCGTCCGGCGAGCGTTCCGGCCTCGGGAAACTGCTGACAGCAGCGGTTCCCCTCCTTGGGAGTCCAGCACAATCCGATCTCCCCGCTCGACAGGCGCACTGCCGAATACCCCAATCCCATGCGGACATCCCCGATGGTCTTCGCGCAGGCGGTCTCCCGCAACGCCTCATATATAGTATGTGATATTTTTTTCATCGCTTTCTTTTACGCATGCCGGCGTTTCAGGCCAAATTTTCGGCTCCCGAATAGAGATGTTCAACGTGCAGGACGGCGACCGCCACACGGGCGAACCGGGCTTCGACCCACGTCAGCATGTCGTCGTATATCGGTCCGGATGTAACGTATTCGATCGCTCCCTTGGCCTGATACGCCGAGCGGTCTTTCGCGCTGAACAAAAGCGAGCCCCTGCTGCCGTTTTGGATGTTGGACCGGGTCTTGTGAAATTTGTTGTCGGCGATGGCGATGCGACCATCTGGATGGAGCTTCACGGACATGACATAGACCGCGTTCGGCATTCCATCGGTATCGACGGTCGTCAGCACGAGCGGCCCGTCTCGCTTTTGCCATGCTGTTTTCAGGGTCTCTGGTTTCACGGTCATTTTCTGGTTCCTTTCATCCGAAGATTGCAGTGCCGCTTTCGACGGGGGCGAAGCATCAGACGCTCTGGCCGGTCGGACAGGTGCCGCCCCGGCTCAGGCAGGCCCTGAGCCAGAAGCGGTGTTGATACAGATGAATCGCGATCATGGCGAAAAAGGCGACGGAAAGCCAGAAGTGAATGTCGCCCCATTCGTGCCGGTCCATTCCCCAGAGCAGTTTCGGGCCGATACCGTCGTCGAGGCCGGTATCATGGCCGTGACCGTATCCATGGCCAAACCCGCGGCCCAGGCCGTGACCGCCATGTCCCGAGCCGGGCGGAAGATGCCATTTGATGATGCCTCCGGTGAGGGCCACCAGAAGCAGCAGCACAAAACCGGCAAGATCGACGATGACAATACCGTTCAGCATCTCAGGCTTCTTCCTGGCCCGCGACGGTGTCGCCCATCCGGCCTATCAACGGCAGAATAGCCTTGGAAAAGGCTTTTGCAGCCGGCCGCTCCGAGAATCGCTGGATATACGGCACGCCCCGATCGCCTGCCCCCATCAGTTCGGGATCAATCGGGATCCGGCCAAGGAACGGCACGCCCATGTCGGCGGCCATCGTTTCGCCGCCTCCTTTGCTGAAGATCTCGGTCGTTTCGTTGCAATGAGGGCAGACGAAGCCGGACATGTTCTCGATCACGCCCAGCACGGGCAGATCGAGGCGGTGGCAAAAGCTGATCGAGCGACGCACGTCGGCGGTGGCGACCTGTTGCGGGGTCGTCACGATGATCGCCCCGTCGGCTTTTCCGACTGTCTGCACGATGCTGAGCGGCTCATCCCCGGTGCCGGGCGGGCAGTCGACAACCAGTGCATCGAGCGGGCCCCAGTCGACGTCGGCCACCAGCTGTTCGATAACCCCAGCCTTCATCGGACCGCGCCAGATCACGGCGTCGTCGTTTCCCTGCAGCAGGAAGGCAACTGACATCACCTTGACGACCGATGTCAGTTCAACCGGCTTGATCAGCCCGTTTCCCGCAGACTCGGCGCGTACATCGGCGAGGCCGAGCATCGTCGGAATCGACGGGCCGTGCAGGTCGATGTCGAGCAGACCGGCGCTGTACCCGTTCATGCCCAGCGAGAGCGCGAGATTCGCGGCAACGGTGCTCTTGCCGACCCCGCCCTTGCCGGAAAGCACGAAGAAGATGTGTTTGATCCGGCACAGGTTTCCCTGAAGCCGTTGCCGCCGGAGGAAATCATCGGCCGACTCATCAGGATTCCGCGTTTTCGAGGAACAGGTGGTATCGGAACAACTGCTGCAATTCGATGCGGTCATATGTGTGTCTCCCGCGTTCTACGCGATGATGACTGCTGGTGGCACCGGTATTCCCGTCCTCGTTCTTTGAATCATCGTTGGATTGGACGATATGCGCATCCTCCTGGAAGAATGCAACGGTGCAACCGCCTTCAGAGGTTTCTCCCGGCAGACCATGGGCCAGCCGGGATGAGTGGTTTTGCATGCCTCAGCAGCCGCCCTTGCGCGAGGCGGGGCCGTGGCCGTGCTGGTGGGTGTGGCCATGGGCCTGGCCGTGGCCGTGCATGTCGGTGCAGACGTGGTCGGGTCCATGATTGCACGTGTTATCGCCAACGACAAGGGTGCCGGCGAGGTACTGGCGCACGATCTCGGCCGGCGGCAGGCTGGGGGCGCCCATCACGACCTTGACGCCAGTCTCTTCGAGCATCTGGCGGGCGCGCACGCCCATGCCGCCGACGATCGCGACGGTGGCCTTGTTCGAGACCAGCCAGCGGGGCAGGACGCCGGGTTCGTGAGGAGGGGGCTGGAGGCGGGTCTCGCCGAGAATGGCGCGGGCGACGTCGTCGACGTCGAAAAATGCGAACTCTTCACAATGGCCGAAATGTTCGGTCAACTTGCCTTCGGCGACGGGAATGGCGATCTTCATGATATATCTCCTTGTATTTATACGTTTGCCTTGAAGCGGGCCTGTTGTTCCTCCCCGGAACACTGCCGTTTCACTTCATCGAGAGCGGAAAACAGATCCTGATGGAGGTCGTCATAAGCCTCACAGCCGACCGAGAGCCTGACCAGCCCGTCGGTTATGCCGGCCGAAAGTCTGGTCTCACGCGGTACGGATGCGTGGGTCATGCAGGCGGGGTGCTGGATGAGCGTTTCGATGCCGCCGAGCGAGACAGCCAGCGTCGAGAGCGAGACGCTGTTCATCAGGATACGGCCGGCTTCGACGCCGCCGGCCATCTCGAACGAGATCATCGAGCCCGGCCCCTTCATCTGCTTCGTCGCCAGATCGTGCTGCGGATGCGATTTCAGACCGGGATACGCGACGGAAGCGATCAGCGGATGGCGCGACAGCTCATCGGCCAGGCGCTGCGCGTTTTCCTGGGCGATTCGCATGCGCATTGGCAAGGTCTTCACGCCGCGCAGCACGAGCCATGCCTGGTGCGGGTCGATGGTGCCGCCCATCTGCACGAGGACGCTCTTCAGGCGGGCCGCGAGTTCAGCGTTGCGGGTGATCAGGATGCCGGCCACGACGTCGCTGTGACCGTTGATGAATTTCGTCATGCTGTGCAGCACGATGTCGGCGCCCAGGTCGAGCGGCCGCTGGAGCATCGGACTGCAGAAGGTGTTGTCGACGACGACCACCGCGCCGGCGGCATGAGCGATCTTCGACGCCTCAGCGATATCGGTGATCGAAAGCGTCGGGTTGGCGGGCGTTTCCAGGTAGACGAGCTTCGTGTTCGGACGAATCGCCGCTTTCAGGTGTTCGAGGTTCGAAGTGTCGACATACGAGGCTTCGACGCCGAACCTCGAAAGTTCCCGTTCCGCCAGGGTTCGTGACGGGCCATAGACCGAGTCGGTCGAGACCATGTGGCAGCCGTTCCCCAGAAGCGCCAGGTAGGCGGTGCTGACGGCCGCCATGCCGGATGCCGTGGCAAGGCCGGTGCCGCCGCCCTCGAGTTCGGCGATGCAGGCTTCGAGAGCCGCCGTCGTCGGGTTCCCGAGCCGCGTGTATTTGTAGCCGTCGCTCTGGCCCGAAAATCGGGCGGCGCCGACCTCGGCGCTCTCGAACGCGAAGGTGGAGGACTGGTAGATCGGCACGCTGACGCCGCCGAACAGTTCATCAGGGTGCTGCCCCGCATGGATACATGCCGTATCGAACATCTTTGGGTGGGACGACTTCATTTATTCTCCTTGATGTACATCATTTTCAATTTTTAGCCGAAAGCCCGATTTCCATCGCCATCCGGGCCAGAGCTTCGCTCCAGGGCGAGGGAGGGAGGGACGGCACCGGCACGCCGCGCCGGATCGCCGTGGGAACGGACGGGTCATACGGCAGACGACCAACGACGGGCACGTCGCGGGCGCGGGCCCACTCCTCGGTCTGCTGCGCCATTCCCGCATGCAGGTCGTATTTGTTGATGGCAAGCCACACCGGACGCCGGAAGTGCCGGCACAAATCGAGCACGCGCTCGGCATCGGACCGTCCCGACGGGGTCGGTTCGGTGACAATCAGCACCTTGTTGGCGCCGGTCAGGGTGGCGATGACAGGGCAGCCCGAACCGGGCGGCCCGTCGGTCAGCAGGAGCGGCATTCCATGGGCTTCAGCGTATTCACGGGCTTTTTTGCGCAAGAGGGCCACGAGTTTGCCCGAGTTTTCGCCGCCCGGTTCGAGTCTGGCGTGGAACAGACGGCCCCACGGGGTGTCGCTCTCGCGCCAGGTGCCACCCACGGTCTTTTTCATGATGATCGCGTCGGCCGGGCAGACGCGCTTGCACAGGCCGCAGCCCTCGCACGCGTCGGCGTCGATCGTCATGATGACGCCCCGGTCGGGGCGCATGGCGGCCGGCATCACGGCGTCGAACCGACACTCGTCGGCGCACCTGCCGCACGCACGGCACAGCGAGGGCTTGATGACGGCCTTCCGCCGCCCCTCGAACCGCTGCTCGGTCACCTGGCACGCCTGGAGCACGAGTTCGAGGTTTGCGCCGTCGACGTCGGTATCGGTGAGGACGGACATGCCGCACCAAGCCGCGAGAGCCGCCGTGACGCTGGTCTTACCGGTTCCGCCTTTTCCGCTGATGATCACCCATTCGGTCAGCATGGTCCCTCCAGGTGGCGACGCAGGTCATCATACTGTTTCGCCCACTCGGCGCCGGCCTCGATCATCGGCCGGCCCTCGGCGTATGCCGCGGCCACCGTGCGATCTTCGGGAAACCGGGCGATGACGGGAACGGCCCGCGCACGGCAGAGATCGTCGATCGCCGCGTCATCGCCGATCGATCGATTGACGATCACCTCGACCGGCAGCTTCATGCGGCGCACGGCCGCCATCGCCAGTTCGAGATCATGCAGCCCGAACGGCGTCGGCTCGGTCACCAGCACCAGCCGGTTCGCGCCGCGCACGGCAGCCATCATGGGACATGAGGTTCCGGGCGGGGAATCGACGATGGTCAGGTCGTAGCCAGCAGCCGATTCACGTGCACGCCGGTGCAGTTCGCGGATCAGGGTTGGGCTGAGCACCTGGCCGACGTGCAGCCGGCCCTGCCAGACCTCGAAATCGTCAACTTGCCAGTGCATGATGCGGCCGATCTCCTGCGATCCGTTCTCGATCGCCTGGACCGGACACACCACGCGACAGCCCTCGCAGCCGTGACACATGTCGGGAAACACCATCACGCGGTCGCCGAGTACAGCCAGGGCTTGGTAGATGCAGAACGCGGCGCACTCGCCGCACAGGGTGCAGCGGGCCGGGTCGATGCGCGGCAGCATCGCCTCGACCGGAAACGTCTCGGGCTCACCGAGGCCGAGAAAATGATGGGCGTTCGGCCCCTCGACGTCGGCATCGACAAGTTGAACGCGGCGGCCGATCCGGAGGGCCGCCCGGGCGAGACTGACTGCGACGCTCGTCTTTCCCGTGCCGCCTTTTCCGCTCGCGACGGCGATCCTGGGGGCCGGGCGGCCGAAGCCGCCGGCCTTTCCGGAAGTTGTATCGTTCATGCTATTCATCAGGCATGTTTGGCAGCGCCGGGCTGACCAATCACCGGCAGCTCGTTCCGGCGCCAGGCGGCGAACACGTCGCGGACCGTTCCGCCGGTCGCCGCATACACGGGCACGCCGGCCGCCTGAAACACCTGGAACGCCTTCGGGCCGCAATCGCCCGAAATGACGGCTTTCGCGCCGGCCTTGAGAAGCGCCTGCGCCGTCTGGATGCCGGCCCCGTGCGTTGCCTGTGTGGCAGCCGTTTCGAGAATCGAGGTTTTTTCGGTGTCGCTCTCGATCAGGATGAACCTCTCGGCCCGGCCGAGGCGCGGGTCCATTGTGGCATCCAATGTGTCTCCGCGGGCGGATATAGCGATCAACATGGTTTTTCCCCTTCCGTCGTCTGGCTGCACGTCTCGGGTGCTTCCTCGCACGAGCCGTCGCAGGTATGAATGTATCGTTCGAGACCGCCGCTCTCGACGAGGCGATCGAACGCCTCGTCGGAGTCGACGATCCCAGCGCGTTTGAACAGATGTCGAAGAACGGCATTCTGGAGAGCGAGCTGGAGCCCCTTCACCGCGAGAACGGAGCAGTGCTCCTTGCCCGGCGGCAGCCCGTCGAGCGCCTCGATGATCGCGGCATCCGTCAGCATGGCGGCTTCTTCAATCTCCTTGCCGCAGACCATCTCGGCCGTGATGCTCGACGTGGCGATCGCGGCAGGGCAGCCCTTGACGAGATATCCGATCGCGGCAATGTTCTGCTGGTCAGCGCTGAGACGCACCGTCACCTCGAGGAAATCGCCGCAATCGGGGTCGCCGAGCCGGCTGATGCCGTCATAGACATCGAGCCGGCCGACATGGCGCGGAGCATGGAAATGATCGAGAACCTTCTGCGAATATCTCAGCATGGATGTTTCGATCGGATCACTTCGCGTCCGGATCCTTCTTCGGCTCCTCCACAGGGAGGTTCTCGTGCCTCAATGCGTTTCTCAGTGCCTCAATCTGGCCGGATACCGTCTCGATCTGTCGCTGCAAAATATCGAGCCGTGCCTCGACCGGCAGCGCCGGCTGAGCCTGAGCGGGAGTTCCCGCTTCGGCGGCCAGGGCGCCCCCATTCCGGAAGCCCCGTCCGCGACCCAAGCCACGTCCCCGGCCAAAGCCAAAGCCACCACCGCACGGGCCCATTCCGCGACCGCGCCCCTGGAAACCGCCTCCGGCATTCCCGCTGCAGGGTCCCATCCCCCGACCGGTCATAGGTCCAGCTCCATTCGGCCCCGTACCATCACCATATGGCATATATATCCTCCTATACATAATTTTCGAACGGAGGCGGGCTTGAAATCCGCCCCTAAACAGATGCAGCTTGTGCCGTCCCGGGCAGCGAGCCGGCGGGGGGGCGAAAGAACGTTCCTCGGGCCTCGGCCTTCACCTCGCCGTCCGCCGAGACGGTTGCGGTGAGCCGGTAGACCTGGTTACCAACCGAGGTTTCGAGCGATGCACGCACCTGCGTCACCCGACCGACCGGAAGCGGCCGCCGATATCTGACCTGCATTTCGGCCGTCAGGCCCATCACGCCGCGGCCAAACAGGCAATGAGTCATGGCCGCATCGAGCAGCGCTGCAATGGCGCCCCCATGCACGATATCGTGATACCCCTCGGGGGAAAGACCTTCGGGGAGTGTGCCGTGCAAGACACCTCCTTCATCGAACCGCCAGGGAGCCGGGTCGAACCAGGGCTCGGCAAACGGCTTCCCGAGCGAACCGCTCGCCTCTGCCGCGAGACAACCGGCCCGAGCCATCTCGAACGTGTCGATCGGGGTTTTTGCCGATTCGTTCATCGTTTGCCCTTCGGGAGGATCGAGATCGTCGCTCCGGCCGCAACCAGACCGCCCTCGATCACCCGGCAGAAGACCCCCAGCGTCGGCAGAAGGCGAAAGCCGTGGAACGAGTAGTGGTGCGGCAGTATTTCCTTCCCGACCTGCACAACCTCGAGCACGGCCGTTTCGGCGATGCACAGCCGGTCGCCGGGCTGCAGCCGGCTCAGGTCGATACCGCTCGTCAGCACGTTCTCGGCAAAGTCGCCGGGACCAGCCCGATGATCGTGGACGGCGTTGAACGCCTCAACATGCTCGGCCTGGAGCAGGCTCACCTGCCTCCCTGTATCGGCATCTCCGTCGCTCTCGATTCCACGACCGGTGATAAAGAGAACTTCGCGAGCCGGTGCCTTCGCCGTGCCCACTCCTTCGGAACAGGATACGGCAACGATCAGACCTCTATCTGAACAGTGTCTGGGTGAAAGCGGAATGACATTCTCAGCGTGATTCGTCATGTTCGTTCCATGCAACTATGCCGTTGCTCAAGACAATGATATGAGCATAAGCTCATAATGTCAAGGACTAATTCTGTACGTTCGTTTTATCGCCAAGCGGCACTGACAAGACTGCGTGTGGTATATTTTCTGGCCACCCCTGAATGTGTTTTCTCCCATCGCCAGCCCCAAAAGACCGCGGGATTTTTCCATCCGGAAGTGAAACGACGCCCCGAGGAAGCAGGGCTTCTCCGGGGCGTCATTTCCGTGAAAGCGCCGTAGCGGCTCCCGCTCCGGTGCGATCGGGTCAGGCTGTTACCAGATGATCACGCGCTCTTCGGGCGGGAGATACATCTTGTCGCCAGGCTTGACGTTGAAGGCTTCATAGAAGGCCGGCTGATTCTTGAGGGTGCCGTTGATGCGAAACCGGTCGGGTGAGTGCGGGTCGCTCTTCAGCCTGGTAACCACCTGCTCGTCACGCGTCTTGTCGCGCCAGACCTGCGCCCAGCCCATGTAGAACCGCTGGTCGCCCGTCAGGCCGTCGACGACGGGGGCTTCTTTCCCCTGCAGGGAAATCTTGTAGGCCTTGTAGGCGATCGCCAGACCGGAGTTGTCGGCGATGTTCTCGCCGAGCGTCAGCTCGCCGTTCACGTTGTATCCCGGAAGCGGGCTGAAGGCGCTGTATTGGGCAACGAGCCGCTTCGTGCGAGCCTCGAAGCTCTGATGGTCTTCCATCGTCCACCAGTCGCGCAGGTTGCCGTCGCCGTCATACTGGCAGCCCTGGTCGTCGAACCCGTGGCTGATCTCGTGGCCGATGACCGCGCCAATCGCGCCGTAGTTGACCGCATCGTCGGCATCGGCGTTGAAGAAGGGTGGCTGAAGAATCGCCGCAGGGAATACGATCTCGTTCATCTCGGGGTTGTAATACGCGTTCACCGTCTGGGGCGTCATTCCCCACTCTTCACGGTCGATCGGTTTTCCGAGTTTGTTGAGTTCGCGCATATACTCGAACTCGTTCGCCCTGAGAACGTTGCCGATCAGGTCGTTCTTGTCGATCGTGAGCGCGGAATAATCGCGCCACTTGTTCGGATACCCTATCTTGTAGGTAAACTTTGCGAGCTTTTCCTGAGCCGCCCGCTTGGTCTCCGGGCTCATCCAGGGCAGGATGTCGATACTGCGGCGATACGCTTCAAGCAGATTTTTGACAAGGCTCTCCATGCGAGCCTTGCGCTCGGGCGGAAAGTATTGACTTACATATATTTTCCCGAGACTCTCCCCGATGGCTCCTTCAACGAGGGAAACGCCACGCTTCCACCGGGGGCGGTTCTGCGGCTGGCCGGTCAGCACGGTTCCCTTGAACGCGAAGTTCTCGTCGACGAAGGGCTTCGAGAGATACGCGGCAAACGCGCTGAGCAGATGCCACCGGAAATACGCCTTCCAGACCGGCAGGGGCTTTCCCTGCAGGATCTTGGTGAACCCCGTCAGATAGCTCGGCTGGCTGACGACAACGTAATCCGTTTTGCCCGCAATACCCGTATCGAAGAGATAGGCACCCCAGTCATAGCCGGGCGCCAGCGTGTCGAGGGCCTTCAACTCGACACGATTGTAGGTCTTTACGGGATCGCGATTCTCGACCTTTGTCCACTGGACCTTCGCGAGTTCCGTTTCCAGAACGATAATCTGACGAGCGTTCGCAGCCGCGTCTTTGTCCCCCGCCAGGGACAGCATCTTCTCGATGTGCTCCTTGTATTTCGCACGCACCTTGCTCAGCTTCTCGTCTTTCATCTTGAGATAGTAATCGCGATCGGGAAGGCCGAGACCGTCCTGCATGAGATCGGCGACGTATTTCGTCGAGTCTTTGGCATCCTGGTGGATGGCAATCGTGTAGGGCGCGCCTGCGCCGATCCGGTTCAGGTGAGCGATCAGCGCGGGAATTTCCGCCTTGGAACGGATGGCGTCGATTCTGGCGAGTTCCCTTTCGAGCGGCTTCAGTCCCAGCTTGTCGAGCTTCGCCTCGTCCATGAAGCTTTCATACAAATCGCCAATCTTCTGGAGATCCGAGCCCGGTTTCGTTCCGCTCTCTTTTGCTGCATCTTCGACGATCTTCCGCAGCTTCGGTTGGGTATCTTCATACAGCTTTTCGAACGAGCCCCAGCTCGATTTGTCGGCCGGAATCTCCGTCGTATCGATCCATACACCGTTGACATGCCGCGCAAAATCGTCCTGCGGCCTGGCCGCCTTGTCGACATACTGCAGATCGATCCCCGAACCGTGGCCGGAAGCCGGCTGGGCAATGTTCGACACTTCGATGACAGACGCTGCAGCCGCCAGGGACGGCCCTGACAGAAGGCAGGCCAACAGCAATGTTGAGAATGATGTGTTCATGAGTTTGTCCTTTTCCATTCATACGAGGGCATTGTTCGACCGTTTGGGATCGGCATCGCCCTCACCGCGCCGCAATGGCGCGGCCGGAATATTATATCAACTGCTCTATGTTGAACTCGTGCAGCGCTGTCAGACCGGCGGAGCCCGGGCACGATGCACACCGCCCGGCTCGACCGTGAGAGTGGAAAAAACCTGTATCCGAGTCGCGCCGGAATATTCCGGTTTCAGAATACTCGAAAGCGTTACACCATGAGACGCAGCCTCGAGGAAGGAAAGCAGGCGGTTGAACGGGCATGGCTCCGGGGCGTCGAACGCAACGGCTTGCTGCAAATGTCCGTCGTGAGACCTTGCTGCACATCGCGCGAAGTATTGAACACCGTTCTCCGGAAGGATGTCGTGAAAAAAATGAAGCCGGCTCGTCTCGACAAGCGTCGTAAAAAACGCACACAAGACGAGAAGCGTGAGCGTGATCAGAATCTGCCGGTGTAACACATGCTTCATTGAAAGAAATGATATCGCAGCGATCGTCTATTTCCAAGGCAGCGAGGGACATGGCTCCCGTGGAGCATCTTCAATGTTCCTCTTTCGAGTCGAATCTTCCGTCAGCCAAAACAACTCCTTCCTGACGGAGACGGCCGGCATACCAGCCAATTCGGTCGGTATCGCGGGCGTCGAGGGATGGAATATATGGCTTGATATCGAGCAGCGGGGTGCCGTCGATCATATCGACACCGGCGATCTCGAGAATGTTTCCGCGGACAGAGAGCAGACGGACGACCGAAAGGCCGACCGGGTTTGGCCGTTTCGGGGCGCGGGTGGCGAAGATGCCGTGTTCGACGGTGTCGAGATAGGGCTTCACCCGCAACGTGCCGGCTTCGATTTCATGGAAAGCGTAGATCAGGTGGAGATGACTGAATCCCCCGATATCGAGCAATCCATCGGCATACTCAGGGAATACCTCGACGGTCCCGATCTCCCCGTCTGCCATGCTGGCCTGGATCGGCGTTCCCTCCTGTTTCGTGAACCGGGTGCGAATGACGCCGATCTGTGTGAATGCGAATGTTTCGGGGTTCATCATGGTTCTCCTGACAGGTTCGCCTCGGGACGGGGTTCAAACCCGCCCCTCCAGCAACTTTTATATCACACCATATTATTCAGGCTCATTTTGGGGCATTCCAGATCGTTGAGGTCGGGGCATGTTGTGATGGGAAGGGAAACATCGCTGGATATGCTCGTCGCCATTGTATGTCAATTGTGGTATGCTGAACGGGCTCGCCGTTTCGAGCATATGATAACATTTCTGGAGATCAAATATGGTCAGGCCGCATTCATGCAGAAAAATATCCGGGAAACCCGTTGCCGGAGTGTTCAAGCCGGCCGGGATCCCGGCGCGCGACCTGGACTTCCTGGTGCTGACCCTCGATGAGTTCGAGGCCCTGAAACTGGCTGATCTCGAGGGGAAGTATCAGGAGGAAGCCGCCGGGATGATGCACGTTTCGCGGCCCACCTTCGGTCGCATCATCGAGTCGGCGCACCGCAAGATCGCCGAAGCCCTCGTTTTCGGGAAAGCCCTTCGCATCGAAGGCGGTCCCGTTGCCGTCACATCCGACATCCCATCATCACACCAGGGAGAATCCATGAACATCTGCATTCCGATCATCGAAGACAAGGGCCTTCAAAGCCAGGTGAACAGCCATTTCGGTTCGGCCCCCCTGTTCCTGATCGTCGACACCGAGAAGCTGTCGACCCGTGCCATCATCAACAAGAATGCCCAGCACACCCACGGCATGTGCCAGCCCCTCGCTTCGCTGAGCAGCGAAAGGCTCGACGCTGTCGTCGTCGGGGGCATCGGCATGGGCGCCCTCAACAAGCTTCGCGCCGCCGGCATCAAGGTGTACATGGGCCGCCAGGCGACGGTCGAGCAGGTCATCGCCGAGTTCAAAGCCGGCAAGTTGAATGAAGTCACGCCGCAGACGGCCTGCTCCCACCACGGGGAGGGACACGACCACCATCAGAGGCGGGAAGGGAAATAGCCCTTCCCGCATCAGTTCATCGCCCCGGAATTCGACTCAAACAGCACGAAGCCCCTCGTTCGAGGGGCTTCGCCCAATCAGCCCCCCGGATTCAAGTCAGACTCCGTAGCGGCCGGTCCGGAGCAGCACGAGAGTGCAGGCCTCCAGCACCTCGACCCCTGCCTGGCGGAGCTTTTCCGCGAGGCAGGGGTTTTCGGCACCGGGGTTGAAGATCACCCGCCGGGCCCCGGCGGCGAGAATCTCCCCCTCCACAGCGGACTGTTTTGCGGGTGACAGATACATCGTGATAGTATCTATTTTATCCTGTATTTTATCCAGCGACCGATACACCGGTATACCCTCGATCATCTCGAGAGCGGGGTGCACCGGAAAAACGACATGCCCCATTTCCCGGAGCAGGACGAGAGCCTTGTGACTATAGCGTTCGGGGTTGTCACTGGCACCGATGACAACGGTGTTCATGGAGTATCCTCCCGGATGATGTCGGTTCGGGAAGCCACCGGGCATGAGGAGGGACGATCGAGAGCTTCCCGGAGAAGCCGGGCCAGCCGGACGCCAGCACGCAGCAGCTGTTGTTTGACGACGGGGCGGACGGAAGCCAGCCAGTCCGGCGTGATGACCGAACCCGGTTCGAACGCATAACCCCACGCCTGGCCGAGGTGGTGCGACTCGTTCACCCAGTCGACGAGGGTCCCGGTGGCAATCGCGGCGGTATCCGTCGCCCGAAGCTCCTGTTGAAGGATTCCAGCCAGCTGCCGTTCGTTCATTCCGAACGAATCGACGATCCGGAAGTCCCAGACATGATGGAGCTTCATCTCCTCCCCATCAAGGATGACCATTCGCGCGTTTCCCCCGGCATCGCCTCGATTCGTGCAATGCAGCGGCTGGTGAAGATCGCCGACGAGATGGACGAGGAATTTGAGGGCTTCCAGCCGCTCTCCGTCGGTTCTTCCGGTATTACCCAGTATTCGGGTCATCGTGTCCACCGCATGTATGATGTGCTTTTCCCCCGCACCGTCCCGGGCCTCGTCGTAGCCGCCAGCCGTGAAGGGGATCTCGACGATGTGATAATGGGCCGTCTCGGGCCTTTTCGGCCGCACATGATCGGCCCATCCGGCGACCGAGACGAGCGTCGCCTTGCGGGGATGGCGGCCGTCATCCCCGGGGCGATCATCGCGTTCGCTTTCCAGGAGGCGCCGCGCCTCGTCGTAGGCGGCCGGCGCTTCCACCCGCAGGATGTCGGCGGCGAGGAGGGCGATAACCCGGTGGCCCGGGCCACTCCAGGCACCGGCGGCGATCGGGCACAGCGGAATCAGACATGCCGCGAGGAGGCAGGCGACTCGGGCGATGGTCATGTTACTGCGCAGCTCCGGAAGCCGTTTCGGGAGCCAGTGCCGGAGCGGGGACGACCGGAGCGGCGGGCATCTGGCCCGGCTTCTGCGCGGGAAGCGGCATCCTGACGGCGGCCTTTTCCGCCGGCTTTTTGTTGTGCTTCATCGTTCGGTGCAGCTTGAGGCCGCCCGTGATGATGATGGCAAGGATGAGCAGCCAGATGATGCGGTGCGTCCAGGGATTCTCGGCATCCGCGAAGGGATCCTCAAGCGTCCGACGGGCCCCATCGGGGAGCTGGGCGATTTTGGTCAGGGAGCTGCCGAATGCGATGCTCATCATGAGCCGCGAGTTGATCGCCCAGCCATTCGCGTCGAGGATCGGACCGGCATTGCGGTTCCGGAGCCGGATTGCCGCCATGACCATCGAGGGCCCGGAAATGACGAGCAGCAGGCCAAGCAGGGCGATCGGCATCTGCCACCAAGGAAGAGAGAGGAAGCCCGTCACGACACTGGCGATCGCGGTGCCGATCGCGCCGATTGCCAGGCCAATAGCAGCAAATATACCTGCAAACTTGCCCACGTCGAACGGCTGGGGAGGGACGGCAGGCGTGGTTCCTGCCGCAGTCGCAGTGGTCTGGGCCTTGTTCGCGACCCCGGCGATGCCGCCAGCCAGCTTTTCCTGCATGGCCTTGTCCCCCGCCCCAGCGAACTTCTCGATCTGTTCCGTGATCATCCGGCCGATTCGGCGGTAGGGGGTCCAGAAGGCCTCGCCGATGCTGATGGGGTTCTCGACGAGCTTGACCACGACGGCATCCCAATCGCGACCCCGCCGGTCGACGAAGATCCCATGCCGGCCGACGGCAAGTCGCTCGGCATCCCCCGCCGTGAAGCCTGCGACGATTGTCATCTTTTCGGAGCTTCCGGCCCGCACGCAGTCGCAGTACACGAGATAGGTCTGGCTCAGAGCGGCCATCGCCGAGTGTTTGGCCACATCCTCGACGCGAAGGCACAGTTCGCAGCTCCGGCCGTCCAGGAACAGGGTTCCGTTCTGGAAGATCGCGCCGCGCTTCCGGTCATAGAAGTCGCGGAATGAAACCATATTATTCAATATTGTATAGAGATCCCGATGCAGCCGAACCAGTCGCTCGACGGTGTCGATCGCGGCGGCTTCTGGCTCGAGAGCCTTGTCCTGGGCGATCAGCTCGCGGATGGCACGTTCCTGGCCGCCCGCAAGCAGGGCACGGATCCGGGCCAGGCCGAGCCGTTCGACCTCGGCTCCGGCTTTCCCGGCAAGCCAGGTCTCGTGGGCGGAGAAGGTCGCCACAATTTTTTCCCACTCGGCGGCGGTGAGAGCTGTCTTTTCACCGAGCCGGGGCAGGACGACGAGCCGGTTGAACGTGTCGATCGCCTTGGTCCAGGCGGGATTGACGGCGTCGTTCAGCGGAAGCGCCCAGCCCGCCTCGATCCGTGCCAGCGGCAGCTCGGCCAGCTCCGGGCTTCCCGCGGAGAGGAGTCGGACGGCCATCTGCTCGTAATCTCTTTCGGACCGGTTGAGCGGCCCGGTCGACCGGGCATCAAACGCCGCCAGCCGGCATCGGGTGAAAAAGTCGTCGATCTTGGCCCGGACTGCCGTGAAGGCGGCGTAGGCCTCGACCGTCCCCTCGCGGTATGGCAGGATCGCCGGATCCGCCTCTCCGGCCCGCCACCAGGCGTCATAGGCGCGGCAGGCTCCAAAAAACGCTTCCAGCATCGCGCCGTCGACACCCGGAGTCCCATCCCGGTCCGCGACACCGCCAAAGCAGGTGACGATCTCGGTGATCGCCTTGCGCAGCGGCTCGTCGCCAGCCGAAGTCGGAGGAATGACCCCGTCCCCGTTGAACCTGTTGGCCGCGAACTTTTTCGAGGCATCAGCCACGTCGGCCACGGCGATCACCTCGGCATCCGGTCTCCCCAGCCCGGCAAGGATCCGACGGGCCGAGGCGATCAGCCGCTTTCCCTCCTCGTCTGCATCGTTGATCGCAGTCAACGCCAGTGTCTCGGAGCGTTTCAGCAGATCGTCGGGATTTTTCAACCGCCCGCAGGCCCACTCGACGGCAGCCAGCAGTTCGGGTACACGCACCCGCCCATCCTTGTCCGTGTCGATCAGGCTGAGGGTCGCCGCATCAAGTTCGAGGCCCTGCACGGGACAACTCAGGGCCATCCACAGCTTGGGATCGAGTTCCTTCAATGCCTTCAGGTCAGCTCCGGAGTCGAGGCTCACCTGATCGACACCGCCCGAGCGGAAAAACCGCCAGGCATGTTTTTCGGAAGAAAGGGTCCGGGATTCCGTAACGTTCATCGATCCCACCTCGAAATCATTGTTGGCGTTTGGCCGTTGTCTCCATCATATCATGACCGGATTTCTGTGGCAGAAGGCCGGGCGGCACGCACCGACAGGACAAAGGCAAGAGAGGAAGCACAACAGAGCAGGCCCGCGCCGCACAGAGTCGGGGAAACACCGGCATACTGAGCGATAAAGCCCTGCATAAGGCTTCCCAAGGGTGACATGCCCATGAAGGCCATCATGTACAGACTCATGATCCGGCTTCGTTTGTCATCGTCCGTCTGCATCTGCAGATGGGTGTTGGCAGCCGCCCAGCCGCTCGTCATCCAGTATCCGGCGATCGCGAGCAGGAGCATCGACCCCCACAGACGCGAGGTCCAGGCGAACAGCATGAGAGTGACGCCGAAACAGGTGAACGCGGTCGAGGCAAGCCGTTCAAGCCCATCGGTGGTTCGGCGCACCGCGAGATGCAGCGCACCGGCCAGCGCGCCAAAGCCGACCGCACCAAGCAAGAAACCGAGCGTCTCAGCCCCGCCCCCGAGCACCTCCTTCGCCACCACGGGAAGCAGCACGGCGAAGGGCATGCCGATGAAACTGAACACCGAGATCAGAAGCAGGATCGACCGAATCCCCCGGTGTTTCCAGGCATACGCAAGCCCTGCGCGGAGTTCGCTCCAGAAAGGTTTTTTCTCGTGCCGGAGCTCACTTCGTGGAAGGGCCAGCCGGGGCAGTGTCCAGACGATCGGCACAAACGACAGGGCGTTGAGAGCGAAGCAGATCCCTTCCCCCCAGGCCGCGACAGCCATGCCGGCGAGGGAGGGGCCAATCAGCCGGGCGGCGTTGAACGCGGACGAGTTGAGAGCGATCGCGTTTCCCAGGTGCTCCCGTCGTTCGACGAGCTGCGGCACCAGGGCATGCCGACCGGGCATGTCGAACGCGTTGATGACCCCAAGGACGCCGCAGAGAAAGAACAGAAGAGGCAGGTTGACCAGCCCCGCGAGCGTCAGGCCTGCAAGCACCGTCGCCTGGACAAGGGCGGCAACCTGGGTGATCCAAATGCTCCGACGCAGTTCCCGGCCGTCGAGAATGACCCCTGCGGCTGGCATCAGGAGGAACGCCGTAAACTGGCTGACGAAATCGGCAGCGCCCAGCATCACCGCCGAGGATGTGAGGCGGTACACGAGCCAACTCGTCGCGAGCCGTTGCATCCAAGTACCGACCAGGGATAGACCGTTCGTTATAAAGTAAGCACGATAATTCGAAGCACCGAGCGCGGGAAACAGCGTTCCCTCCCCCGGTGTGGCCGTGGTGCGAATACCATGCGTCTCGTTCGGCTGCATGCGGTGCGCAAGATACCCCGTTTAGGACGTGCATGCAAATCCCTCGCCCGCCCCTGCGCGGCAGACCGTCGCCATCCGGCTTCGGCATGCCCTTCCGGCCACATCCGCAAATAGTTGCCGAGACATACGAAAAAAGTTGATGTCCGTGGTTGTCTGCGAATGTCCGCCAGCGTCCGGAGCAATTCCAGAGTGTCCCGTCCCGTACTGGATCATCCGGAAATGAACTCTTCGGAAAACCGCATTTCAGGCCGAAAAGGTTCATGGTTTTGTTTGCCTCCTTATACTTTCGGGCCGGATCTCCCAAGATCCGGTCTTTTTTTTTCCCGCCAGGCCCAGGTTGTCATATAATCCGAAGAAGAATCTCTCCCAGAGATATGAAGCCAGAGATGATGTTCACGAGGCCGCCTGCCGCTCCGTACCCGCCGCATGGCCGGGTTGCGGTCCTCGTTTTTATGCTCCTGATCTTTCTGCTCGCGACGACCGCCGGCACGGCGGCACCTGCACGTACCGCGACCGGTTCCGAAGATGTCGAGAAAATCGTCGTCGGAATCGACCGGGCGTATCCCCCTTATGAGTTCACCGACCAGAACGGCCAGCCGACCGGCTTCACCGTGGAGTTGGCGCGGCTCATCGCCTCTTCGCTCAGTGTCCAGATCGAGTTCCGCAACGGCCCCTGGAGCGAGATCATCCCTGATCTGCAGAAAGGCCGGGTCGATCTGGTGGCATTCTGCTTTTCGGTGAACCGCACCGACCATTTTTGTTTTTCCGAACCCCTCGCCCCCTCCGTCTACACGTATTTTCGGCGGTCCGATACTGAGCCCGTCCGTCGGGAAAGCGATCTCGTTGGCCGCCACGTCGTTCTCCAGCGGGGCGACATGATGGACGATTACCTGTCCGAATCCTCCTTCGGCCGACGGATCACCCGTCTGGACGACATGCGGCGCATTCTCCGGCTCGTCAGTGAGGGGAAGGCCGATTATGCCCTCGTGGAACGGCGCATTGGCCGGGAGCTGGTACGCGAGATGAAGCTGGCCGGTCTCACCGACACTGGCAGCATGCATTACGTCAAGGATCTCTGTTTTGGCAGCGGTCTCTCGAAGTGCGACCTCATCGGCCGGGTGAATCAGGCCCTCCGGGGTCTGAAGACTGACGGTCGGTACCAGGCGCTCTGGAAGAAATGGTTCGGCGGCACCCCGATCGAGGAGATTCTGCCGGAACAGCCGCCTCAGCCCTGGGGAATCCTCGTGCTGTTCGGAGGATTTCTCCTCCTCCTGTTCGTCGGTGCTGCGACCCTGGTATACCAACGGGCCGGCGAAGCCGAAACCGAGCTCCGGAGCCGCATCGTCGAGCTGTCCCAAGCCCGGAGCGATGCCATCGCCGGCCGAACCCGGCTTCGCGCGATTCTTGCCAACACCCCGACAGCGATCATCCTGGTCGATGCGGGTGGGAGGATTCTCGAATCGAACGAACGGTTCCAGGGCTTGTTCGGCTACTCCGCCGAAGAGGCTCACCGTCTCGACCTGTTGAGCCTCACGACCCAGGATCCGGCCGCAGAGCAGCTCTGCCGACTCATCAAGGCCACGGGCCGGCCGGAACCGCTGCACGTCACGGGACAGCTCCGACGACGCGACGGCACCACATTCTGGGTCGATCTTCGCGCCCAGCCGCTTCTCCAGACGGAAGGCATTCCCGGCGGGTTTGTCATCGTCATCCGGGATGTCCACGAGTCCAAGGAGTTGGAAGCAGTCCTCCGGGAAAACGAGACCCGGTACCGCAAACTCGCGGAAGGCGCACCCGATCTGATCTACCGCATGTTCCTTCCCTCAGGCCGCTTCGAATATGTCAATCCAGCCGCGTTCCGCATCACCGGCTGCACGCAGGACGAGTTTTTCGCAACGCCGTTCCTCCTCCAGCGGCTGATTCCGGAAGACTGCCAGGAAGCCTATCAGCGGTATCTCGAGCGACTCCAGAAGGGGATGGCCGAGCCGTTCATCGAGTATCCGATCCTGCACCGCGAAGGAACCGTCCGCTGGCTCCAGGACCGGGCGATCCCGGTCATCGACGATGCCGGCCGCATCACGGGTGCCGAGGGGATCATCCGCGACATCACGACGGCCCGCCGCGTCGCCGAGGAGCTACAGCGATCTGAAGCCAACCTGCGCGCCATGTTTCACAGCACAAAGGACGGGTATGTCCTCGTCGACCGGTTCGGCACGCTGGTGGCCTGCAATCCACCCGGTGCCTCCTGGCTCGCGGCCCTCGGGAGAACCGTGGGCAGCTCGACGAGCAGCCTGCGCATGGATCCGCCGCCTGCCTGTTGGCCTCAGATCTCAGCCGATCTCGATATTTCCCTGGGAGGCACGCATCTGAAGCGGATGCTCCAGGTCCCCCGCTCAGGCGGCGGCCAGGATGCTCTCGAAATCAACCTCTGGCCGGTTCCCGAACCCGGCCACGGCTCCTACGGTGTCTGCCTCCACATCGCCGACGTGACGGAGCGGGAGCGGATCGCGGCCGAGCGCCGGGTGCTCGATGAGAAGGTGCGCAAGACCCAGAAATACGAGAGCCTCGGCATTCTCGCCGGAGGCATCGCGCATGATTTCAACAATCTTCTCACCGGGATCCTCGGCGCCGCCGACCTTGCGCGTCGTCAGACGGAGCCCGAAAGCATGCTCGAGGGGTTCCTCGACCGGATCATCTCGACGGCTCGGCGGGCATCCGAGCTGACGCAGCAGATGCTGGCCTACTCGGGAAAAAGTAGCCTGGTCCTCCAGGCATTCGACCTGGCCGGCATGATCCGGGACATGGGCAACCTGCTCGAGGCGTCGATCCCGAAAAAATGCCGCCTCGAATTCGCCTTTTCCCCCGATCTGCCGCCCGTCATGGCGGACCTCGCCCAGATGCGCCAGGTGCTGTTGAACCTCGTGATGAACGCCGCCGAGGCCATCGGGGAACGGGCCGGCTCGATCACGATCAGGACCGGTATGATGATCTGTACAGCCGAAACCCTTGCCGAGATCGGGCACGGTCAGACGCCCGAGCCTGGAACGTATGTCTTCGTTGAAGTGCAGGACGATGGCTCGGGCATGGATGCCCCCACGCAGGCCCACATCTTCGAACCCTTCTTTTCGACCAAGTTCACGGGACGGGGCCTCGGTCTGGCTGCGGTCCTGGGTATCGTCCAGTCCCTGCGCGGGGCGATCCGGGTCGAGTCACAGCCGGGAACGGGCAGCCGGTTCACGGTGCTATTGCCAGCCTCGGTGACCGAGCCGCAGCCGGCAATTCCGACTGCCCCCGCGCATGCCGCGGAGATGGGTAGTGGTCTGGTGCTCGTCGTGGACGACGAGGAGTTCATCCGCATTCTCGCGACGGAGGTGCTGACTCTCGGGGGCTACACGGTCGAAACGGCCGACAATGGGGCGGAGGCGCTCGAGATGCTGCGCAAGGCACCTGAAAAGTATGCTGTCATCCTGCTCGATCTGACGATGCCCGGCATGGACGGCACCGAGGCCTTCGCTGAGATCCGGCGCATCGCTCCGGCGGTACCGATCATCATTTCGAGCGGATACAGCGAATCGAGCACTTCAAGCGAGGCGCTGGCCGGCCGCGCAGGCTTCCTACAAAAGCCCTATGCCGGCGACGATCTGCTGAACTGCGTCAACAGCATCATCGGCCGCTTCACCG
Organism: Candidatus Ozemibacteraceae bacterium; assembly: GCA_036567845.1. Taxonomy (GTDB): domain Bacteria; phylum Muiribacteriota; class Ozemobacteria; order Ozemobacterales; family Ozemobacteraceae; genus MWAR01. The sequence continues at coordinate 4,212 of DATCTT010000347.1, read as the reverse complement.
CCTCCTGAAACGCGGACCGGCTCAACAGTGCTCGCGGAACGTCTGGAATTTGATGGCCGGCCAGTCGTCGATGATCTTGCCGAGTCTCCAGACATCGGCCGCGAGATAGGTAAGATGCCCCTCCGAGTCGTGCGCCATGCGTGAGCGGTGCTTGCGCTCAAACTCCTCGAGCACGTTCTTGTCGTCACAGACGAGCCATCGGGCCGTCGCGTAATCGACAGGGTCATACACCGCATCGACGCCGTATTCGTCGCGGAGCCGGGCCATGGTCACGTCGAACTGGAGGGCGCCCACGGCCCCAAGGATATATTCGCTGCTATTCAACACGGGCCGGAACACCTGGACGGCGCCCTCCTCGGAAAGCTGGAGCAAACCCTTCTGGAGCTGCTTTGCCCGGAGAGGGTTCTTGAGCCGAACCTGTTTGAACAGTTCGGGAGCGAAGTTCGGGATCCCCGTGAATTTGAGCGGCTCCTTGTCCGAGAAGGTGTCGCCAATCTTGATGGTGCCGTGGTTGTGGATGCCGATGATGTCGCCCGGCCAAGCCTCCTCGACGTTGGTGCGGTCCTGGGCCATGAAGATCGTAGCATCCTTGATCACGATCTCCTTGCCCAGCCGGTGGTGCATCACCTTCATGCCGCGCGTGAACCTGCCCGAACAGATGCGCAGGAAGGCGATGCGGTCGCGGTGCGCCGGGTCCATGTTCGCCTGGATCTTGAAGACGAAGCCGGAAAACGCCTGTTCGGCGGGCTCGACGAGCCGGGAAACGGCGGCGCGGGGCTGAGGGGCCGGCGCGAGCTCGACGACGGCGTCGAGGAGTTCCCGGACGCCGAAGTTATTCAGGGCGCTGCCGAAAAAGACCGGGGTTTGGTTTCCCCTTCTATAGTGTTCGAAATCGAACGGGTTCGCGGCGCCTTCGAGCAGCTCGATGTCGGTGCGCAGATCGGCCGCCTGGTCGCCCAGCAGCTCGTCGAGCTTGGGATCGGCGATATTCTCGATCAGAACCGTATCCTGGGGCCGCGTTTCGGAGCCGGCCCGGAACAGCTGGATCTGCTTGCGGTACAGATTGTAGACGCCCCGGAAGGATTTCCCCATGCCGATCGGCCAGGAAAGCGGGGTGCACTCGATCTGGAGGGTGTCCTCGATGTCCTGGAGGAGGTCGAGGGGCGAACGGCCTTCGCGGTCGAGCTTGTTGATGAAGGTGATGATGGGCGTGTTGCGCATGCGGCAGACTTCCATCAGTTTCTTCGTCTGCGTCTCAACGCCCTTCGCGCTGTCGATCACCATCAGGGCGCTATCGACGGCCGTGAGCACGCGGAACGTATCTTCTGAGAAGTCCTGGTGGCCGGGGGTGTCGAGGAGGTTGATCTCGAAATCCCGGTAATGGAACTTCATGACCGAGGTCGTGACCGAGATGCCGCGCTCGCGCTCGATCGACATCCAGTCCGAGGTCGCGTATTTCGCGGATTTGCGTGATTTGACAGCGCCCGCCATCTGGATGGCGCCACCGAACAGCAGCAGCTTTTCCGTCAGGGTGGTTTTTCCGGCATCCGGGTGGCTGATGATGCCGAAGGTGCGTCGTTTCTCGATTTCGTTGTGCTGGATCTCGCTCATGATTGTCCCGCCTTTGTGCTGCAATACAGGGTTTGAACCGTCAATGATATCACCTCTCGCGCCGCTTCGCAACGCCGCCGGCCGGGCCGGCCTCAGGCGGCGGTCGAACCCCGGAGCGGTTTCGGGTATACTGGGGCAGCGGACCACCCCGCGAAAGGAGCACCTCGATGTCGATCCGGCGCTGGACCCAGCGCAGCTGTGCCGCCTGTGCCTTCTGGCTGATGATGGCGGGCGGCGCCGTGCTCGTGCTGCTTCTCGTGGTGTCCCGCCTCGCCCTCGATGCCGCCGTCTCGGCGACCCAGGGCGTGTTCGCGTTCTTCTGGGCCGCGGCCACGGCACTGATGCAGGGTCTCGCGACCCTTTCGGCCGCGGCGGCCTGGAGTCTCGGCCTGACCGCGCTTGTGCTCGCCGGCTGGCTCTGGCTCCGCCACCGCCGGGAACACCGGTGGCGCCGTCTCGAGACCGTCCGGGACGAGTATGAGCCGCTTCTGGCGCTGCTGAAGCGCAAGGGAATGGCCACCTACCGCAAACGGCTCGAGGCGATGCGCGAACGGCTGTTCCTCGAACGTGACCGTGCCGAGGAGCTCGAGGAGCTGCTCGAGGGCGAACTGCCCCGCATTGAGGAGCGGTTTCGCGAGCTGTCCAGGCAGTATCACCGGCCCGGCCCCGAGGCCGCGAAGCGCGAGATCTGGAGCCTGATGGAGTCGCTGACGGCGAACAGCGCCGCCCTGCGCGGCCGCCGTGAGACGATCGACCGGTTCGAGGCGGGCAAGATCCAGATCGCCACGAAGCTCAACTGCCTGCGCCTGAAGCTTTCGGGGATCGAACAGAACGAAAGCGAGCTGGGAAGCTTGCTCCGCACGATCGACGACATCTCGTTCGTCGCCGATGCCGTCGACCGGCCCCGGGACGCGACGAGCGAGCCTCTGGTTCCGCCCCCCGTCCACCGCCCGATCGCCCCTCCCCAGCCCGAAGAGCCGGCAGAACCGCCGGAAAGCCACGAGCCGCCCCGCCGACCGGAGCAGCCCCCTTCCGCCTGAGACCCGTTCTCCAGGCCAAGGCATCTCCCCGTCGAAGAAGAACCCCGCCCGGGTCACGCCCGGACGGGGCTCGTTGCGGCCTGGAAGATTCAGCCGTCCCGGTTGATCGCCTCGGTCAGCTCTTTCAGCACGGCCTCTGCCCGGTCGTTTTCGACCTGGCAGGTGCCGGCGGCGTGATGACCGCCACCGCCGTATTTCAGCATCAGCTCGCCGATGTTGGTCTTCGAGGAGCGGTTGACGATCGATTTCCCCGTCGCGAGAACGGTGTTCTGTTGTTTGAGTCCCCAAAGAACATGAATAGATATATTGCAATCAGGATATAACGCGTAGATCATGAACCGGTTGCCGGCCCAGATTGTCTCCTCCTTGCGCAGGTCGAGAATGACGAGGTTCTTGTGCACCGTCGAGCAGCGGCGGAGCTGCTCCTTGAACTTCTCCTCGTGCTCGAAGTAGATGTCGACCCGTTCCTTCACGTCAGGCAGGGCCAGGATCCGCTCGATCGTCATGTCCCGGCAGCAGTCGATCAGGTCCATCATCAGCTGGTAGTTGGAGATGCGGAAGTTCCGGAAACGGCCGAGGCCGGTCCGCGGATCCATCAGATAGTTGAGCAGCGGCCAGCCCGACGGATGCAGGATCTCGTCGATGCTGAACCGCGCGGCATCGGCCTTGTCGACCGCTTCCATCATCTCCTCCGAGACCCTGGGAAACCGCTTCTTCGCGCCGTAGTAGTTGTAGACGACACGGGCAGCCGACATCGCGTCGGGGTCGATGACGTGGTTGGGCTGGAGCATCGTGTTGCGCAGCGTCTCGCTGAGATGATGGTCGAACACAAGATGCGCCCCCTGCACATACGGCAGATTCGTCGTGATGTCGTTGGGGGTGATCTCGACCTTGCCGTCCTGCATGTCCTTCGGATGGACGAACTTGATGTCGTTGATCATCCCAAGCTCCTTGAACAGCACGGCGCAGACGAGTCCGTCGAAGTCACTGCGCGTCACAAGACGGAACTTGCCCTCAGGGATCGGGGCCATGGCAGCGGTATCGGTCATTTCCTCACTCCTCCGTATCCGGCGAATGTATGGCTCCACTTTATCACGCGCACCGCCGTGCCGCCACCGCCGGCTTGCGGTATCATGGCCGGTGATGGAAGACACCGTCAGACCCCGCGAATCCGGCCGCACCTTCTCCGTGGCGGTCGGCGCGCGCCATGGCGGACTCGGCGCGACGGCGCTGGCTGTCGATCTGGCCCTGCTGGTTGCAGACCGCGGATTTGAGACACTGCTCGTCGATGCCGATCCGCTGATGCCGGCGGTCGCCGACCGGCTCGAGTTGGCCTGGGGCGAGGAATCCGGGGTCGCGGCCCTCTCCCCCGCCGTCAATCACGAACTCTGCCAGCGATGCGCGGCCTGCTCCGACTTCTGCGCGTTCGACGCCCTCGAGCTCCGGGAGACCGGCATCCGCTTCTTCCCCGACAGGTGCATCGGCTGCGGGGGATGCCGGCGGGTTTGCCCGTCCCGCACGATCACCGAGATCCAGCGGCTTCTGGGAACGGCGCGGCGCG
>DATCTT010000346.1:0-3455 GCA_036567845.1 Candidatus Ozemibacteraceae bacterium | reverse complement strand
TCGCCGCTGACGATCACGGGCTCGACCCCGCGGGCGTGCAGCTCGGCGACGGCGGTTTTCGACTCTTCCCGGAGCGGATCGGCAAGGCCGAACACCGCGACGATTTCCCGGCCGACGGCTGCGAACACCGGCGTCAGGGCTTTCTCCAGGAACGACGCCGGCAGAACCGGGGCTTTCAGGCCCGCTTCCGCCATCAGGCCATCGCTTCCAATCAGGAGCCGTTCCCCCGAGGCCGTCGTAGCGGCCATGCCGAATCCCCGTTTTTCCTCGACGGAAACGAGCGACAAAGAAGTATTTTCACCAATATAGGGTTCGAGCCGCTGGCGGATGCCGTTCGACAGAGGATGCAGGGAACGTGAAGCGAGATCGGCGAGCGCGGCGGCATGCCGTTGTCCCCCATCCGGAACGAGCCACACCACGGTGTCGACAGCTGGCCGGCCTTCGGTGAGAGTTCCTGTTTTATCGAATAAAATATATTTCACATCGGCGAGTGCCTCGAGCGACGAGGGTTTCTTCACGAGCAGTCCCCTGGCCATCGCCACGCCGCTCGAGACGACGATGGCCGTGGGGGTCGCCAGGCCCAGGGCGCAGGGACAGGCGACGACGAGCACGCTCACGGCGTGCATCAGGGCTGTGTTGAGTCCCTTCCCGGCGAACAGCCAGCCGAGGAACGTCAGAGCGGCGAGAGAGACGACGAGCGGAACGAAGACATCCGAGGCCCGGTCGGCGAACCGCTGCAGGCGCGGCTTGTCCGCCTGGGCGCGGCGCATCGTTCGGATCAGGCTCTGGAGGGTCGAGTCCGAGCCCCGGCGGGTCGCCCGCACCCGGAGTTCGCCCGTCAGATTCACGCTGCCCGAAACGACAGCCGATCCCGGGGACTTCGCAACCGGCATCGACTCGCCCGTCAGCAGGCTTTCATCAGAGGCGGAGTCGCCGGCGGTCACCTCCGCGTCAGTTGGGAACCGCTCGCCGGGCCGGATGACCAGGAGATCGCCGGGCGCGACGAGATCGACGGCGATATCCGAAACGGTGCCGTCGGCGGAAAGGCGGTGGGCCGTTCCCTGCTGAAGGCCGGTCAGACTCCGCAGCGAGGCGGCCGCTTCCCTTCGGGCGGCGGATTCCAGCAGTTTCCCGATCGAGATGAACAGGATCAGCAGGGCCGCAGCCTCGAAATGAATCATGCCGTGATGTCCGGCCAGCGCAGGCAGCGTCAGAACCAGGGCCGAGTAACCCCAGGCGGCGCCCACCCCGAGGGCGACGAGCACATCCATGTTCGTGGTTCGGTTTCTGAGCGACCGCACGGCGCCCGTGAAGAAGCGGCGGCCGGTCGTCATCAGGATCAGCCCGGACAGCACCATCTGGGTGAACCGATTCGCCCAGGTGTCGGGCGCCCCCATCGCGAGAAACGCGACGGGAAGTGCCAGCAGGGCCGTGAACGCCACGGCCGCACCCCCGGTCTCGTCGGCCGGTTCGGCATCGACGGAGCGGGCCTCATATCCGAGGTCGGTGATCTTTCTGCGGATCGCGTCGGGATCGATCTTTGCGGGATCGTAAACGATCTCGGCCGACTCGTCGGCCAGATAAACCCGGGCCGACACGATGCCGTCGAGCGCGGCAAGCCCCTTTTCGATACCGCGCGAACAGTTTGCGCAGCTCATTCCCCCAATCAGGAGGAACAGCTCGGTGCCGGCCGGCCGGGCGTCGGTCAGAGGGCGTCTCCCTGCTGGGTGGTGGCGGAGGCGGGCGGCTGGGTCTTCAGCCGTTCGATGGCCTGCCTCACGGTGTCGAGGGTCTGGCCTTCACCCATGCCGCCCAGCGAGCCGTCAGAATTGACGGGCCAGACACCCTGGACAAAGTTGTTCACCTGGCGGCGGCCGGCCGTGGCGCCGGGGGTGAGGAACACGAGCACGCGCTGGCGGGGCCGGAAGATGACTTCATCCTCGAAACCGCCGAGCGTGTCGACGATGACGTCGTCCCCGGCTTTTGCCTCGCCTTTCAGCACTTCCTGGAGGGAGAGAATGTTCTCGACCTGGGAGAAGCCCTTTTCGTCCTTGCCCGTTTCGGTGCTCTTGCGCAGACTGGCGACGGCAATCAGGTCGGATCCGGCGATCAGCTGGTCATTGGTAAGCGTCTGTATCATCGCGTATGCAACTCCGATCATCAGGAGAATTCCCAGAATTCCGGCTGAAAGCCTGACGCACTGCCTGCGGTTCATGACGCATGCTCCTCAAATCTGAATCCGGTGCGGCAACGGCACACCGGTCATTTCCTGTCCGAACGTCGGACGAAGGGAATGGATTGCCAAAGCGGCATTTTTCATTTAACCATGGGGGAGTACGAAACTCAAACCCGGTTTGGAAAGGCCTGCCTTGAACATCCTGCAGCTCGTGAATGCCCTGACCTGGGGCGGCGCACAGATCCTGGTGGCGGATCTGGCCCGGGCCGCCCGATCGGCAGGCCATACCGTGGTCATCGCCGCGTTCCGCGATGGGCCAGTCGGCAGCCAGCTGCGCCACGAAGACTTCGACGTGCGCATTCTCGGCGAGGAGGCGTTCGATCTGGTCGCGGCATGGCGGCTGTTGCGTCTCTGGCGGGACTTCCGGCCCGATGTCATCCACTCCCACCTCTCGCGCGCGACGTTCTGGGCACGTTTTCTCCGGCATCGCGCCCCGCAGACCGCCCTGGTCACCACGATCCACGGCTTCGAATCGGGCAGTTTCCATGTCGTGGAACAGCGCATGGCCTCCCTGTCGGATCACCTGATCTTTCCCAGCGCATTCCTCGAAAGCTGGTATGAAACGCAGATCCGGCGGCTGCCGCCCGGCCGCGCGTCGGTGCTGTATCCCGGCGTCGAAATCTCGCCCCCGGAAGCCACACAACCGGCATCGGCGGACCGTGAGCCCAGGATCGGCACCCTTTCGCGGCTTCACCGGGTCAAGGGCATCGATATCCTGCTCGAAGCCTGCGCCCGGCTGAAGGGCTATCATCCGTTCAGGATCGTGATCGGGGGCGAGGGAAAGGAGCACGACCGGCTCGCTGGCCTTGCCAACCGCCTCGGTATCGCCAACCAGCTGGAATGGGCCGGCCCGATTGCCTCCCCCAAAGCATTTCTCGGCACCATCGACATCTTCGCCGCCCCGTCCAGGGAAGAGGCATTCGGGATCACGATCTGCGAAGCGATGGAACGGAGCCTTCCGGTCGTGGCAAGCCGCGTCGGGGGGATTCCTGAAATCCTGCGCGACGGCACCGACGGGTTCCTGGTAACCCCGGAATGCCCCGAAGAGCTGGCGGCCGCCCTCCACCGGCTGCTCGGTGATGCCGGATTGCGGCAAACGATGGGCGCGGCCGGGAGCGCGCGCGTCCGAACGGGGTTCCGGCGGGATGCCTGTATTGAAAAGCATTTCGATATATATCATTCTCTATTATCAACGACCCGGCCGGCGGCGAGGCGCCTC
>DATCTT010000345.1:0-1883 GCA_036567845.1 Candidatus Ozemibacteraceae bacterium | reverse complement strand
CGCACCACCCGTGGTCGGGGCCGGAGGGGCGGTCACCGCCGCCGGCTTGGTTACTGCCGGCTGGACCTGCTGGACTTCCGCCTTCCGCGGCGCGCTTCCCGCCGTCGCGGCTTCGGTCAGTTTCTGGGAAATGGCCTCGAGATTCACGTTCGAGTCCGTGGCCGAAATGCTGTCGTTCACGAGGATGCGCAGCACATCGAAGGTCTCGAAGAGAACGTCGATGACGCTTGTCGTGACGGAGAGTTGTCGGTTCCGGAGCTTGTCGAGGATGTTCTCCATCTCGTGGGTGAGATGGGCGACCTTCTCGAACCCCATGGTGGCCGACATCCCCTTCAGGGTGTGGGCTGCGCGGAAAATCTCGCCCACGGAGTCGATGTCGTTGGGGTTCTGCTCCAGATTCAGGAGCATTTTGTCCATCATATCGAGGTTCTCTTTCGAACCATCGATATACATGCCCATGTATTGGGAAAGGTCGATATCCACCGGTGAGAAAGCCCCTTTTACCTCGGCGTGACGTTACTCTGCAGTCTGACCTCTGAGGCGAGATCAGACCCCACAGTATACAGGAAATGGAACGTTTGTGCGAGTTCCGGTTGACCGGCGGTGTAAAAATCGGCGAAAAGAAGCCGTTTCCGAATATCAACAGGTGAATCGGGAAACGAAATACTCCGCCGCCGCCGGCTTGAAGTCGTTCGGAACCGACTGTCCGTCGGTCAGATAGGCCAGTGGAAGCGCGGTTTTATACAGGAGCGAGACCAGGGGGCCGACCGTATCCGTCTCGTCGACCTTCGTGAAGATCAGCTCGTCGAATCCCACCTGCTGGAACCGGCGGACGGTGTCGAGCATGTCGGAATACTTCGTCGTGGCGGAAAGCACCAGGTAGGTCCGGATGGCCCCGAACAGGTTGATGAAATTTCTCAGGCTTCCGAGTTCGTCCGAGTTCTTGGGGCACCGTCCCGCCGTGTCAACGAGGATGATATCCTTGTCCTGATGACGTTCCAGCGCGGGGAGAACGTCGCTCGGCTCATACAGGATCTCCATCGTCGTGTCGATGATCTTCGCATACTGTTCCATCTGCTGTGTGCCCCCGATGCGATACGTGTCGAGGGTGAAGAGGGCGACGGATTTCCGGTCTTCCACGTTCAGGGCATAACTGGCCGCGAGCTTGGCGATGGTCGTCGTCTTGCCGACACCGGTCGGGCCGATCAGGGCGAAAATCTGCGGGCCGGGGCGGGTTGGCGTCGGGTTGGGATTGAAATGGAGCATCCGGGAAAGCCACTTCGACGTTTCGTCGAACACCCGTTTTTCGTTGTGAACCGATGCCGGTGGCAGCTCTTTTCCTAGGCGTTCGATCAGCTCGTCGATGATCTCGGCAGGGAACTCCTGGTTCTGGAATTGTTTCCGGAGATAGAACAAACCCGGGGGCACGGCAGGAGTCGGCATTTCGAGCGTCTGACCGGCAGAAGTCTTCATCTCCCGGATCAGGGAGAAGATTTCGTTGATGCGCTGTTCGAGAAAGGTGTATGAGCCGATGTCCGGAGAGGGCTGAGCGGCTTCTGGTGCTGCCGCGTTCCGAAGCGGCGAAGCTGCTTCGGTGCGCGCGATGGATGATGCCGGGGCGAAGTCCGGCTGTTTGCTGGTCCGGTATTTCTGGATGGCACCGAGAACCTCGAGAATCTTTTGGGTCTGCTGCGCGTCTTCCTCGATGCGCTGGGAGTGCGGTTCGTCGCTGCCTTCCTGATTCGACCGCATGCCGTGCACCCGGCGAAGGCCCTGGGGGCCGATATGATGGGACTTCACGGCGACATGGTCGTCAGCGGCTCGGGAAGTAGCCCCGGCGGCCTGGCGAAGCTGACCGAGATACGCGGCCCGGGCGGAAGGCG
>DATCTT010000344.1:0-4611 GCA_036567845.1 Candidatus Ozemibacteraceae bacterium | reverse complement strand
AGCGCTGGCGATGGGCGCCGCGTATCTCGTCACCGGCTCGGTCAACCAGGCCTGCATCGAGTCGGGCACCTCGGACGCCGCACGGCGGATGCTGTGCCAGGCCGGCCAAGCCGACACAGCCATGGCCCCGGCCGGTGATATGTTTGAAATGGGCGTCACCGTCCAGGTCCTCAAGCGCGGCACGATGTTTGCAATGCGCGCCGCGAAGCTGTACGAAATCTTCAAGACCAATGCCGGCCTGCACACAATTCCCGCTGCGGACCGCGAGAACCTGGAAAAGAACATCTTCAAGGACACGCTCGAGAACGTCTGGGCATCGACCCGCGAGTTTTTCCTCCGACGGGACCCATCCCAAGTCGAACGTGCGGATCGGGATCCAAAGCATCTGATGGCGCTGGTGTTCCGCTGGTATCTCGGCCTCTCGCCCCGCTGGGCCGTGGCCGGCGATCCAACCCGCACCGTCGATTATCAGATCTGGTGCGGTCCCGCGATGGGTGCGTTCAACGAGTGGGCAAAAGGCAGCTTCTTCGAGCAGCAGGCCAACCGGCGCGTTGTCGACGTCGCCCACAATCTCCTGTTTGGGGCTGCCGTCACCGGCCGAGCCGCCGCCCTCCGCGCCCAGGGCATCCCGCTGCCCCAACAGGTGACCCAGACCCCACCCCTGCCGGCCGATCATATTGCGTCTTATATACAATAATCCCGTCCCGGACCGGATCGAACCGTGAAGAATCTCGAGGTCTGGCAGGCCGTCCTCCCCTTCCCGCAGGCGGTTCTGGACATTCTGTCCGAGGCTCTGAGCGATGCGGAGTGGGAGCGAGCCTCCCGCTCCGCCGTGGCCGAGGTGGGAACCCGCTTTCGGTGCAGCCGTGGTCTGGTGCGCCACCTGCTCGGCCGGCGTCTCGGCGTGCCACCAAAGGAGATCGTCATCGACATCGAAGAGGGCGGCCGACCACGGCTCCGGGGGCCGGAGCCGTGCCGGTTCAGCGTGTCCCACAGCCGGGATTGTCTTGTGATCGCAATTGCCGACACGGACTGGCTCGGCATCGACGTGGAACACTCCCGGTCCGACACGGATCTTGCCGCCATCGTCCGGAGGTTCTTTCGGCCCGATGAACGGGAAACCTGGGAACACCTCGATGAGGCCTCCCGCACAGCCGCCTTCCTGAGACTCTGGACACGCAAGGAGGCGATTCTGAAAGCTCTGGGCCTCGGCCTGACCGGCCTCGATCACCTCAGCGTCGACCCCGGGGAAGCCATCCCCCAACCTGTCCGCTGGATCGCGGGCGATCCGGATGCCCCGAAACGCTGGTGGTGCCATTCCTGGAGTCCGACGCCAGGCTTCCTCGCGACGCTCGCCACGACGGTGCAGCCGGCCGATGTCTCTCCACGTCTCTGGGAGCCAGGGCAGACAGAGCTGTTTTCCGGCTTCAAGCGGGGAACAGCGTAGTATAACATTTGCTTTTTATCGCATCCCGGAAGCCCGTCTTTCGCAGAAAAAAGGGGACGGGTGTGTATGGGATTTTTCCCTCGAAAAAGAAGCTGGAGCGTGGTAGAATGGCCCGTTCGCGGACGGTCTTCCGGCCGCGAGGGTATGTTTTTCACGCCCTTTCCGGGCGTATCAGCGACCGTCTGAAGCGGTCGCGGGCGCGGCACGATATGCCGTAACCGATTCCCGTGCCGGGATTCAAGCTTCCGGCGCGAATCTGCAGAGACAGGACGATCGCGGGTATGAAACGCAACGAACCGATGCACGAACCACTGGCCATCATTGGAATGAGCTGCCTGTTCCCCAAGGCGCAGACCCTGCGCGAATACTGGGCGAACATCTGCAACGGGGTGGACGCCATCACCGACATTCCCGACACACACTGGCGGCCGGAGGAGTATTACGACAAGGATCCGAAGAAGCCCGACTTCACGTATTCAAAGCGGGGCGGCTTCGTTCCGACGATCCCGTTCGATCCCGTCGAGTTCGGCATTTCCCCGGCGGCTCTTGAGGCAACGGACGTTTCGCAGCTCATGGGGCTGGTCGTTGCCCAGGGTGCCCTTGTCGATGCAGGTTATGGGACGGACCGAGAGTTCGACCGCAGCCGCGTCAGCGTGGTGCTCGGCCTGACAGGAACGCTCCAGCTCGTGATTCCGCTCGGCGCACGGCTCGGACACCCGATCTGGCGCAAAGCCCTGAAGGATGCCGGGGTCGATGACGCCATCGCGGCCGAGGTCATGGCAAACATCGGCGAAGCCTACGTGCCCTGGCAGGAGAACTCGTTCCCCGGCCTGCTCGGAAACGTCGCTGCCGGTCGTATAGCGAACCGCCTGAATCTCGGCGGCACCAACTGCATCGTCGACGCCGCCTGCGGCAGTTCGCTCGGCGCTGTTCACATGGCAGCGATGGAGCTGCAGTCCGGCGCCGCCGACATGGTGATCACCGGCGGCGTTGATATGTTCAATGATATATTCATGTACATGTGTTTCAGCAAGACCCCGGCGCTGTCCCCGTCGGGGGACGCGAAGCCCTTCAGTACCGAGGCGGACGGAACCGCGCTCGGCGAGGGTGTCGGCATGGTCATCCTCAAGCGGCTCAGCAAGGCGAAGGCCGATGGAGACAAGATCTACGCCGTTCTCACGGGCCTCGGCACCTCGAGCGATGGCCGTGGCAAGTCCATCTACGCCCCCAGCGATGAGGGGCAGGAAAAGGCGCTGCGCCGCGCCTACGAAGAGGCCGGCATCTCCCCCGACACGGTCGGCATGATCGAGGCGCACGGCACCGGCACCAAGGTCGGTGACGAGATCGAGCTGAAAGCGCTCCGCCGGGTGTACGGCGACGCTCCTGAAGGCCGCCCCTGGTGCGGCATCGGCTCGGTCAAATCGATGATCGGCCACACAAAGGCAGCCGCCGGCTCGGCCGGCCTCATCAAAGCAGCCCTGGCGCTTCACCACAAGACCCTCCCGCCCACGATCAAGGTCCGGGAAGCGGCCCCCGTGTTCAAAGATTCGAAGACGCCCTTCTACCTGCTGCTCGAGAAACGCCCCTGGTTCAACTCCGCCCAGCATCCGCGCCGGGCGGCGGTCAGCGCGTTCGGTTTCGGCGGCAGCAACTACCACGCGGTTCTCGAGGAGTATGAGACGTCCCGCCACGAGATCGACTGGGACGGCCGCACCGAGATCATCGCCCTGTCGGGCACCACGCCCGCCGCGATCCGGACCGCCCTCGCCCCCTTCACCAAGCCGCTTGCCCCGGCCGATCTGCGTCTTCAGGCGGCCCACTCGCGACACGAATTCCAGGCCGTCCATCCCTGCCGGCTCGTGTTCGCGATCGAGCACGGAAAAACCGATCTCTCCGCCCTGGCGGCCGCGGCAGACGCGAAACTTGCCGCGACGCCCGCTCCCGCTCGGTTTGCGCTTCCCGAAGGTGCCTGGTACGAAACCGGCGCGGCCGCGGAGCCCATCGGCGTCGTTTTCCCCGGGCAGGGTGCCCAGTATCTGGGGATGGGCCGCGACTTGTGTTGCCTGATGCCCGAGACGTTCACCCCGATCGCCGCCGCAGACGCCCTTCTGGGCGAACTGGCTGCCGGCAAACGCCTCGCCGACCTGGTGTATCCACCCCAGGCGCTCGAAGAGGCCGGCAGAAAGATCCAGGAAGAAGCCCTGAAAGCCACGGGAATCGCCCAGCCAGCAATCGGCGCCGTTTCAATCGGGGCCTACCGCGCCCTCGAGCGGTTCGGCATCAAACCGGCCGCTCTAATCGGCCACTCGTTCGGCGAGCTGACGGCCTTGTGTGCGGCCGGCGTATATGACGAGGCCACCCTGTTCCGGCTGGCCCGGCGGCGTGGCGAGCTGATGGGTGCCGGAAGCGGCGACCGAGGGGGAATGATCGCGGTTTCCCAGACAGCGGCTGAAGCGGCCGAACTCCTCGCCACCGAAAAGCTCGATCTCGTGATCGCGAACTACAACGCCCCGACCCAGATGGTGCTGAGCGGTTCCACGAACGAGATCCAGCGCGCCGCCGAGATCTTCCGGCAGCGCAAGGTGCGCGCGACCGTTCTGCCGGTCGCCGGGGCATTCCACAGCCGTTTCGTGGCGGACGCGGCCGTCCCCTTCCGGGCGGCCGTCGGCGAAGTGATGCTCCGGGCCCCCGAGCTTCCCGTCTACGCGAACACCACCGGCACCCCCTATCCGTCGGATACGGCGGCCATCGCCGATCTCCTCGGGAACCAGCTCGCAAACCCCGTGAAGTTCATCGATGGCATCGAGGCCATGTATGCCTCGGGCATCCGCACCTTCCTGGAAGTTGCTCCCGGAGCGAAGATGAGCGGCCTCGTCAAGGCGATCATTGGCGACCGACCGTTCACCTCGATCGGTCTCGATGCAAGCGGCGGGAAAAAGCCCGGCAGCCTCGACCTCGCCCGCACTCTTGCCCTGTGCGCCGCCCTGGGCCACTCCGTGCGTCTCACCCTCTGGGAAGACGGCGAGGAAACCATCGAGCGCGCAGCGAAGGCACGCAAGCCCGTCATGACGATCCCGCTGTCGGGCGCGAATTACCGCTCACCGCGGCCACCTCGGGCGAAAAAGGTCCTGCCCGCCAGACCGGCCGTCTCTCCGGCCGCCCCC
>DATCTT010000343.1:0-2802 GCA_036567845.1 Candidatus Ozemibacteraceae bacterium | reverse complement strand
TGAAAAGCCTGGGAATCCCGACCTCGACGGTCCCGATGCGCGCCGGCGGCCTGTTTTTTGGCATTCGGCTGGCCCGGGACCTGTTCGCCCACCGTCCGGACCTTGTGAATGCCCACCTGAACCGCGCTGCGCTGATATCCGGATTTTTCCGACTTCTCGGTGGCCCCCCCGTGATTTCCCACGTGCACGGGCTGAACCGCGCCATCTACTACCGCTGGTCGGATCTGCTCGTCGCGGTGTCCGCCTCGGTCGGCGAGCACCTCCGGCGGCAGGAGATCCCCGCCGGTCGTATCGCCGTGATCCCCAACCGCATTCCCGGCTCGCCCGTCGTCGTGCAGCCCCCGCCCGCGCCGCCCTGGGTCATCGGCATCCCGGCCAAGCTGCATGCGAACAAGGGCCACGCATGGGCTCTGGAAGCCATCGAACGGCACACGACTCGGCTGCCCGACCTCCGTATCGAGATCTTCGGGGACGGCCCTGAACGAGAGGCTCTCCAGCGGCTCGCCGAGACCGGTTCCCTGCGTGGCCGGGTCCGACTCCACGGATTCCAGCCGGACATGGACCTCTGGTACCCGCACCTTCATGCCGTCCTGCTCCCCTCGCTCGGCGAAGGAATCCCGCTCAGCCTGATCGAGCCAATGCGCTGGGGCATTCCCTGCATCGCGACCGATGTAGGCGGCATCCCCGAAATCGTCGAGGACGGAGTGACCGGGGTTCTCGTCAGGCCGGGAGATGGAGCGGGTCTGGTGGCAGCCCTCAACCGAGTTCTCGCCTGTCCCGCCTACGAGGGGTTCCGCACGGCAGCGCGCGACCGGTTCCGCCGCATCAACGACTTCGACGGCATGATCGACCGGTTCGCATCCCTCTGCGACCAACTCCAGGCCCGACCATCATGACAGGCCTCGAACCCGTACCCCCCTTCCTGTTGTTTGCCGCTCCGGCGGCCTGGTCGGCTCTGCGGCAGCGCCACCAGGCCCTCGCCGAAGGGCTGGCCGACGCGGGCTGGCACGTCACCTATCTCGACCCGCTGCAAAGCGGCGGCTGGCTTTTCGAAAAGCGGGATCTCGGCCGCCGGCTCCGGAGGATTTCCCTGCGCGTGCCGTTCCGGGCCGCGGAACTTCCCGGACTTCAGGCGATCGCGGCACGTCTGGCCCTCCGGCATCTCACCAGGGCCGGTCTCAGACCGGCGGAAACCGTCTTCTGGACGGCCGATCCGTCCCTTTCCGCCCTGGCAATGCGTCCCTGGCGGTTCATCGTCTATGACCGGTGCGACCGGCACGGCTCGTTTCCGGGCCAGCGGGCAGCGGCTTGGCGGAGCCACGAACAGCGGCTGTACCGGCACGCGGACCTGGTCCTGGCCTCGTCGCCGCTGCTGGCGCAAGAAGCGTCGGCAGGTGGGGCGCGACATGTCGCTCTCGTGCCCAACGCCACGGATCGATCCTGGCTCTTCCCCACACCCCTGCGGCGGCCATCCGGCCCCCCCTGGCGGCTCCTCTCATCAGGAGCGCATTTTGAATGGATCGACCATGCCTGGCTCGCCGGACTCGCCCATCTCCCGGATGCGGAGCTGCATCTGGCCGGTCCGGGCCGTGGTCCCGCCTGGCAGTCCCTGATCGCCGATCCGCGCGTCACGTGGCACGGCGTTCTCGATCATCGGCACTTGCGGGAACTGATTGACCGGTGCCACATCGGCCTGATACCGTTCCGGGATGACGCGCTCACGGCGGGGGTCGATCCGGTCAAGGCATACGAGTATGCGGCGCGAGGCTTGGCCATTTGGGCGCCGGAGACGGAGGCCCTGAGCCGTCATCCGCTCGTGACCCGCACCATCCGGCCGGAAGACGCGGCCCTGCATCTCGCCGCCGATGCGGCGTCCGTGCCCGTCCCAGCCTCACCGGGAACCTGGGACGATCGGCTTGCACGGATCCGCGAACTGCTGAAGGGGATGAACAAGCGATGAAGGGCGGTCACCTGCTGCTCACGGGTTTTTACGGCGAAGGCAACCTCGGGGACGAGGCCATTTTGCGCGGAATCGCCTCGAGCCTGCCAGCCGGCACCCGGATCATCGCCACCGCCGGCAACACCCCTCTTCCATGCGGAATCCGTGGGATTCGCCGCAGGGGGCTCCTTTCCTGGCCGGGGTTTCTTGGCGCCCTGAAAGGCGCCCGCCTCGTCGTCGGAAGCGGCGGCCTGCTCCAAGACTGGTCGTTCGAGGGGGTGACGTTCTACGCCCTGCGGTTTCTGGCTGCCCGTATCGCGGGCAAACCCATCGCCCTGTTCGGGGCGGGACTCGGCCCGCTGCGCAGTGTAGGGGCCCGCTCTCTCGCGGCCCTTTCGCTTGGGGCGACGTCCCACTGCCATGTCCGGGACGACGAATCCGTGCATCTCTTCCAGGAACTGACCGGACGGGAGGCGGAGCGCGGCACCGACTGGTCCTGGGGTATTTCCGCGCCAGCCGGCCCCGTCACGGCCAGCCAAAGGCTCCCGGCCAATTTTATAGCTGTAAATATTCGTCCTTGGTTGTCCCCCGACTGGCAGAAGGCTGCCGTTCGCTGGCTGGACGCCTACAAAGCGATGTCCCTCGTCGGCATCTCCGCCCGTGCCGAAGACCGGCGGCTGATGGAAGAAACGTGGCCGGGTCTCCGGATCCATGAACCGTCAGACTTTTCCGCCCTTCTCGCCGCCGCCCCCGTTCTGCGGGAGGGTTGGGCCATGAGGTATCACGTGCTTCTCGCCCTTCTTCGGGCCGGCGTGCCCGTCCGCGCCCTGCCCTACGACGAAAAGGCCCGCCATCTTGCCGAG
>DATCTT010000342.1:0-2529 GCA_036567845.1 Candidatus Ozemibacteraceae bacterium | reverse complement strand
CCCACTTCCCGCCTCCTGCGGGTCGGGTCCGGCTGGACTGCGCCATCCGGGCGCCGCCGGCCCACTTCCCGCCTCCTGCGGGTCGGCTCTCGAGCGCGCCAGCATCTTGTATGACCGGCTGTTGAGGCGTGTGCGCTTCCTCGCGATCAGCTGTTCGGCCGTCGGCGGCATCGATCCGGTGCCGCTCGATGTGGCACTCACGAAGCGGTATGGGAACTCGCTCGCCCGCGTCTCCCTTCTCCATGCGGCCCTCGACAGGATCGGCATTCCCAGCCGGATCGGATTCATGCAAGGCTGGAACACCGGCGGCATCCGGGAGGATATTCCCAATGCCGGACAGGCCGTCTCGGCGATTTTGAAGATCGAAGCCGACGGACGAACGGTGTATACCGCCTGCGACAATGATTATCTCCCATTCGGAATGCTCGATGTGGACGCGCAAGGAACGACCGCCTGCTTCCTGAATGCCTCGGGCACAGCCTTCCAGTTCGAAACGATCCCGGAAGGCGGTGCCGGAAACCGCAGCGAACGCGACGTGTTCGTGAAGATCACGGATGACGGCGCAATGGATGTACGGGAAGTGCGGCGAATGCACGGCCCCAGCCAGGCATCGCTGCGAGGCCTCAAGGCGGCCAAGGAACGCGAGCGGCAGAATTTCGCCGAGCAGCTCGTGAAGAGGGTTCATCCCAAGGCGCAGATGACCGGGTATGCCCTGTCCCGCCTCGACGATCTGAACGCTCCCGTGACGCTGACGCTGCAGTATCGCATCACCGACGGGGTGGTGCGGGCCTCGGATGAACTGATGGCGTTCCGGAACCATTGGGTCACCTATAATTCTCGATCGGCGGGCCTGGCGATGCGCACCTACCCCCTCGACTATTACGCGACCGAGGAGTCGGTAAACTCGGTCGTCTTCGAGCTGCCGGACGGGTTCCGCTGGGTTCCGTGGAACCGGGATTATCACTGGAACTGCGGCTGTCTGGTCTACGAATCCACCCTCGAGCAGCAGCGCCAGACCCTTCTGTTCACCGATCGGTTCCGCGTGTTCCGGAAAACGTATCCGCCGGCGGCCGAGTATCTCCATTACCGGGGCTGCCTCCAGCAGATGGCCGAGCTGTCGAAACAGTGGCTGATCATCGAGCGCGCCCCGGTCGCAGCGCCGGACGGGCTGCCGGGACCGGTCATGCCCGACCCACAGGGCTGACCATGACTCGGCCCGGGAAAAACGGCCGCCGGGAAGCGGAAAATCATCCGTCACCGACGGAAGGAATAGGGCCGGGTGGCCTGGCGGCGGGGCTGTTGCCCGGTATTGTTCTGCTTGCTTTGCCTCTCGTCTACAGCATTGACGAGACCACAGCCGTCTTCGCCTGCGAAGTCGCGGCAGCCGGTTACACTCTCGCGGTGCTGCTCGGCCTGTTGCCGTCCGGTGACGCGGGACACAGCCCGACCGGCCAGGAAGACCCGCTCGTGCGATGGTTCTGGCGACTCGCAGTGCTCTGGACCGTGAGCGTCGGCCTGTCGGTCGTCACGTCCGAAAACGTCGCGGCCTCCTATCCCGTGTTTCTGAAGCTCCTGGCGCTTCTTCTGTTGGTGCTAGCCGCCGGGTGGTCGGGCCGCAGCCCGGCCTGGTTCCGCGGGATGATTCTCTCGGCCGGTGTCGCGGGATGGCTTCACGGGGTGCTCGGCATCGTCGAGTATCTCGAGGGCGCCCCGATGCCGGCGACCTGGGCCGATCCAGCTCTGCGCGGCCTCATCCGGACCCGCTGCGCAGGCCTGTTCACGGATCCGAATGTGTTCGGGGCCTTCCTGGCCGCGCTTCTTCCCTGGCAGCTTGCCGGGATCGCGACCCCGCCCCGGGAACGGTCGGAAGCTGCCCAGGCCTTCTTCGCCGGAAGCCTGCTGGTGACCGGAACCGCGCTGTTGATGACATTCAGCCGCGGCGCATATCTTGCCGGCATCGCCGGTCTCATTCTATCAACTATATTATGGAAAATATCCCCACGGGGCACCTGGAGCTTCGGCGGCAGGCTGGTCACCCTCGTCGGGGCCGTGCTGCTCGTGCTCTTCGCCGTGGGGCCGTTCAAATACCGCTTCATCAGCATCGCGAACACGAAGGACATGACGTTTTCCCAGCGGACGCTGATCAATCGTGGAATTTACGCGGCCGCCGCCGGGGTTCCCCTGACGGGCTATGGTCTGCACACGTTTTCCCAGGTGTATCCGCGGTTCCGTTGCGTGGGCGGGGACTACCCGATGAATGCCCACAACGAGTTTTACCAGATTTTCATCGAGGCCGGCCCCGGGGCTGCGTTTCTTCTCGGCCTGGTGTCCCTGTGCCTCGGTTGGGCCGTTCTCAGACTCCGGTACCGTCCCAACTCGCAGGAAGCGGGAAGTGGATCGCTGGCGCCGGGATGGCGGAGCTTCGCCGGACTTGCCAACGGGGCTGGCGGAGCCGCGGCCGGCTCGTTTGCCGTCTTTTTTCTGCACAACCTGAGCGGTTTTTCGGCCCGCATGCTGCCGACCGCCGCC
>DATCTT010000341.1:0-4406 GCA_036567845.1 Candidatus Ozemibacteraceae bacterium | reverse complement strand
GGTCGCCGCCCGCGGGGTGAACTCGCTGGAAGAAGCCTTCATCGGCTATCTGGAAGAAGCCGTTCAGGAAGCGGCGCCCGAGACCCCGCAGCCGTTCACTCCGGTCACGCCCCCGCACGCCGCAGAAGAAAGCAGGAGACTGGACGTCGGGACTGCTTCTTTCAGCTTTCGCCGCCTGCTCAGCTACGCCAAGCGGGAGGCCCTGGAACTGCTCCGTGATCCGATCCGCCTGACCCTTGCCATGCTGGGCAGCGTGATCCTGATGTTCGTGATGGGCTACGGCATCAACATGGATGTGGAGGACCTCTCTTTCGCCGTGCTCGACCGCGATCAGACCACCACCAGCCGCGACTATGTGCTCGACCTCTCGGGTTCGCGTTACTTCATTGAATGTCCGCCGATCCGGGACTACGAGGACCTGGACCGGCGCATGCGCGCGGGTGAAATCAGCCTCGCCATCGAGATTCCACCCGGTTTCGCCCGAGACCTGCGGCGCGGCACGCCGGTTGCCATCGGCGCCTGGATCGACGGGGCCATGCCGTCGCGGGCCGAAACGGTGCGCGGTTATGTGCAGGGAATGCATGCGCACTGGCTGGCGGCCCAGGCAAGACAGGTTTTCGGCTCTGCCGTCACCGGACAGGTCGTCATAGAAACGCGATTTCGCTACAATCCTGATGTCAAGAGCCTTGTGGCCATGGTGCCGGCGGTCATCCCGATTCTGCTGATGATGATCCCGTCCATACTGACCGCATTGTCCGTCGTGCGGGAAAAGGAACTGGGATCTATCGTCAACCTGTATGTTACGCCGACGACCCGGCTGGAGTTTCTGCTGGGAAAGCAGATTTCCTATATTGTCCTGGCAATGATCAATTTCGTGCTGCTGTCCGTACTGGCCGTATTCGTTTTCCGCGTGCCGCTCAAAGGCGGTTTTCTCACGCTTGCCGCGGCGGCCCTGCTGTATGTGATCGCGACGACCGCAATGGGCCTGGTCATTTCAACCTTCACGCGCAGCCAGATTGCCGCCCTGTTCGGCACCGCAATCCTGACCCTTGTGCCCGCCATGCAGTTCTCCGGGTTTATCGATCCGGTTTCCTCTTTGGAGGGAGTGGGCCGGGTCATCGGGGAGATTTATCCGACCACCCATTTCCTGACCATTGCGCGCGGGACCTTCTCCAAGGCCCTGAATTTCTCTGATCTCCATACCTCATTTCTGCCGCTGCTGATTGCCGTGCCCGTTCTGATAGCCCTGAGCGCCGCGCTGCTCAAAAAACAGGAGAAGTGATATGCACGTATCCAACGTACTGCACCTCGGCGTAAAAGAACTCCGCAGCCTGATGCGGGACGTGGTCATGGTCGCGCTCGTTATTTATTCCTTTACCATTTCCGTCTATACATCCGCAACGGCCAGGCCGGAGACCCTGAACAAGGCGCCGATCGCCATTATCGACGAGGATCGATCGCCGCTCTCCGCGCGCATTGTCGATGCCTTTTATCCTCCCTATTTCCTGCCGCCGAAGCTGATCAATCAGGCCGACGCGGATGCGCGGATGGACGCCGGCCTCGACACCTTTGCCCTTGATATTCCCCTCGGATTCCAGCGCGATTTGCTGGCTGGCCGCAACGCCGTGGTACAGCTTAACGTCGATGCCACGCGGATGAGCCAGGCGTTTACGGGCAGCGGATATATCCAGTCCATCATAAACGGGGAAGTGAACACGTTCCTGCAGGGCTACAGAGCAAAGGACAGACCGGCCGTGGACCTCGTTCTGAGGGCGCGCTTCAACCCAGAGCTGAACCAGACCTGGTTCGGCGCTGTGATGCAGATTATCAACAGCGTGACCATGCTATCCATCATCCTGACGGGCGCGGCGCTGATCCGCGAGCGCGAGCACGGCACGGTGGAGCATCTGCTCGTCATGCCGGTAACGCCTTTCGAAATCATGGTGAGCAAGATATGGGCGATGGCGGCGCTCGTGCTTGGCGTCTCTCTCTTTTCGTTGCTCGTTATTGTCCGGGGGTTGCTCGCAGTACCGATCGAAGGCTCCCTGCCGCTGTTTGCCGTCGGTACCGCGCTGCACCTGTTTGCCACCACCTCGCTCGGGATCTTTCTCGGCACGATTGCCCGCTCGATGCCGCAATTCGGGCTGCTGATGATGCTTGTCTTGCTGCCGTTGCAGGTGCTTTCGGGAAGCGCGACACCGCGAGAAAGCATGCCGGAGTTCGTCCAGTTCATCATGCTGGCGGCGCCGAACACCCATTTCGTCATTCTCGCCCAGGCCATCCTGTACCGCGGCGCGGGACTTGCGGTCGTCTGGCCACAGTTCATTTCCCTAATCCTGATCGGGAGCGCCTTGTTTTCCTTTTCCCTGGCGCGCTTTCGTAAAACCATCGGAACGATGGCATAAAACAGAATTCGCAAGGTTCTCGGGTCAGGTGAGGGAATGACAGCGGGACAACAAACAGGCAGGATACCGGCAGAGGTTATTACAAGGGGCGAAATGGCCGTCTTCAGTAAGACAGGTGAGTCGGCGGTCATTTGTCTTTCAGGCAACTGGAAAAGAAGCGCAGAGTTGCCGGGGGCCGAAACGTTTCGGAGGAGGCCCGGGCAACACTGAGAAGGCCCAGACCACCTCTCCTTGAAGCTAAAATGAGGCGCTGATTTAGAACTTATCCGTAAATAATGCCTGCTTTTCTGAAGGCGACGATGGCTGCGGCCATATGTAATAGTGCTTCGTAGCTCACGACGAACTTCTCGTATCTCACGAGGAGTTTCCGGAAGCGATTGATCCAGGAGTGGGAAACCTCGACCACCCACCGACGCGCTTTGCGGTGCGGATGGGTTTTCTTCTCCTGTATTTCCTCCCCGCGCTGTTTGACGTGCGGGATGTACTTTCGTTCTTTGATAGACTGTTGTGCCGGTTTCCCGGTGTAGCCCTTGTCTGTACATAAATGCTGTCTGCCTTTGGGACGGTCGATGACAATCGCATCGAGGACCCGTTCCAGCTGGCTGACATCATGTCGATGGGCCCCGGTTACGACGATCGACAGCGGGACTCCACGGCCGTCCACCAGCACATGGCGCTTGCCTCCGTTTTTTCCCCGATCCGTCGGGCCCAACCCGACGGCATCATGAGCCAGAGGGGCCTTGACCATGGCCCCGTCTATGCTCTGCCAGCGCCAGGCGATGCCTTCCATCTCGTTGTATTCGGCCAGCCCCGCCCGCCACAGAGCAACAAAGAAGCCGGCCTTCATCCATCGCATGAAGTGGGTGTGGATGGCACTGGGGCTGCCGAATCGCTCCTTGGGCAGGGCCTTCCACTGGCAGCCGGTGCGCAGCACATACACGATGGCCTCAAAGACCTGTCGGGGCGGCATGGGCTTTCTGCCGCCGCCGGGTTTACGGCGATAACGCTTGTAGGGCTCCCGTTCCGGCCCGGGGATCAGAGGCTCCACCTTGGACCAGAACGCATCCGAGACTTCCCAAGACTGTAGCTTGGCCATGCTCCCTCCCGATCACATAGAATGTTAACCGAGAGTACCGATATCATAAATGCGGAAAGAAGCACATTTTATTTACGGATAAGCTTTTAATCTATTGATTGCAACAAAAACGCGTTACCTACTGATACGTCCTTAGGGGCACTATCGGTATTTCATTGAGCCGGTAATGGAACAGCACCGTCAGGACGTTTTCGATCCCGCGCTCACTCCATCGGGCTCCGACATCGGCCCTGCGGTTCAGTTCCCTCATCTCCCGCTCCAGAGGAGCGGTGGTCGTAAAGGCAAAGCCCTTGTCGGCTTGCCAGGTGAAGGTTTGCGGCTGAGCGTTTTGGAGGTGCTCGGCCGATTGACGGAAGCCGTCGCGCTGCAGCTCTTTGATAAAGGCATCCAGGCCCTCGGGGGCTCGGGGCCCCTGGCGCCACAGCAGCCGCTTCAGGCGCTTCTGGTAGTGCCGGCGCTGCTCGACCTTCATGCCGTCGAGCCAGAGGTAGTGATTGAGCTGGTGCACCAGATGCCGGCGGCAGCGCTGGACTTTGGGGGCACAGGCCCCGAGGTTCATGCCCCCGTCGTGCACGAGGCGTTCGATCGGCAGTCCCAGAAGCCGCTGACGCAGGGCCTCGGAGTCGCCCACATGCAAGTGCACCAGCCGCTTGACGATGGTCGGACGCCCGGCCACCTCGGGCCCCGGGACGGCGGTGACGGCCAGATGAGCGGCCGAGCCTCGCGGGTTCTTCCCCGCCTTGACCCGGGTGGAGTCGACCAGCTGTCAACCGACATCTAATTTTGCCCCCTTTTGGTCATCGAAAAATGACCCCCACCTGTTCATGACGGTTCGATTTCGGGTTCCCGGATCAGCCCGGCCTTGACCTTCTCCTTGAGCCGGTAGGAGTTTCCCTTGATGTTGA
>DATCTT010000340.1:0-2436 GCA_036567845.1 Candidatus Ozemibacteraceae bacterium | reverse complement strand
CCGACTCTCAGGACTTCTTCTCCTCGTGCGCCGCCTCCATGTAATACAGCACGGGAACGGCGATCCGGGCGAGCAGGGTACTGGCCACTTCCCCGGCCATCAGGCTGATCGCGAGGCCCTGGAAGATCGGGTCGAACAGGATGACGCCGGCCCCGACGACGACGGCGGCAGCGGTGAGCAGCATCGGCCTGAATCGCACTGCTCCGGCTTCGACCACCGCTTCCGACAGCGGAAGTCCCTCGGCGCGCTTGAGCTGGATGAAGTCGACGAGGATGATCGAGTTGCGGACGATGATGCCTGCCCCGGCGATGAAGCCAATCATCGAGGTCGCGGTGAAGAAGGCCCCCATGGCCCAGTGCGCGGGAAGGATGCCGACGAGGGTCAGCGGAATCGGCGCCATGATCGTCAGCGGCGTCACGAAGTTCTGGAACCACGCCACGACGAGAATGTATATCAGCAGCATCACGACCGCGAAGGCCAAGCCGAGATCGTGGAACACCTCGTAGGTGATGTGCCACTCGCCATCCCATTTCACGGCATAGCCCGACGTGTCGGTGGGCACGCGGGTGTGCCACTGGGTGACGTGGCCACCGTCGGGGGCGGTGAGCTTTTCGACATCGCGCATCAGGTTGAGGATCGGGTAGACCGGGCTTTCCTCGGAACCGGCCACGTCGGCGAGCACGTAGACGACGGGCTTGAGGTTCTTGTGATACCGGCTCTTCGCTTCGAGCCCCGTGCTGGGGCGGACGAGCTCGCTCAGCGGCACCTGCCGGCCGGTCGCCGGCGAGACGACCTGGAGGGCGAGGATGGCTTCGACCCCGGTCCGGCGGCTTTTCGGCAGCCGGACGAGGATCGGCACGTCTTCCTTTTCCCGGGGAAGGCGCATCAGGCTGACGACGGAGCCGTCGACGGCCATGCGGACCATGCCGGCAATCTGCTCGGCCGAGATGCCCAGGAGAGCGGCCTTCTCACGGTCGACGTCGAAGCGCACCTTTTCGCGGTCGTCCTCCATATAGGTGTCGATATCGACGACCCCGGGCGTCTGGCGGAACTGCGCCTCGATCTGGCGCGCGAGGGCCATCGTTTTCTCCAGGTCGGGGCCGTAGACTTCGGCCACGAGGGTTTCGAGAACGGGCGGGCCCGGCGGCACCTCGGCGACCTTGACGTTCGCGCCGAAGGGCGCGGCGATCTTCTGGAGTTCGGGGCGCACCCGGACGGCGATCTGGTGGCTCTGGGCGGACCGGTGCTCCTTGCCGACGAGGTTCACCTGGAGATCGGCGACGTTCGAGCCGCTCCGGAGGAAGTAGTGCCGGACGAGGCCGTTGAAGTTGTAGGGACCGGACAATCCGATATACGACTCGATATCGATCACTTCGGGAACCGTCCGCAGATAGGCCGTCAGAGCCTGAGCCGCCTCGGCGGTGCGTTCGAGGGCCGTTCCCTCGGGCATGTCGATGATGACCTGGAACTCGCTCTTGTTGTCGAACGGCAGCATCTTCACCTTCACCAGGCGCAGCGGCACCATGGCCATCGCGGCCAGCAGCAGGAGGACGATCCCGACGAGGAACCAGCGGCGCACCCGGGGATTGTCGATCAGCGGATGCATCATCTTCCGGTACACCCGAGTCGTCCAGTCGTCGGTGTGGGCATGGTGGTCATTGCCCTGTTCCCCGGCTTTCTCGAATTTCAGGAACCGGAGGGCCGCCCAGGGGGTGACCATGAAGGCGACGATGAGCGAAAACACCATGGCCGCCGAGGCCCCGACCGGGATCGGCCGCATATACGGCCCCATAAGCCCCCGTACGAAGGCCATGGGAAGAATGGCGGCAATGACGGTCGCGGTCGCGAGAATCGTCGGATTGCCCACCTCGTCGACCGACTCGACGGCGACGGTCGCCGGATCGCGGCCGGCGTTCGATTTCATCGCGAAGTGCCGGACCATGTTCTCGACGACGACGATCGCGTCGTCGACGAGAATACCGATCGAGAAGATCAGCGCAAACAAGGTTATACGGTTCAATGTATAACCACCAACATAGAATGCAAGAAGCGTCAGGGCAAGCGTGACCGGGATCGCCGTGGCAACGACGCCCGACTCGCGCAGGCCGAGCGAGAGCATGATCAGCAGGGCGACCGAGATCGTGGCCAGGCCCATGTGATACAGCAGCTCGTTGGATTTTTCGCTCGAGGTCTCGCCGTAGTTGCGGGTGACCTGGACGTGGACGCCCTCGGGGATGAGCCGGCCGCGCAGGGCCTCGATCCGGCGTTCGATCTCGTGAGTGATCGTGATCGCGTTCGTCCCCTGGCGCTTGGCGATCGAGATCGTCACGGCCGGGGCAGCGGCCCCGCCGAGCTCGTCGGCCGGAACGCTCTTCACGTTTCCGGCGGCGCCCGGGCCGAAGTCGATGAACACATAGTCGTCGGGCTCGCCGGGCC
>DATCTT010000339.1:0-3167 GCA_036567845.1 Candidatus Ozemibacteraceae bacterium | reverse complement strand
GGCGGCGGTGCGGCGCACCGAGCCGTTGCGGTCGGCGAGGAGGGCGACGAGCGTATCGACGACCTTCGCCCCGCCGATGCGGCCGAGAATGCGGGCGATGTTCTCACGGAGGAAGTTGTTGCGGTCGTTTGCGAGACGGAGCAGCTTCTGGACGAGCGTGTCTTCGCCGATGCGGATCAGCAGATCACAGGCGTGGCGCCGGATGCGCTCCTCCGTGTGTTTGAGGGCCTCGACCAGGACCGGATACGAACGGGCGCGGAAGCTGACGACGGCCTCGCTGCACGCAAGCGGAACGAGCGGCGACGGATCGTCGAGCCGCGTGAGCAGGGGCATGACGGCCTGTGTGTCGCCGATCAGGGCAAGCGCCGCCGCAGCCTTTTCCCGGACGGACTCGGCTGAATCCTCGAGGGACTTGATCAGGTGGGGCAGGGCGACCCGGTCCTTCCGCTGGCCGAGCATCTCGACCGCGGTGCCGCGCACGACGGCTGACTTGTCGGAAAGGGCACGGATGATGATATCGGGCACGCGGGCGTCCGCCATCTGGGCCAGGGATTTGACGGCGAGCTGGCGCACGAGCTCGGAGGTGTCGTTCGTGGCCTTCTCGAGGAA
The DNA here is from genome assembly GCA_036567845.1 of Candidatus Ozemibacteraceae bacterium. Classification (GTDB taxonomy): domain Bacteria; phylum Muiribacteriota; class Ozemobacteria; order Ozemobacterales; family Ozemobacteraceae; genus MWAR01. The sequence goes on along the minus strand of DATCTT010000339.1, from coordinate 2,558 downwards.
CTCGACGGCTGCGGTGTCGCGCAGCTCGCCGAGGACCTGGGCGGCCTTCGCCCGGACGGCCTCGACCGCATCCTTCAGGGCTTCGATCGCCGGCGGCACGGCGGCGGTGGTGCCGATCTTGCCGATGGCCTCGATCGAGGCGCTGCGCACCTTGTCGGCCGGATCCTTCACCAGCTGGGAGAGGGTGCGGATGGCGCGCGGGTCGCGGGTTTCGCCGAGAACCGAGGCGATGGCATACCGCACGGGCTCGGCCGGGTGGGAAGCGGCGAGAAGCAGCTTCTCAACGAGCTTGCGGCTCTTGCTCGCGATCAGCTGCTTGCTGAGCAGATCGAGCGGAATCTGGAACTCGGGCTTCTTGAGGATGTCGATCAGGGCATCGAGCGCCCCTTCGGTCTGGATGCCGCCGAGGGCTTCGACGCACCACTGGCGCTGCGAGGCATCCCCCTGGGCGAAGAAGTCGCGAATAACGGGGATCGCCTTGTCGTTGCCGACCTTGGCGAACAGCTGGGCGACGTTGAGCTTGATCAGGTGAAGGATCTGGGTGCTGCACTCGACGATCCGCTTGTCGGGGATGCCGGCGAGTTTCTTGAAATCCTTCTCGGTCAGCGTATCCTTCGCGATCTTGATGAGAAGCGCGAAAGCCCGCTCGTCATCCATCTGGGCGAGGGCCTCGGCGATCGAGAACTGGGCCCAGGCATACCCTTCCTTGAGGATGACGGAGATCGGGTTCGACTCGGTCAGATGCCGGTCGATCGTGAGCAGGCTGTCGGCGACTGTGCGCTTGAGGCTCTCTCCGGCCGTCTCAAGAACCTTGATGAGGGGGAAGATGGCGCGGATGTTCCCGATGCGGCCCAGAACGCGCACCACTGAGGGGATGACGGCGGCTTGCTCGACGGCGAGGGCCTTCGTCAGGGGTTCGACGGCCATCTCCTCGAGCTCGCACAGGGCCCATTCCGCCTTGGCGACGATCTGATCGTCCTGCTCGGCGAGGGAGCGGATGAGGGCCGGAATCGCCTTGGCGCCGCGGATCAGGCCGAGCGCCTCGATCGCGTGCAGCCGGACGTCGCGTTCCGAGTCGGACAGGCGGTTTACCAGCGGATCGATGGCAACCGGGTTGCCGATCTTGCCCAGCGCCCGCGCGGCGGCCATCTTCAACTCGGGCTCAGGCGCGTCGAGGAACGGGACGAGGTTGCCGGCCGTGGCCTTCTCGCCGATCTCGCCGAGGGCGTCGATGGCGCGGAGGCGGACGGTCTTGTCGGCGCGGTCGAGGATGCCGAGGACGAAGCGGCAGGCTTTCGGGGACTTGATCTTCGCGAATGCCTCGATCGAGAGCTGGATCTGGCGCGGATTGAAGTTCTGGGAGAGGGCGAGGAGGGGCTCAACGGCACGGTCGCTGGCGATCTCCCCGAGCGACCAGATGATCTTCTCCTTAATCTGCGGCGTGCTGACCTGGAAGATATCGATCATCGCGTCGACGGCGTTGGGGTTCCTGATCTGGCCGAGGGCCTGGATGGTCGCGAGGCGGAGCCGCTCATTGTCCTCGCCGAGCATGACCAGAAGCTGGTCGCAGGCAGCGGTCGAACCGATCCGGCCCAGGGCCTCGATGGCCTTGAGACGCACCTCGAAGTCGGGGTCTTTCAGCAGCGGAAGGACGATGTTGACCGACTGGGGCTCGTGGAGGTTGCCGATCGCTTCGCAGGCGATGTAGCGCAGATCGTGGTTGCGGCTCTTGAGGAAGGCCGAGACAGCCTTGAGGGCCGAGACGGCGCCGATCTTGCCGAGCGACTCGAGCGCCACATACCGCAGATCGTCGTTGTCCTCTTCGAGGAGCTTGATCAGCGGGATGACGGCTTCCTCGGACTTGATGTTGCCGAGCGAGCGGGCCGCGATGAACTTGATCGAGGCGTCGCCGCCGGCGAGGCACTGGATCAGCGGCCGCACAGCCTCCTGACAGGCCACGTCGCCGAGATACTCGGCGGCGATCTCGCGAATGTCCTTCAGCTCGTCACCCAGAAGCCTGACGAAGTCGGGGTTGGCCTCGGCCAGGCCGAGCTCCTTCATTTCGAGGACGAGAGAGTAACGTTCGTCGGGGTCCTTTGTCTCGCCAAGCCGGCGGCGGTTTTCCTCGAGCTGCTGCTGGGGGGTGAGCGGCGGCATTTCATCGAGAACGGGAGGGGGTTCCGCCGCGTCGGCCATTTCGAATCCGGGTTCGGCGACGGGTTCGGAGGAGGTGGAATCGGCCACGGGAACGGCGGTGTCGCCGGGTTCCGCTGATTGGTCTATATCAATATCTATAGAATTGGAATCGAACTCCATCGCAGCGGGAGTGGGCTCTTCCATGGGCTTCGGCTGAGAAACGGGCCTGGCTACCTTCTGGACGGGCGGGGCTTTCGGGGGGGCCTTGCCCTCGATCCCCATGAACAGCCCGGCGAGATCCTCGTCGACATCCATGGCCGCGGCCGGGGCCTCTCCGGACTCATCGGCGGAAGGGGCGGCGGTGTCGATCCCGATGTCCATCACCGGTTCCGGCTCTGGTGCGGGAGTCGGCGCGCTCCGCG
>DATCTT010000338.1:0-30022 GCA_036567845.1 Candidatus Ozemibacteraceae bacterium | reverse complement strand
GCACTCGCAATCACGATCTCGGTCCGGGGCGGCGCCCCGCCGGCTGTTGCTGCAAGCCAGTTTCTGACGTCGATGTCGGGCGGCCGCTCGGGGCCCATGGCAAGAGGTGTGGGCACATTGTACAGCCGTTCCAGCTGGTTTCGGAGACGACGCTCCCGCTCATACATCCGGGCTTTCTCCGCATCGGCCGGAGCGGTTCTGAGCTCCTCCCCGCGCGCCCCCCACCGGTATTCGATGGCATGGTAGGGGTCGAAAGAGAGGTCGAACAGCCGCCCGATCAGCTGGTGAAAGGTCAGCCGGATCGGCTGGCCGGCGGTGTTTGTGTAGGAGACGGTGAGCTGCGGGCTCAGCTCGTCATACAACTGCAGAAGCTCGGCGGCAAGCTGGGTCGACGAACCGCCATACTCGAGGGCGGGGTCTCCCCGCGCGGCCATTTCGACCATCCGGACGGTCTGGTGGAAAAACTCCTGAACGGCCACCTTGAGCCGGGCATCGCGGGACGGGGTCGAGTAGGATTCCCACTCGCCATCGGTGCCGTAGATGTTCCAGGGCAGCTCGCCCGGATGAGGCTTGCGCTGGATGCCTGCCTGGATGCACAGATCGACGGCCAGCGCCCGGTATCTGATATCCTCGTGGATGTCTTCCATCATCGCCCGGAAATCCTCGAGCGGCCGTACCCGGCCACCCCGCGAACTGAGCCGGGCCCGCACGTAATCGAAATACGAGAGGCCGTTCATTCCCTGGAACTCGTAACTGCCGCGATACTGGTCGTCGGATGAATAGTCATCGATATTGTGATTCTCGACCCGGTGAATCCGGCCATCACCGCCATACCACATAGGCCGCCATTTCCGGAAACCTCCTCCCTGTTCCGCCGAGCCGAGGGCGAACTTCCCGCCAAACCACGGCCGTGAGACGCTCCGGTCGGGGTGCGCGTCAATGAGCCGGACCCGCCCGTCCTCGGTCACCTTGTAGACGAGCGCCACGTGCCCGTTTGGATCGTAGTAGATCGCCCCGGGACGGATCGTGTCGGGGCCGATGCGCACGGGATATGTGTCCCCGTCGTTGACGGTCGGCGCCATTCTATAGTAACCGGAATTCACGAGGGTGACATAGCTGAACAGCTTCTGGGGCGAACTGAAGGCGTCCTGGTCCTTGAAGCACTTCGGCCGGTTGCCCCGGCTGTACCGCTCGTCCCCGCGGCTGCTCTTCGTGATCTCACAGACATAGCCGAACGGCAGCCGCAGCTTGTAGGCAACATAGGCCCGGATCAGATACGGAAAGTCGGCGCAGTCGGGCGAGAGGTTGAACTTCTGGTCCTCTTCGCCATAGAGAGGATTCTGGGTGCGGTCCCGGATGAACCGGTTGAGGTTGCCATGGCCGGACTCGCCGAGACGTGCCACGAAATCGCTGTAGACCGCCTCGTCTCGATCGGTCCAGCGGGTCGAGTTGAGCGCCCAGGCGGCCGCGTCGACGATCGCGGGCATCAGAATCCAGCAGCAGACGGCCACGGCCGCCGTCAGCAGGACGACGCCAAGCCGCCGCCGGATCCGCTTCGAGAGCGTCCGGCGCGTCGCTGACCGATCCTCGGTGGATGACATGGCAACCTCCCCGGTGACCTTGTATCGGCAGATGCCTGGATTTTCTTCACGCCGGATGTGAAAGGCTGGACGATTCCCCGCTTTCAGCCGACACCGGTAGGGAGAAGGGGTGAAGTGCCGTATGAACATGTTTCGCTCTGCCGTTCTTTCGGGAATCGCGCTGTTCGCCGTCACGGCTGTCGTCCTGTCCGGATCGCTTCTGTCATCCGCCGGTGCCTCCGCCGCCCCGGAGCTGGTCATTCCCGCGCCCCTGGCCGACCCGACGGTGTGCGGATATTTCCGGCTGAAGGAGGGGTTCGACCGACTGGCCGCCAGCCCGGCGACGGCAACCGGCGATCTGTTTGCCACCGCATTCCGGATCGCGGGCAGCGTCCGCGAACAGGTTCGTGAACGTGCCGGAGGGAGGGCGAATGCCGGGGAAAAGGCGGATCCGGACGGCATGCTCCGCCGGCTGCGCGAGTTCGCCACCACGCAGCGGTTTGTTCCCGAGGATCTTTTCATCTATGCGCGCGGCCCGGGCGAGTATGCTGTGCTCGTGACCGGCCCGGTCACCCCGGAAGCCTGGGAGCCGCTGTTCCCTGCCGGCGCACGCATGAAGCGCGAGGAGGGGTTCACCGTGAACCCCGTCGGGGCCGAGGCCGCCGCCGACCGGCCGATCCTGCATGTCGGGCGCGGATTCCTGCTCCTCTGCCCGGCTGGCCTCGAGGGAAATATCCTCGATGCGCTCCGGTCAGGTGCGGAGCTCGATGCCGAAACCTGGAAAGCCTTTCATCGGATGGCCGGACTCCGGCCCGTTGCAGCTCTCGAGGCGGACATCGGGCGCCTGCTCGATCTTTCGCGACCTGCGGGGCAGGGACCGGGGCTGCTCCCCTTCCCGTGGGACCGGGTGCGAACCCTTCGCTGCCTGATCGACGCACGTGTGATCAAGGCACAGCTGTATGCCCCCGATGAGAATGCCCGTGCCGTGATCCGCCAGGCGGCAACGGGACTTGCCGGAACGCTCAAAACCGTGGCAGCCGGCACTCTCTTTGCTGCGTTCGCCGGCTCGGTCACCGGAACGGTCCAGAACACCAGTGTATTCATCGAAGGCCGTGGCCTCGAGGAAAATGCCCCGGCGGCCGGAATCACGACAATCGGAATCCTTTCACGTCTTCTGTGTCGCGCTATTCAATAAAATAAAATATATAGTTACTCGAATCTCAGCGCCTCGATCGGGTCGAGCTGGGAGGCTTTCCATGCGGGATACAGGCCGAAAAAGATGCCGACGGTGGCCGAGAAGGTGACGGCGACGATCATTGCCGGAACCGAGACATACACCTGCCACTCGGTGAACCGGGATATGATGCTGGTCAGCCCCATCCCGACCAGAATGCCGAGAAGGCCGCCGACGCACGAAAGCGTCACCGACTCGACGAGAAACTGAGTCAGGATGTCGCGGGCCCGGGCGCCGATTGCCATCCGGATGCCGATCTCTCGGGTCCGTTCCGTGACCGAGACGAGCATGATGTTCATGATGCCGATGCCGCCGACCACCAGGGAGACCGAGGCGATCGCTCCCAGCAGCAGGGTGATGATGCCGAGCGTCGAGCCGGCCATCGCTGCGATGTCGGCTTGGGTCCGGATCTGAAAATCGTCTTCCTCTTTGTCCAGGAGGCGGTGACGCCGGCGCAGGACGGTCGTGATCTCCTCCTTGGCCGCGTTGACCGCCTCATCGCTCACGGCCGAGGCCATCACCATGTGAATGTGGGTGACGCCCAGCATACGGCGCTGAACCGTTGTCAGCGGGGCCACGACGACGTCGTCCTGGTCCTGGTTCGGCCCGCTCTGGCCGCGCTCTTCGAGCACGCCCACAACGTCGAAGGGCATTTTCTTGATCCGGATCGAGCGACCCACGGGGTTGATCGACCCGAACAGGTTCTCGGCCACGACCTTGCCGATCACACAGACTTTCGCGCCGTTGCGCAGCTCCTGATCAGTGAAAAATCGCCCGGAAGCGAGGTTCCAGGCCCGGATGCCAAGATAATCGGCGCCGACACCCATGACCGAGGAGGTCCAGTTCTGGTTCGCGTAGACCAGCGGGGCCCCGGACCGGGCGATGGGGGAAACCATCGAGACAGACGGACAGTCAGCCTCGATTGCCTGCGCATCTTCTTCTGTCAGGGTCGTTTTGGTGCCGGCCCCCATGCGCGAGCCGCCCGACATCGAGCTGCCCGGCATGATCATGATCAGGCTCGTGCCCATTTTTGATATCTCGTTCTGAACGGATGAATACGCCCCCTGGCCGACCCCGACCATCGTCACGACGGAGCCGACGCCGATGATGATTCCCAGCGCCGTGAGAAACGAGCGCATCTTGTTGCGCGCGATGCTGATCAGCGCGAGGCGGATGACGCCCCAGAGATTCATGGCAGTAACGCTCCTTCTTCCTCGACGGGAATCGGCGGCTCGATCTCATCGGCCGTGCCGTTCTGTTCGAGTGGCGGCAGCGCAGCGAGCTCGGCCGTCGCATCGAGCTGCCGCCCGACCGGCAGGTCACTGAATATCGATCCGTCCTTCACGCGCACGTTGCGCTTTGCATACTGGGCGATATCCGGTTCATGGGTGATTAGGACGATCGTGATGCCCTGTTCGTTCAACCCCTGGAAAATCGCCATGATCTCGACGCTCGAACGCGAGTCGAGGTTGCCTGTCGGCTCGTCGGCGAGAATCACCGCAGGCTTGTTGACCAGAGCGCGGGCGATCGCGACGCGCTGCTGCTGGCCTCCCGACAGCTGGCTCGATGTGTGATGCTCCCGGCCGGTGAGGCCGACCGAGGCAAGCGCCGCCAGAGCGCGTTCCCGCCGCTCTTCCGGGGGCACATTTGCGTAGACCATCGGCATCTCCACGTTCTCGAGGGCGCTCGTGCGGGACAGCAGGTTGAATCCCTGAAAGACGAAGCCGATCTGTCGGTTCCGCACCGTTGCGAGTTGGTTCTTCGAGAGGTGCGATACCTCGACGCCATTGATCTTGTATACTCCGTGCGTTGGTCGGTCGAGGCAGCCGAGGATGTTCATCAGCGTCGACTTGCCCGACCCCGAGGCGCCCATGATCGCCACGAACTCGCCACGATACACGGTGAGATCGACGCCGCGAAGCGCCTTGACCGTGACGCCATCCATGAAATACGTCTTGTGAACACCCGAAATCTCAAGAAGGGGCGATTCCTTCCCGGCCCGGACCGGCGAAGGGTCGTTTCCGGCCTGGCTCATAGGTGGATGGGGCCCCTCGGCGCACGGCTTCTCCCGTTCGCCGAGGCCTTGTTGGTGACGAGCAGCTGCTGCCCGGGTTTCAGATCCCCTTCCACGAGCTCCGTGTATCGGTTGCTGCTGATGCCCGTTTTGATCGTGACCGGGAGAGGCATCGAGTCGGAGGCGAGGATCCAGACCCGGACGTGCTGGTTCCCTTCGGGGAGGGGCGGCAGCTTCGCGGGGGTGTATCCCGTCGGCGGCTTGAAGAACAGCGCCTGGGAGGGGATCCGGATGACCTTCTCCCGGCTCTCGACGAGGATCTCGACGTTCGCCGTCATGCCGGGCATGAGGACCAAATCATCGTTGTCCACCATCACCATGACCGAGTAGGTCACGACGTTCGAGGACACCGTCGGGGAGAGCCGCACCTGGGAGACGCGGCCCCGGAAGGTGCGCCCCTTGAACGTGTCGACCGTGAACTGGGCCGTCTGGCCTTCCTTCACCAGGCCGATGTCCGCCTCGTCGACGGCTGTCTCAATCTGCATGCGTCGCATATCTTTCGCTATTGTGAACAGCGTGGGCGCCTGGAGACTCGCCGCGACGGTCTGGCCGACGTCGACCTTCCGCGAGACGACGACTCCGTCGATGGGAGAGTAGATATTCGTGCGGCTGAGGTTGATCTTGGCGACGTTGAGCAGCGCTTCCATCTGGCGGATCTGGGAAAGGGTTCCGCTGTGTTGCGCCTCGGCGGCCGCGATCTGGGCTTCGATTGATCCCTGTTTCGCCCGGTAGGTCGCCATCTGGCTTTTCACGGCTTCAAGGGCCGCTTTCGCCGAATCATACGCTGTTTCGGCCGAGTCGAGATCCGACTGGGAGACGAGCCGCCGGGTCGCCAGCTCCTTCATGCGCTTGTAGTTCCGCTCCGCATCCGTCACCGCCACTTCCGCCTTGCGGACATTGGCCAGCCCGACCTGCTCGTCGGCTTTCGCGCCCAGCATCGAGGCCCGCAGGTTCTGGATCTGGGCGATGCTGTTCTGTTCGTTCGCCCGGGCGTTCTCGAGATTCGCCGTCGCCTGCTCGACCTGCGCCTGATGCGTGGACGGATCGAGTTGCGCAATTAGCTGCCCCTCCCGGACGACGTCGTTGAAATCCACCGAAATCGAGGCAATAATGCCGCTGACCTGGCAGCCCACTTCAACGGTCGTGACCGCTGCCAGCGAGCCTGTGGCCGAGATCGTCTGGCGGATCTCCCCCTCGGTGACTTCCTCGAAATTCCAGGTTGGAGGCGCATTCCGTTGGCTATACCAATACCAGCCGCCACCGATCAGGCCCAGGATTGTCATGAGAACAACAGCGATACACCCGTATTTCATTCGTCCGCTCCGTCATCTTCTTCGGGGGATTGTGTGGAGGAGGCTGGTGGAACGGGAATCGTGCCCGCCGCCGAAAGCTCCCCGGGCCGGTCTGCCGTGCCACTTGCCGAAGCCACTGGCGGGAACGAGGCGATGTCGGATTCCGCGACGCTCTCGTCGGTGACCGCCCCGGTCGTCCAGCCCGAAACACCTCCTGCCTCGGGAGGGAGGAGGCCAAGGGCGCGATCCAGATTGGCGAGGGCGATGAGGCTGTCATAGTAGGCCGTGATATGGCTTCCACGGGCCGAAGAGTAGGCTGCTCGGGCATCGGTGATCTCGATTGGCGAACCGAGGCCGGCATCGAATCGGCCTTCCGCCAGCGAGAGGGACTCGGCTGCCTGTCGGAGAAGGACCTCCGATGCCTCGAGACGCTGGAACGCGTCGCGAACGCCGGTGATTGCCGTTTCGCTCTCGACCCGGACCGCCAGACGGCTCTGATCAAGAGCGGCTTTCGCCTGCTCCAGACTGCTTCGCTGTTCTTCGATGGAGTAGCGGGTCAGCTTGCCGTCGAGCACGGGCACCGAGAGCTGCAAGCCCGCGCTCCAGCTCCGGTCGAGCGGGGAGACCGTCCCGCTCCAGTCATACCCGGCCGAGCCCGAGAGCGATGGATTCATGCTCCGCTTTGCTCCGACCAGCCTCTGCTGTGCCGCTTCGACCTTGAATTGCGCCTGGCGCAGATCCGCTCGGGAGAGAGCCTCTTCAATGATCCGCTCGGTGTCGAGTTCCGGCTGGACAAGCTTTAAAAATCCAGGCTGCGAGGCGACCTCGATCGTGCCTTCATAACCGACGGCCTTCGAAAGCGCTGAGAGCATGTTCCGGGCTTCGCTTTCCGCCTTGATCACCGCGACTTTTGTGTTTGCCACATCGACGAGGGCCTTCGTGATGTCATACGGGGCCCGGGAGCCCACGTCGACGAATCCCCGGACTTTTTCGAGATGCACCTCGTAACTGTGGAGCAGGTCCCTCTGCACGGTGACCTGGGCCAGGGCCTGAAGAGCCCGGAAATATGCCGTCTTGATTCCGACGGCGGTCGTGACGTCGTCCCAGGTGCGGGCAGCCCGCGTGGCGTCGAAATCACGCCGGGCGGCATTCAGCTTCGCCGCGGTCTGGCCGGCATCCGTCAGCGTCTTGCGCACCGTCACGCTGCTCGAGGTCGAATCGATCAGGTCGTCGCTTCCCGAAATACCGGTGGTGGAACGGGCCCGTCGGAACTCCTGCCGATTCCGAGTGAAGGCTGATTGCACGTTCATCTTCGTGCCCATACTGCTCCGGGTGCTGCCGATCCGGGACTGGGCGGCGTTCACCGCTGCTTGGGAACTGCGGATCGTCGGATGGTTGCGCAGCCCGTATTCCAAACACTGTTCAAGCGTCCAAGGACCAGATGCCGGCTGAGCGAACAGAGAACCAGGGATTCCCGCAAGCCGGACGACTGCCAGCAGGAGGAACCAGCGGACGGTTTGATGAGGAGTGAAGGCGTTCATGGCCGCAAGGGTACCACATCCAGCCCGCGTGTGCGAGTCGGAAATCGTAAACGAGTGTAAAGAATAGTATAAGATATAATGGAGCCTGCGTGATTTCCGGGGGCGTTCGGCGGTAGTATGGAGCCATCGAACCCACCGAGGGAGGCAGATGATGAACCCGCGTATCGGAGCATTTCTGGCAGAAGATCTGGGGCCGCATGACTGTGATATTTCCGTCGAATCGATCGGGCCGGCGGCGGCGAGGCAGGCAGTTGGCCGGGTGATGGCGAAAAGTATGGGGATCATCTTCGGCCTCGGCCTGATCGAAGCCGTTGTCCGATCTGTCGAGGAGCGGCGCCGGTGGTCCGGCAACGCCGGCCAAGCCGCCGTCGTGACGCTGCTCGCGCAGGATGGGACCGAGGTGAAACCCGGCACCGTCATCGCCGAGGTGACCGGCCCCGTCGGCACGCTGCTCACCGCCGAGCGCACCCTGTTGAACCTGGTCCAGCGGCTGTCTGGTGTTGCGACCCTTACCCGCGCCTTTGTCGACGCCATGCGGGGAACCCGCTGCCGGCTGCTCGACACCCGCAAGACCACGCCGGGCCTGCGTGACCTGGAAAAGGCCGCCGTCCGCGCCGGGGGAGGCGTCAACCACCGGTTCGGCTTGTTCGACATGGTCATGCTCAAGGACAACCACATCACCGCGATGGGTGGCGATATCCGCGCCGCCGTCGCCGCGGCGCGCAGCCGGGTCGGTCCTGCCGTGAAGATCGAGGTCGAGGTCGCCACGTTTGAACAGCTTGAGATGGCCATCGATGCCGGCGCCGACATCATCATGCTCGACAACATGTCGCCGGAACGGATGAAACGCTGCGTTGATCGCGTTGCGGGCCGGATTCCCCTCGAGGCGTCCGGCGGCATCACGCTCGAAACAATCGCCGCCGCCGCCGCGACAGGCGTCGATTACGTCTCGGTTGGCGCCGTCACCCACAGCGCCCGTGCCCTCGACATCTCGATGAAGATCACTCTGGCCTGACGGAAGGTGGCCGGAATCAGCGGCCTTTCAGGCTGGCGGGAATGAACAGCGCCGGATCGGCGGTCACGCCGCTGCGTTCTGCCTCTTCGAGCGAGGTCGCCCTGAGCCAGATCGGGCAGAAGGGCGACTCGCGCAGCCGCGTGAACGCCGCGACGACCTGCGGGTCGAACTGCGTCCCGGCGCACCGGCCGATCTCGGCCATCGCCTCATCGAACGTCAACGGCTTGCGATAGGGCCGGCAGGAGGTGATCGCGTCGAACGAGTCGGCGACCATGATGATCCTCGCCCCCACAGGAATTTCATCCCCCTTCAGGTTGCTCGGATACCCGCGCCCGTCATACCGCTCGTGGTGATGCTCGATGATCAGGCAGACGTTCTTCAGAAACTCGATCGAGTTCAAAATGCCGGCCCCAATGTGCGGATGGGACTTGATCGTCTCGAACTCGTCGTCGGTCAGCCGGCCGGGCTTCAGCAGAATCTGCTCGCTGATGCCGATCTTGCCGACATCGTGCAGCAGCGCCGCATGCCGGATCGTATCGACCTCGGTGCGGGGAAGCTCCATCGCGAGCGCCAGAGCCACGCTGAGGTCGGTGACCCGGCGCGAGTGGCCGTGCGTGTAGCTGTCCTTCGCATCGATCGCCGCCGCCAGGGCTCGGATCGTCTCGAGGTAGACGTTGAGCAGATTGTGATACAGCCGCGCATTCTCAATCGCCACCGATGCCTGCGAGGCAAGGGTGTCGAGCAGGTCGAGATTCTCGACCGTGAATGGACCCTTCTTGTCCAGCTCCCGTTCGCAGTTGATCACGCCGACGAGGTTGTCGCGATTCAGCAGCGGCGCCGAGATAAGCGTGACGGCCTTGGGACCCGTTTCCAGAGCCAGCTTCTTGAACTGGGGCTCGAGGCCGGTGTTGCTCACCCGCAGGGGCTTGCGCTGTCTCGCAGCCTGGCCCGCGATTCCCTCGCCGATCTTGAACCGCACATCCTTGATCCGTTCATCGTCGAAGCCGCGCGAAACCTGCACGTGCAGCTCCTGGGTGTCTTCGGAATACAGCATCAGCGTCGCGCGGTCCGACTCGGTGATGCGCGTGGTCATGTCGATGAAATACGTCAGCACCGAGTCGAGATCGAGCGACGAGTTGATCGCCTTTCCGAGCTCCTGGATCAGACTCAGCTCGGCGACCTGCTGTTCCGTCCGCTCATACAGGTTCGCGTTCGCGATCGCTTGTGATATCTGACCTGATATACTGAGCAGCAGATTCAGATCATCCTCTGTGAAGGCACTGCCCGAGCGCTTGTTATTCACGTTGAGCACGCCCAGCAGGGATTTGTTGTGAAGGATCGGCACCGACAGGACAGAGCGGGTCGTGTATTCGAGGCGGCCCGACCGGTTCGCGAACCGCTCGTCCTTCGAGATGTCCCTGATCAGGACCGGCTGCTTTTGCTGTGCGACCCAGCCGGCGATGCCCTCCCCGACGGGCACGAATACGTGGCCGACGAGCTGCTTGGGCATGCCGATCGCGGCGTCGAGCGACAGCTGGTTGCGCATCGGGTCATACGCCATCAACGAACAGTTCTCGACGTCCATCACGTCCTGTACCTGCTGCAGAATCATGTTGAAGAGGCGCACGATGTTCAGGGTCTTGGAAACCGACGAACTGACTTTGTACAACGTGGTCAGATACTCAAGTTTCCGGCGCGAGTCGTCGAACAGGCGGCGGTTCTCGAAATGCGAGGTCAGCAGCCGGCCAATCGTGGTCAGCAGCTTCTCATCGGCTTCGGTGAAGGGGCTCGCGTCTTTTTTCTGATACGCGCTCAGCACCCCGACGAGCCGCTCCTTCGTCGCCAGCGGAACGGCCAGTACCGAGCGCGAGAAATGGTCGAGAAACGAGAACTTCACGACGCTCACGTCGTGGGTCACATCGGTGATCAGGACGGCCTTGCGCTGGGCCGCGACGAGGCCGTGAATGCCTTTTCCGACGGGAATGCGCAGGGACTCGAGTTCCCCGGGCAGCCCGAGACTGGCGGCCATGTACAGGTCATCCCGGTCGCCGTTGTGGAGCATCAGGGATATCCCGTTGCAGGCCAGCGCCGCTGCCGCATCCGTCATGACCTCGTTCAGGAGGTCGGCCTCACCTGCGCGCTCCGACAGCTTTTCGGAAATGGCGAACAGGTTGCTCATCTCCCGGACCTGCTGGTTCGAGCTGCTGAGTAGCCGGGCGTTCTCGAGGACCTTCGTGACCATCGAGGCCAGCGTGTTTAGCGTTGTGCAGTCATCCTTCGTGAAGGCGTTGATCTCGGACGAGTCGACGGCGATGACGCCGATCAGCTTATCTCCGACCGTCAGAGGCACCGCCATCTCGGAGTAGATGGCCTCGGGGGTTTCAATGTAGCGCGGCTCGAGCAGAACGTTCGGGATCACGAGGGGTTCGCGGTTCTTGGCGACCCAGCCGGTGACGCCCTGGCCGATCGGCACGCGGATCTTCTTCACTTCCTGGGGGTAGGCCCCGCGCGCGACCGCGACTTCGAGATACCGCTTTTTGTCCTTTTTCAGCAGCAGCGCTCCACAGGTGGCACCCGTTATATCGATCGCTATATCCATCAGGAACTCGAGCAGGTTCTGGAAATCCAGCGTCGAGTTCATGATGTTCGATGCCTCTTCGAGAACCGAGAGGATCTTTTCCTTGCGGCGCAGCGCCTCGCGCTCGGAGGCGACTTCGGCCTGCTGCGTGAAAAAATGCTCGATCATCTCGGTCACGGCTTCGAGCTGGAGGCTGGTGATCGAGGGGCCGCCCGCGGCGGCAGGCCCAGAACCCGCATCGGCGACCCGATAGGGGCCGACCAGCACGGCACCATACAGGTGGCCCCGCCAGTCGAGGTTGACGACCTTCAGGGACGTGCCATCCGGCCGCATCATCGTGCCACCGTCGGCAAAGCTCTTCAGGTCGGCCGGTTCGACGGGGCCGCCGAGGACACGTTCGTGTTCCCCGACGACGGCTTCGCCGCGTTCGTTATAGACGGTGAGGTGGAGACCCGACAGATGGAAGACGCGCTGAACGAACGCCTTCAGACTGGCACGGTCTACGCTTTCCTCCAGGTAGATTTTTTTGACCACGGTGCGCGATTGTCCTGGAAGTTGAAATCGGAACGGCGTATCCGCCGTTCCGCGAATGACAGGGGCTTCTTACCGAACGTCGACGACGGAGGAGGTACCGCCGTACTTGTCGGCGACGGTTTCTTTCGCCTTCGGATCACTGATCCAGTCGGTCTGGTTGATCACGAACTTGTACTCGTGCCGGCCTGGCTTGAGGGACAGGCTGCACTTCCAGACGCCGTTCTCCGCCTTCATGGGATTTGCGTCCTTGTTCCAGTCGTTGAAATCGCCCACGACTGAGACACTGGTGGCCTTGGCATCGGCAAACTCGAAGCTGATGGCGCCGCCGGCAACGGCCGGTTCCGCCTTCTTCTGGGTGTCACCTGCCGGCGACGGGGTTTCGCCGGATTTGTTCTCTTCCTCGTTATCCCACTCTTCGTCTTCCTCGAAGCTGTGCTCGCGGCCGATGATGTATCCGATCCCGAAAACGCTTCCAACGATGAGCAGCTTCCAGATGAACCGCAGAAATCTCAGCATTTCATAGACCTCCTGAGGATGGTTACTTCTTTATAACCCGAAGCGCGGCATACTGCAAGAGCAGTGTCTTGCGCCCCACGGTCGCAAAATCGATCGTCAGCCGGAACTCCCCGAGATGCGAGCCCTCGGTCGAAGCGACGCGGCCCCGCCCGAAGATCTGGTGAACGACGTCGGCTCCGGCCTGCAGATTCAGCATCGTTCCTGGCTCGGAATTCTCCGGGGTCACCCCCGAACCCGGACTGGGACTGCCCGCGGCGGGCGTCGCGATCTTCCGGAAGCCGTAGCTGGGAAGCGGCTTTGCCGGCGCCTGCGCTCGTATATCGCGGGACGGTTCTGCCGATGCCTGGGGCCGGGTGAAGGTGTAGGCTGGCGTCGACGATCCCGGGGAGGGGCGCCAACTCGTTCCGGAACCGGCAAAGCCGGCGCTGGTGCCGCCGCCGGGCCGCCCTTCGAGCATGCCGGGGGGGACTTCCCCGATGAAACGGGAAACGGGGTTGCTCAGCCAGCCCCCGAACATCATGCGCCGCCGCGCGGCCGTGAGATACAGCCGACGCATCGCCCGCGTCATGCCGACATAGGCCAGACGGCGTTCTTCTTCGAGCTGGTGGGGCAGATCCTTCGAGGAGTGGTGCGGAAACACCCCTTCCTCCATCGCCATCAGGAACACGACCGGAAACTCGAGCCCCTTGGCATTGTGCAGCGTCATCAGGTGCACCCGCTCCGCCGCTTCGTCGATGTCGTCCGCCGATGCATGCAGAGCGACTTTCTCGAGATACTCGCGCAGGGTGAGATGGCGGTTCTCCTCTTCCTGGAACCGGATGTCGGCCAGGAGGCTTTCGACGTTCGACTCGCGGTCTTTCGCCTCCTCCTCCTCTTCGGTTTCATACAGCCATTCGATGTACTGGGTGCGCTCGAGAATCGTTTTTGTGAGCACCGAGACCGGGGCGTTCTCCGCCGTCTCGGCCAGCTCTTCCATCAGCTTCACGAACGCGCCGAGCTTGCTTTGGGGCGACCCGGCGGCCTGGGCGAGAACTTCGCCCCAGAGATCGCCCGATGCCGCGAGCTTCGTGACCGTCGCGTCCCCGATGCCACGACGGGGTGTGTTGATGATGCGGCGCAGCGAGATCGAGTCGTTCCGGTTGCCCAGAAACCGCAGATACGCAAGAATATCTTTCACTTCGCGTCGCTCGAAGAATTTGAGCCCGCCCGTCACGTCGTAGGGGATCATCTGGCCCGACAGCGCCTGTTCGATCGTCCGGCTGAGACTGTTCATGCGGAACAGCACGGCCATCTGTCCAAACGGGGTCCCGTCCCGCTCGAGCCGCCGGATCTCGGAAACGATCCGTTCGGCTTCCTCCCGGTCGTCGGAGGTGTGGATGAACCGAGGGATCTCGCCCGCGCCGTTGGTCGTCCAAAGCCGCTTCTTGTGGATGCCGGCGTTGTTCGCGATCACGGCGCTGGCGGCGTCGAGAATGCCCTGGGTCGATCGGTAGTTCTGCTCGAGATACACCACCCGCGCCCCCGCGAAATCCTTCTCGAACTCGCGAATGTTGCGGATTGTCGCGCCGCGCCAGCTGTAGATCGACTGGTCCTCGTCGCCGACGACGCACAGGTTGCGGCTCGCCGATGACAGCAGGGCGATCAATTTATATTGGGCCGTATTCGTATCCTGATACTCGTCGACGAGAAAATACCTGTACCGCTGCTGGATGCGCTCGAGAAGGTCCGGTCGCGCGTTCAGCATCTTCCAGACGCAGAAGATCAGGTCGTCGAAGTCCACGGCCTGGTTCTTTGTCAGGGCTTCCTGATACCGCCGGTACACGGCCGTAATGCGCTCGGCCTCGAAATGCGGCGGTTTGAACTCGTCGGGCCCCTCGAGCTCGTTTTTGGCCTGCGAGATCAACGCCAGCATGGCTCTGGGTGTGTATTTTTTTGGATCCAGTTCGAGATCTGCCAGCACCAGCTTCATCAGCTTCTCGCTGTCATCCTCGTCGTAGATTGTGAACCCCTCGGGAAAGCCCGCGGCCTCGTGCCAGCGGCGCAGCAGCTGGCTGCAGAATGTGTGAAAGGTCGTGAGCGTCACGGCCTCCCCGCGGCCGGGCAGGAGCGCCTGGACGCGCTCGCGCATCTCCTTTGCCGCCTTGTTTGTAAACGTCACGGCGAGGATGGCCGAGGGATCGACGCCCTTCCGCTCGATGAGCGAGGCGATGCGCATCGTCAACATGCGCGTCTTGCCCGAACCGGCGCCGGCCACGACCAGCAGAGGGCCTTCGGTGATCTCGACGGCTTCGATCTGGCGCGGGTTCAGCCCTGCAAGCTGGTGTTCAAGGCTGGCGTTCACTGGTTTTCCTCGCCGGACTGGCAGCGCTTCCCGACCAGGCCATGGTGACCCAGCCTCCCGCGATGTACGTGCATCCGTTTCGGACCTTGAAATCATACAGCGGCCCCTGGTGCTCCGTCGTCTCGATCGAGACGATGCTGTCCTCCTCGATCGTGCCACGCTCGCCGACCGTGGGCACGAGCATGCCGATCTTCAAATGCGAGGCGGGCAGCAGATAAAAGGCCGGCTTCTTCGTCAGCTGGATCTTCCGCACGATCTCGAGGTTGTCGAGAGCCGATAGGGTCTTCACGAACAGCTGGGCCTCCTCGTCGTCGTCGCGGGTCACCTCGAGATACCACTGGCCATGACTCGTCTGGCGGCGACGGAACTGCTTGTGCTCGGCACGCTCGGGGTCCTGGACGTTGTCGATGCGGATCAGATGCGTATAGCCGGAACGGCCCTGCGCCCGCTCGGTGCCGCCGAAGATGACGAACTGGATGGCATTGCTGGCGGTCTGGCCCGCCTTCGCTATCCGCAGGGTGACGTGGGGGCTGTTCTCATACATCAGCCAGTCGAGCAGGAGCTGGTGGGCACGCGATGGTGTGTCGATGCGATTATATAACTCATGAATCATTTCATCCGGCAGGTCGGACTCCATCTGACGCGCCTCGAACGGCACATCCGGCAGGCCGTATTTGAACATGGCGTATTTCAGCAGGAACTGGGCCTTCGCGGGGTTCTCGGTCGATTCGATGATCCAGAGACGGTCCACGACCTCCTGCTGATGGAACAGGTCGTGACGCAGATGCTGCATTGCGACCAGATCCTTCATCAGGTCGGTCGAAAGCCCGACGCGGAAGCCCAGCGCGTTGCGCTCCATCAGATACAGATGATTCAGCCGCGCGACCGTGTTCATTCGGCCGCAGCAGGGATGGTCGGGGCTGCACGTCAGCTTCGCGCCTCGCGAGGTCGTCAGGGTCAGCACCGGCCCCTTGTGATCGAACTGGACGAAGATGTCGGCGACCTCGTCGGCCGCGGACTCGCTCCAGCCGGCTGCGACGGCGATCTCGTCCTCTTCGCGCAGATCACGGGCGGGCCGTAATCCTGCGCGGCTCAGAAGACCTGTTTCGGCCGTCAGCATGGCATCAGGAGCCCAAAAAGGTCGGCTGCCGCGCCTCCGCGGCGCCGCGGGGCAGGAGACCCCCGGCGTCGCGAAAGCGCGGAGCGTGCAGTCATTGGCCGGTCAGCAGCCGTAGGACAGGTTGAACTCGTAGGGATGCGGCCGCAGAGCCACCGGCATCGCCTCTTCCTCCGTCTTGCGTCGGATCCAGTTGTCGATCAGACCCTTCGTGAACACGTCGCCCTCGAGCAGGAACGCGTGGTCTTCCTTCAGCGCCTGGAGTGCCTCGAGCAGGCTGGTCGGCAGGGCCCGGATCTTGCTCCGTTCCTTCTCGGGAAGCTCGTACATGTTGCCGTCGACCGGCCCCACGTTCTCCTTCTTCGGATCAAGACCGCGGCGGACACCGTCGATCCCGGCCATGAGCATCGCGGCGAACATGAGATAAGGGTTCGCCGTCGCGTCGCCGGCGCGGAACTCGAACCGCTTGTCGTTGGCTTCTTTTACATAGCCGGGAATACGGATCGCGGCCGAGCGGTTGGAGCGGGCCATCACGATCGAGACCGGCGCCTCGTATCCGGGAACCAGCCGCTTGTAGGAGTTGGTCGAGGGGTTGGTGAACGCCGCCAGCGCCCGGGCATGGACGAGAATACCGGTCATGAACTGGATCGCCGTCTTGCTCATGCCAGCATAGCCCTTCGGATCCGCGAAAAGCGGCTTGCCGTTCTTGTCCTGAAGCTTGAAGTGGACGTGGAATCCACTGCCCGGGGCGCCGAACATCGGCTTGGGCATGAACGTGGCCGTCTTTTCGTGCTCAACGGCGAAGTTCTTCGTCGCGTATTTAATGATCATGGTCTTGTCGGCCATGCTGCGCGGCGTGCCAAAATCCGTCTCGATCTCCAGCTGGCCGGGTCCGCCGACCTCGTGGTGGTGATACTTCACGCTGATGCCCATGTCGAAAAGCATCTCGACGAGACCGCCGCGGAACGAGGCATACAGGTCCTCGGGCTGCTCCCCGTGATACCCGCCCTTGAGCGGCATCGGGTAGCCGAAATTGCCCATCTCGGCCTCGCCGGTGTTCCAGTGGGCCTGGCGCGCGTCAATGGCATACCCCGAACCCTGCATTGTATCCTTGAAAGTGGCCGAGTCGAACACGTAGAACTCGTATTCTGGCCCCAGCAGCAGCGTCTCGCCGATCTTCTGCGTCTTGAGGAAGGCTTCGGCCTTGTCGCAGACGAAGCGGGGGTCTTGCTCGAAGCGCGGCTCATCGCCTTCCGTGACGTGCATGTTGCAGATGAAGGAAAGGGTGGGCTGATCCCAGAAGGGGTCGACGAACCCCGTTGTGATGTCGGGAATCAGGATCATGTCGCTGTTGTCGACCTTCTTGAAGCCATAACTCGACCCGTCGAAGCCGAAGCCCTCCTTCAGCGTCTGAGGCGTCAGATACCGGGCGGGGGTGGTGAGGTGCCGCCACCGTCCGAACAGGTCGCAGGCCTTCAGATCGACGTTGACGATCTTCTCCCGCTTGATGAACTGGACGACTTCCTGAAAACTCTTGAACATTACCGTCTCCTTTCCCTGGAAGCGGCCTGCATGGCCCGCTCCTGCCGCGTCACCGGCGAACGGCGCGCGTTTCGTTAGCATACCCGAGACCCGTTTCCAAGGCAATGAGATTTCACGCTGTTTACCCGCGGCCCGTCCGGCATTGACATTCCGCGGGCGGGCGTCTAACGTGGACCGACGCGGGTTGTACAGCCCGACTTCCGACGAGGTGACGCAGATGCCTCCACGACTGCCCAAGGGACAACGCAAATATCAGCTCTCGGCCATTTCCGACGCCCTGACCGACATCATCATCGAGGTCGAGGACGAGGAGCTGGTCTCGCTCGACCTGCCGAAAGGCAACAGCATCGAGCTCACCCCGGAGAATCTGAAAAAGCTCCAGAAGATCGCCCAGAAGCATCTGCCGACCATCTCGCCCGGCGGCTCGCCCACCAATGTCATCTATGGCGCCAGCAATCTCGGCCTTCGCTGTTCCTTCATCGGCTGTGTCGGGAGCGATGATTACGGCTACGACTACATCAACAACCTGCGCGAAAACGACGTCGACACCTATGTCTCTATCAAGCGGGGCCGTTCCGGCATCTGCTATACCCTCATCAGCCCCGACGGCCAGCGCACGTTCGGCCTCGATTTCGGCGTCACCAAGAAGCTGTACGATTACGAGATTCTTCACAGCCTCATTGCCGACTCGGAGTATTTGCACTTTTCGGCCTACGAGCTGCGTGGGGAAAACCCGATCAACCGCTCGACACGGCATGCCTACGAGACGGCGCGCAAAGTCGGGACGCATATCTCCTTCGACCTTGCCGACAGCTTCGTCATCAACTCGGCCCGCGTCCGGATCGAGGAGTTCCTCGCCGACCGCGTCGACATCCTGTTCGCGAACGAGGAGGAGGCGCGCGCCCTGTGCGGCCCCGACTTCCGCCGAATGCTGCAGTACACCGACCTCGCCGTGGTGAAGCTCGGCGAGCAGGGGGCCGTCGCGATCACCCCGGAAGGCGAGACCCGCGTGCCGGCCTATCGCGTCGAGGATGTGCGCGATACGAACGGCGCCGGCGACAACTTCCAGGCCGGCTTCTTCTACGGCATGTTCAAGGGGCTGCCCCTCACGACCTGCCTGCGGATCGGCAACTTCCTCGCCGCCAATATCATCCGGCGCATCGGAGCCCAGTCCAAGGTCAAGATCCAGGGCATCGAATTCATCATCTGACCACGCAGTCAGGTTTTGAATTCCTCAGAAAACCGCTTC
The DNA here is from genome assembly GCA_036567845.1 of Candidatus Ozemibacteraceae bacterium. Lineage (GTDB taxonomy): Bacteria > Muiribacteriota > Ozemobacteria > Ozemobacterales > Ozemobacteraceae > MWAR01. The sequence continues at coordinate 11,409 of DATCTT010000338.1, read as the reverse complement.
ACCACAGAGGCATGGAGACACAGAGGGCTAAGGGAATTTCCTTTTCTGTGTCTCTGTGCCGCTGTGGTTCATTGTTTTATCGGGACAGGGAATCGCTGTTGCCGTTGGGGCGGTTGGCTTGGCGGACGAGGGCGATCGCCAGAAGAATTGCCGCTATATACCCTCCGAAACCGAAGAACAGCGGTGCGGGAATGCCCCAGACGAGGCCCTGAAAACCGGAGAAGGTGATGAAGACGGCCGAGCTGAGCACCAGCGCGGAGATGATCAGGGCGAACGTCAGCTTCTGCACGAGCTGCTCGATGACGGCCATCGTCCGGTGCTGGTTTGCCGGCTCGATCCGGAGGGTCAGGGTGCCGCGCTGCAACGATTCCAGCAGGTCCGTGATCTGACCCGGAAGTTCGCCGGCCACCTCAGCCGTTTCCGAGAGCCTCTGCCAGACGAGCTTGCCCAGACGTTTCGGTGCGAGTCGCAAGGCCAGGAGGCGACGGATGTGCGGGGTGACGGCTCCTTCGACGTCCAGGTCCGGATCAAGGCCGCGGGCAACGGTCTCGATTGTCAGCATCGCCTTGCCCATCAGGAAACACTCCGGGGGAATCCGGATGCGGTGCCGGCGGGCGCCGTCGAACAGCTCCCGGATCACTTCGCTGAGCTGAATCTCCTCGATCGGCAGACCGACGATCCGGTCCATGATCTCGCCGACGTCGGCCAGAAATCGTCCCCGGTCCAGCGGCGCTTCCCGTTTGCCGAGGGTTCCCAGGGCGTGAGCCGCGGCGTCGACGTCGTTCTCGACGAGGGCGATGATCAGATCTGTCAGCCGGAACCGCATCGTGTCGGTGAGCCGGCCCACCATGCCGAGGTCCAGAAAGGCGATCCGGTTTTCCGGGAGGGAGAAGATATTGCCGGGGTGCGGATCGGCATGGAAAAAGCCATGCTCGAACACCATCGTCAGAACCGCTTCGACCGCCGTCCGGGCGAGTAGCCTCGGATCATTCCCGAGCGATGCTGCCTCGGTGATCTTCACCCCCCGGATCCGCTGCATCGTCAGAATACGCTGCGAGGAGCGGGCAGGAAAGACGCGCGGGACGACGATCTGCGGATGGTCGCGGAACGCCGCGGCGAACCGCTGGGCGCTGCGGCGTTCGTGCGTGTAGTCCAGTTCGCGCATCAGGGCCTGGCGAAACTGATCGACGATACCCGGCAGATCGTAGATTCTGAGCTCGGACCACAGAGCGGTGACCCGTTCCGCCATCTCGGCCAGAAGATGGAGGTCCCGCTCGACCAGGCGCTGGACCCCGGGCCGCTGGATCTTGACCACCACATCGGTTCCATCGTGCAGCCTCGCCCCGTGCACCTGCCCGATCGAAGCCGTGCCGAGCGGCTCCTCCTCGAACCGGGCGAAAAGCTCCGGAAGCGGCTTCCCCAGATCGCCTTCGATCACGGCCCGGATGTCGGCGAACCCGACCGCCGGAACGTCATCCTGCAGCTTGCGCAGCTCCGTTGCGACCTCGTCGGGAATCAGATCCGAGCGGGTGCTGAGGATCTGGCCGAGCTTGATGAAGGTCGGTCCGAGATCCTGGAATACCAGTCGTATGCGTTCCGGCAGGCTCTGTACACCCGTGTCGGCTTCGCCTGTGGCCGGTTTCAATCCGGAGACGGCCCGCGCGAGATCGGCTCCGCCCCGGCGCAGTCTCGAGACGATGGGGCTGAACCCGTGCCGGACGAGGACCTGCAGGATTTCGGCCAACCTGTTCATGTCGAGAACCAGGGCCACCGGGCGCCACTGTCCGAGAATGCGACTTTCCATATGCTCTTCCATCTCCCATATTGCTTTTGTGTGTCGGTGCGGCAGCCGCCGGGGCCTCGGGAGTGTCCGCTCCCTTCAGCGGCCGGGGTTGCCGGCGGTGTATTCCCACAGATCGAAGTGCTCCGTCGGCGTTGCGAGCCGGTAATACCGGTGGAATGCAGTTCGGAACCTTTCGCCGAACAGGTCCGTGTGGGGTTCGTAGATATTGAAGACGAGGAATGGCGCCGCTCCCCGGGGGATGATCCAGAGTTTCATGCGGCCAGAGCGCAGCAGATCGATCGAGGCGTCCGGTAGTTCGAGCCCTGCCTTGGTCATGTCCATCACTGCGGGGAGGTCGAACGCCAGGGGGGTTCCTGCCAGGACGACGATGGGGTGCCACAGCGAGAGCCGATAGTCCGTTGAGCGATAGAGGGCCGGGTCTCTGCTTCCGTAGCCGAGGGAAACCGGCATCCCGGGATGCGATGCGAGAATGTCCCGAAGCTCCGCCGTGGGCGCGGCAGCCATGTTGTCGGCCATGATTCCCCAGAAATACCATTGGTTCGCTGCGGCAAACCCTGTCCCCACGAGGAACGACGCGGCAAGCAGGCTGACTGTCAATCGTGTCCGGCGGTTTTCAGCCGCCTCCTGTCGAAACAGTGCCTCGGGATCGGGAACCCCCTTCGCGGCAAGGGCGAGGGTCAGTGGAATGAACGGCAGGAGATGGATCGGTCCTGCTCCGGCCTTGGATGAAACGAGAACGGCCGCCGCCAGGGAGAAAAGCAGGACGCCGAAATGACGATCTTCCCTGTCGGCCGTGTCGAAGGATCCAACCCCCAGCGGCAGGAGAAGGAGGAATAGGGCCATGTTCAGCCCCTGAACGAAAAGAGACGTATCGAACCCATGGTTTGCCGTGAACGTGAGGCACCAGATGAAGTTCGGGAGAGAAACATCGTTTCGGAGAAGAAACGGCGCAGCCGCGACCAGGCCTGCCGTGAAAAGAGAGCCGGCCAGCCATTTCCCTGACCTGTGGCGGGAGTGACACGCGAGGATGGGCAAATAATATATGATGGCGTGTAATTTAAGACCCATGGAAAAGCCCGCGGGCAGGGCGAAGACAAGAAATGCCGCGGGGGCGGATGTCAGCAGCGTCGACCAGGAGGCGAGGATGACACCGGTGAGGATCAGAGGATCGGATTTATTCCCGAACGGATCCTGACAATACATCAGCAGATACAACGTCAGAAGACCCGTGGCGGCCCATGCGGTCGCGGGAGGGGCGAACCGGCGCACGAGCGCGTGAAACAAAAGCGGCGACAGGAGCGCTGCGAGAAACCCCGCGAGTTTCGAGACCAGCATGGATGGGCCAAACAGGTGGAACAACAGGGCGTGAACAATGAAGAGCCAGGGGCCGTAAGGAAGGCTGGAGCGCTCCCCGGCGTCCGGGGAATGATACGGAGGCTGGCCGAGCAGCCAACCGTAGGAATGCGAGGCGATCGAGGGCTCGACGTGGTTCACATAGCCGTCATGGATGAAGTAGAGGCTGGCGGACAGAAGATACCAGCCGATCGCAAGAACCGAAACCAGAGCCAGGAAGCCCCTGGTGATACGCAGACATCTGGCCTTCAGCTCCTGTCCGATGGCAGAGCTTCCGAAGGTGAGATACAGGAGAGTCGCCAGCACGGCGAGCCGGAGAAGCAGATACGTGAAATACAGCATGATCTCTCTGATACTCCGTTTCGTTGGACAGGAAGGTGATGTGGTTGAGTATACGAGGAACTGGGTGGGTAAGCCATGGTTTTCCGGGGGCTGTGCTGCAAAGAAAACCCCGGGCGGGGCCTTGCAGCTCCGCCCGGGGTGTGGAATCGGGAACGGTTACTTCTTCTCGGGCATTGGGATCGCGGCCAGGGACTTGTAGAGGTGGAACCGGAGGGTGACGTCCTTCTGGGCGGCCTCGATGAGGGCCTTCGAGGCTTCCGGCTTGGCGCTCTTGAGCGAGCGATACCGGTTTTCTCCGTAGACGTAGTCGGCCAGGGGCAGGGTCGGTTCCTTCGAATCGATCTGGAGCGGGTTCTTGCCTTCGAGGATCAGGTTCGGGTTGAACCGGATCAGTGGCCAGTGGCCGGCTTCGACGGCTTTCTTCTGCTCGCCGAGACCCTTGCTCATGTCGATGCCGTGGGCGATGCAGTGCGAGTAGCACATGATCAGCGCGGGGCCGTCATAGGCTTCGGCCTCGGAGATCGCCTTGAGGGCCTGGGCCTGATTGGCGCCGAGAGCGATCTTCGCGACGTAGATGTTGCCATAGGACATCGCGATCATCGCCAGATCCTTCTTCGGCAGCGGCTTGCCGCCGGCGGCGAACTTCGCGACCGCGCCCTTCGGCGTAGACTTGCTCATCTGGCCGCCGGTGTTTGAGTAGACTTCGGTGTCGAGGACGAGGATCTTGACGTTGCGGCCGGAGGCCAGCACGTGGTCGAGGCCGCCGTAGCCGATGTCATAGGCCCAGCCGTCGCCACCGATGATCCAGACAGACCGCTTGACCAGGTAGTCGGCCAGCTCCATCAGCCGCTTGCAGTCGGCTCCGGTGCACTTCTTCAGGCTTTCCTTCATCTTCGCGACGTTGGCTCGCTGCTGCTCGATGCCCGCCTGCGTCGACTGGTCGGCCTTCTTCACGGCTTCAAACACCGAAGGGTCCTTGCAGGAGGAGCAGCCGCCCGCGATCATCTTGTCGACGAGTTCGAGAGCCTCTTCGCGCATCTTGTCGACGGCGACCCGCATGCCCATGCCGAACTCGGCGTTGTCCTCGAACAGGCTGTTCGCCCAGGCCGGACCACGGCCGTCGGCGCGGGTGCAGTAGGGGGTCGTCGGCATGTTGCCGCCGTAAATCGAGCTGCAGCCCGTGGCGTTCGCGATCATCAGGTGGTCGCCGTACAGCTGGGTGAGCAGCTTGATGTAGGCCGTCTCGCCGCAGCCGGCGCAGGCGCCCGAGAACTCAAACAGGGGCTTGGCGAACTGCGAACCCTTGATCGTGGCGGGGTTGGCGACAGTCAGATCCGGATCCGGAATGCCAAGGAAGTGCTTGAAGTTGGCGGCTTCGGCCTCGCGCAACGGGGCCTGCGGAACCATGTTGATCGCCTTGGTCTCGAGCTTCTGGCCGGCGGCGTCCTTCTGATGAGCCGGGCAGATGTAGACGCAGGTGGCGCAGCCGGTGCAGTCCTCAGGGGCGACCTGGACCGTGAACTTCATGTCTTTGATGCCCTTGGCGTCAACGGACTTGAAGGTCTTCGGGGCGTTGGCGAGATGCTTCGCATCGTACGCTTTCACGCGGATCGCGGCGTGAGGACATACGAGCGAACACATACCGCACTGAATGCAGGTCTTTTCGTCCCAGGCGGGAATATAGTTGGTGATATTGCGCTTTTCCCACTGGGTAGTGGCCGTCGGGAAGGTGCCGTCGATGGGCATTTTCGAGACCGGCAGGTCGTCGCCCTTGCCAATCATCATCGGGGCCAGGGTTTCCTGGACGAACTTCGGCGCTTCGCTGGAAACGGCAGCCAGGCGTTTGATCTTGCTCGTGGCCTTCGCGGGAATCTTCACTTCGTGCAGATTCTCGATCGCGCGGTCGACGGCGGCGCAGTTCATCTTCACGACGTCCTCACCCTTCTTGCCGTAGGTCTTCTTGACCGCATCCTTGATCGCCTTCGTGTACACGTCGCGGGGCAGGATCTTGCTGATCTCGAAGAAGCAGGTCTGCATCAGGATGTTGATGCGGTTCCCGAGACCGATCTCCTCGGCGTGCTTGCACGCGTCGATGACGAAGAATTTCGCCTTCTTGTCGATCAACTGCTGCTGCACTTCGATCGGAAGGTGATCCCAGACCTTGTCGGCCGGATGCGCCGTCTCGAGCAGGAAGGTCCCGCCGGTCTTCAGGTCGGCCAGAATGTCGAGCTTCTCGAGGAAGCTGGGCAGGTGGCAGGCGATGAAGTCGGCCTGGGTGATCAGGTAGGGGCAGCGCAGCGGCTTCTTCCCAAAGCGCAGGTGTGACGTGGTGACGCTGCCGGACTTCTTTGAGTCGTAGACGAAATACGCCTGGGCGTAATTGTCTGTCTCGTGGCCGATGATCTTGATCGAATCCTTGTTCGCGCCGACGGTGCCGTCCGAGCCGAGGCCGTAGAACTTGGCCGCGTAGGTCGACGGATCGCTGGTCTCGATGACCGGCCCGACGGCGATGCTGGTGTGCGTAACGTCGTCATTGATGCCAACGGTGAAGTGATTTTTCGGCTCGGCCTGCTTGAGGTTGTCGAAAATGGCCACGCACTGGGCGGGGGTGAAATCCTTCGAGCCCAGTCCGTAACGGCCGCCGACGACCTTCGGCCAGCTCTTGAACGGGGCGATCTTGCGCTCGAGTGCTTCGCCGATGCCGTTGCGGATGTCGATATAGAGAGGCTCGCCGGCCGAACCCGGCTCCTTCGTGCGGTCCATGACCGCGATCGCCTTCACCGTGGCGGGCAGGGCCTTGACCAAGTGTTCGATCGAGAACGGCCGATACAGGCGCACCTTCAGGACGCCGACCTTCTCGCCCTTCTCCATCATGTGCTCGACGACCTCGTGCATTGTGTCGCCGCCGCTGCCCATGATGCAGACGACCCGCTCGGCATCCTTCGCGCCGACATAGTCGAACAGGTGATAGGCGCGGCCCGTGATCTTGGCGAATTTGTCCATCGCCTTCTGGACGATGGCGGGCGCCTTGTCGTAGAAGGCGTTCACGGTCTCACGGCCCTGGAAATACACGTCGGGGTTCTGGGCGGTGCCGCGGATGGTCGGTCGGTCGGGGTTGAGGCCGCGCTTGCGGTGCTCTTCGACCAGCTTACCATCGATCATTTCCCGCATCTGGTCGTGGGAGATGATGTCGACGGTGTTGACCTCATGCGAGGTGCGGAAGCCGTCGAAGAAATGAATGAAGGGAATGCGGCTCTCGAGCGTCGCCGCCTGCGCTATCAGGGACAGATCCATCGCTTCCTGGACCGAGCCGCCGCCGAGAATCGCGTAGCCGGTCGAGCGGACCGACATGATGTCGCTGTGGTCGCCGAAGATCGAGAGGCCCTGGCAGGCAAGCGAACGGGCGGCGACGTGGATCACGGACGAGGTGAGCTCGCCGGCGATCTTGTACATGTTCGGAATCATCAGCAGCAGACCCTGCGACGCGGTGAACGTCGTGGTCAGGGCGCCGGAGGTCAGTGAGCCGTGCACGGCGCCCGCGGCGCCGCCTTCGGACTGCATCTCGACGACGGTCGGGACGGTACCCCAGATATTCTTCTCGCCTTTAGCGCTCATCTCGTCGGCGATTTCGCCCATACCGGAGCTTGGCGTGATCGGGTAGATCGCGATGACCTCGTTCGTCGCGTGGGCGACATAGGCCACGGCCGCGTTGCCGTCCATCATGTCGTGCTTGTACTTCTTCTTGGCCTCAGACACGGTGTCCCTCCTGGATGTGTTGTCACGGGGATACACCCCGCGTTCCTGAAAAAACGCGGTGCAATGATAGGCCTTCGAAGCCCGGAAGTCAACCCGCCGAACCATGAAAAAAGATTAAAACTATTTTGTAATCATTTGAATAAGAGGAAAAATAAAAAATTCACAATCAAATCGATTCTGGGGATAATTTCAAACATATACGAACAATAATCGATATAAATCAGTTCATTTATGCGAAAATTCAAAAGACAATTCTTTGAAAAAAGGAAATGAGAATGAATAGCTGTTGCCAGAATACCGATCGGATTTATTCGGCAACTTTCTTAAAGAAGAATATCGATGAAAAGATGGATTGAAAATAAAATAAGAAAATCAAGAAAAAGTGCTGATAAGACGGTGCTGAAGGATTTCAACATCGGTTTGGAACATTCTTGCCCAGTCTCTGCTCCTCTCGGGAAGAGCAACGTCCGTTCGTGAAAAGACTGGGTTCCCCACGAGAAACCGAATGTCCCCCACACGGGGTACGAGAGTTCCAGGCGGCAGCGCCTTCAGACAGCCGTCGGATGCCACGGGAATGAACGCGCAGCCGGTCATGCGGCACAACAGGGCGGCTGCCGACAATTCCGGGCAGAGGCGAGGGATGTCGGAACGGCGGGCGGGAAGGAAAAACACGATCCGTTCCCCGGCCTGAAGAAGGCGGGTTGCCTCCCGGAGCCACATACGCCAGGCAGTATGCCCGGCCCCCAACGGAAATTCGAGAATGCCGAGGCGGCTCGCGAATGGCGAAAAGGGTAGGCGTCTCCAGAGACCGGGACGGACTGCAGCGTGAAAGGGCCTGGGATAATAGCCCAGGAGGACCGCCTGCGCGACAGGTCCCGCCTCGCCCATGACGATTACGGCCGGGCCTGCCGTCGAAACGGCTGATTCGAGGCCGCCGAACCGCACGTTCAGATCGAAGGCGGAAAGCAGAAACCGGGCCAGACGACGCGCAGCCCGGAAATGGTCGATGAAGTGCATCGGGACGGGGATCCTGGTGATCCCGGCTCAGCTTCGACGGTCGGGAATGCGCGCGTACACGCGGTTCACGTCATACCGGTTCATGAGCTCCGAGATCACGATGGCGTTGATCAGCTCTCGGCGGGTCCAGCGCCTGGCCGGCTGCCGGGTAAAGGGGGGCGCAGACGTGGATGCCTCGTGCGTGATCTTCCAGCTGTCCCGCTCGTAGTTCGTCCGCCCTGTGAGAGCAGGGGCTTCGTCGAGACAGGGACCTTCATCCGTGGCGATATTCGCGCCATGCGACGAGATGGGGGGCAGAGGCGGGAGTTCCCGTCCCATCGGGTCCAGGGCCGCGCGCTCGTTGCCCTTTCCCCGCTTTTTCTCTTTCTTCTGCTTCCGGGGTTGTTGCTGTATCTGCTGGCCGGGGATGCGACGGATGCCGCCGGACTCGCTAGCCGAACGTTCGAGCGAGACGGATTCCTGGTCGAAGCCGCCGGGGACAGGCGTTGATCGATCCGCCTTGCGGGCCTTCTCCTGCTGCTTGAAAAAATCGTCGATGGCCGTCAGATCGCCGAACTCCGCGTCTGTGCTGCTGCTCGACTTGTTCTTGCTTAGCTCGGACCAGACGGAGGCTGCAACGATGACGAGAAAGACGACGACCTGAAGAAACGATTCCACGTGTTTGGCGCTGCCTCGTTACTTGTTCGGGATCACCGGCACGTCGATCATCTGCGAGAAAGACTTGCGCATCTCGGTGTCGGAGTTGATATTCTTCAGCGTATAATAATCGAGAATACCGATGTTGCCGTCGGAAAGGGCCGCCGCGACGGCCTGGGGGACCTGCGCCTCAGATTCGACGAGCTTGGCCCGCATTTCCTGCTCGAGAGCGCGCATTTCCTGCTCTTTCGCCTCGGCGATGGCGCGCCGCTCGGCGGCCTTGGCCTGGGCGATCTTCATGTCGGCCTCGGCCTGGTCGATTTGGAGCTTGGCGCCGATGTTGTTGCCGATGTCGACGTCGGCGATGTCGATCGAGAGAATCTCGAACGCCGTCTTCGCATCGAGGCCCTTTTCCTGGACCGTTTTGGAGATGCGGTCCGGATTCTCGAGGATCTCCTTGTGCGACTCGGCGGAGCCAATCGTCGTGACGATGCCCTCACCGACGCGCGCGAGGATCGTCTCCTCGGTCGCGCCGCCGATCAGCTTGTTGATGTCGGTCTTGACCGTGATGCGGGCGATGGCTTTGACCTGGATGCCGTTCTTTGCCATGGCCGAGACCTCAGGGGTCGTGATGACCTTGGGTTTGACGCAGTTGCGGACGGCATCGAGGACGTCTCGCCCGGCCAGATCGATGGCCGTGGCCTGCTTGAAACTCAGGGGAATGCCGGCGCGCTGGGCCGAGATCAGGGCTGAAACGACCTTGTGCACGTTACCGCCCGCGAGATAATGCGATTCGAGCGCCTGCAGGGCCACGTCGAGGCCGCCCTTGAAGGCGGTGATCGCCGGGTTGATGATCTGGTAGGGGGAGACTCCGCGGAGACGCATCCCGATGAGATCAAAGAGGCCGACCGGCACGCCGGAGGCGAGGGCGCTGACCCACAGGCCGATCGGGACGAAATAGGTCAGGACGAAAAACCCGATCAGACCACCGATGATAATCAGAACGACGAAGCCTTCCACGGAATGCCTCCTTCAGATCGACGCACGAATTTTCCCTCGGACCGGTATGTACCGGAGCATTTTGTTTTATAATCCGGGAAACGAAGGCCAAAGTCAAGAACAAGGTGTCCCGTTTCCATGCGTGTCTCCAAGCTTGAACGCTACCGGCAGAATGCGGCGTTTCCGAATCTTCTGGAACCCCCGATCAGGGATCTTCTGCACAAGCCGTTTCCATTGCGGGGCCGATGGAATGTGGCATTTTTCCAGTATGCCCAGCCGATCTCCCTGGAAATGGGCTGCGGCTGGGGGGAGTTCGCGCTCGGCCTCGCCCGGTGCTTCCCCGGCCGGAATGTGCTCGGCCTCGATGCCAAGGGGGCGCGGGTCTGGCGCGGAGCCCGGACGGCGCTCGATCAGGGTCTGACGAACGTCGGGTTCATCCGGGTCGAGGGAGAGGGTCTGGAGAAACTGTTCGCTCCCGGCGAACTCTTGGAGATCTGGGTCACCTTCCCCACGCCGTATCTCCGCAAGCCCGATAAAATGCTGATCGCTCCGGCTTTTCTCGCCCGATACCGGGCCCTGCTCGCCCCCGGCGGCGTGCTGCGCCTGGTGACGGATGTGGCCCCCCTGGCCGAGTATGCCCGGACGATCTGGCCCCTGTGCGGGTTCGGAATATCCGTTGACGCTGACTGGGAAGAGCGCATAGCGGAGCTCGAAGCGTTCCGGCGTGAAGAAGTCTGCACGCGGTTTCAGGCGCGGGCAGTCGAAAAAAACAATCGCATACACTATATTCAGGCCGATCCGGTCCCGGGTAACGTCCCGTCGGTTCCCGAAGAGGTTCTGCGTGTTCCCTGGGGGCGCATGACTGGCCCCTGAGCCAGCCGATCAGACGGGGGGCGGCGGTTCGACGATCCCCACGATCAGTGCGCCGTTCCGGATGCGAAGCACTTTGATCCGGCTCTGGCGGGGGACGAACTCGCCATCCGAAAGCACGTCGAGGCGTTCATCCCCGATGCGGGCGATGCCCGAGGGGCGCAGATCGCTCGTCGCGACCCCTTCCATGCCGATGTATTTTTCAAGATCCCGGGTTGCGGTGTAGCCGTCCTCGAGCGAGATCTTCGTCTCGAGAACGAACTTTTTCCCGACGCTCGTATGGGGGAAAATATAGATCGCCCAGAGGACCAGGCCGATCAGGGCCGCGATCGAACCGAACGAATACAGCACAGCGAGCCGGATGTCGAGTTTCCAGAAGGCCAGCCCGAGGCCGGCGAGTATGACCAGGATGCCCGTGACGCCTGTCAGGCCGAATCCCGGGATCAGGGCCACCTCGACGAACAGCAGCACGAGACCGCCGATCAGCATGGCCAGCACGATCACGCCGAAGGAAATGGCTCCGGGCTCACCGGAAGACGGGGGGGGGCGGATGCCGGGCCGGCCGTTTCCGTGGGGGAAACGGCTTCGGCGGGACCGCCGGCGGGGGCGGCGGGTTCAGAGGACAGGCGTGG
>DATCTT010000337.1:0-3239 GCA_036567845.1 Candidatus Ozemibacteraceae bacterium | reverse complement strand
TTTATCGGTGGATATTCGCAGCGGCGGCTTCGTCGAGAAGCCAGAGGGTGGAGGCCTGACGGCCCACAACGCCGGCAGGGAAGACTCCCTTTTCGTCGTGAATGGCTTTATATATAATGGATGATTTTGATTCGCCGCGGGCGAGAAAAAGCCTGCGAAAAGCGGCAATCAGGGTTGGCAGGGTGAGGGTGTAACGGAAGCCGCCCAAATGCGGCACATGGATGGCGCGGAACGGAGGCGCCGGGGGTGCGTCATCTGGGCAACGCCAGTCGGCATCCGGGAACAGGGAGGCCGTGTGACCGTCGTTGCCGATGCCGAGCAGCAGCAGATCGATCGAGTCCGCGCCCGTCCGGTCGAGATGGCTTGTGAGCTGCCCGGCGTATCGTTGCGCCGCAACCCTGGGATCACTGGCGGGAAGGGGAACCGCGAGAAACGTGGGAATCTCGTCGCCAGGCTTGGCCTGAAAAAGAGTGCGCCGGATCAGCCCTTGATTGCTGTCGGGGTGGTCGGGCGGCACGTCGCGTTCGTCCGTCTGGCACCAAAAGGCGTTCCGAACCAGATCCGCATGATCGCGGGCTAGCCACTCGTAGATCGGCCCCGGCGTCGAGCCGCCGGAAAGGGCAATCAGCGGCGGGCGGCCTTTCCGCGCACGGATCGAAGCGGCTTCCTCCGCGATGCGGTCGGAAAACCACCGGATGACATCGGGCGTGCCGGGAGCTGTTTCCACGACGAGATCGATGCCGGGAACCGGCCGAAATGTCACCATGGGCAGGACGCCTCCGTGCAGAGCGGGCGCCAGGTTCGACCCCCATCGAGCAGCCGCTCGGCCTCGACGGGACCGTCACTGCCGGCCGTGTAGGGGACGGGGGGCGGCGAATCCGGCTGATGCCAGCCCTGGATAATCGGATCGATGAACCGCCACGAGGCATCGATCTCGCCCTGGCTGATGAACAGGGAGGTGTCTCCCTGAATGGCATCGATCAGCAGCCGCTCATAGGCATCGGGGCGGTCGGGGCCGAACGACGACTGATACGAAAAGTCCATGCCGACGGTTCCCAGTTCGAGCTGGCGGCCCGGCGTTTTCACGTTGACCCGGAGGTGGCTTCCCTCATTGGGCTGCACGCGCATCACCAGAACATTGGGCTGTGCGCTTCCGGCCGAGGCCGGGAAGATGTGGCCGGGGACAGGCCGGAAATGGATCGAGATCTCGGTCTGGCTCGTGGAGAGTCGCTTCCCGGCCCGCAGAAAAAAGGGAACCCCTGACCAGCGCCAGGTATCGATATATAGCTGCATCGCCGCATAGGTTTCGGTCACGGAGGAAGCGGGGATGCCGGGTTCCTCCAGATACCCCGGAACGGGCTTGCCGGCGATCTTGCCTGCGACATACCGGCCACGCACGGTCGAGGCCGGTGTCTCGACCGGTTCGATCGGCCGAAGGGCTTTGAGCACCTTCTGCTTTTCAAAACGGATGCTCTCGGCCCGGTGTGAGAGTGGCGGCTCCATGGCCGTGAGGCAGAGCACCTGCAGCAGATGGTTCTGGACGACATCCCGGAGGATGCCGGTCGATTCGAAGAATGCCGCGCGATGGCCCACGCCGAGCTGCTCGGCAAAACTTATCTGCACATGATCGATATAGTGACGGTTCCAGACGGGCTCAAAGAATGCATTCGCGAACCGCATCACGAGGATGTTCTGGACCGCCTCTTTCCCGAGATAATGGTCGATCCGGAGAATCTGTTCCTCCCGGGCAACGCTGGCAAGGCGCCCCTCGAGTGCGCTCGCAGAGGCCAGATCATGGCCAAATGGCTTTTCGACGATGACCCGGGAGCGGCACCCGCAGGGCCGTTCGGTCGTCAGCAGGGGCGCGAGAAGGGGGAGAAATGGGGCGACGTGGTCCGGAGGAACCGCGAGATAGAACAGCCGCGCCCGGCTCGCGGCGGCCGGCTCGATCGCGGCGAGCCCTGTCTCGAGTTGTTGGGCGGCATCGGCTGACGAGGGGTCCAGCTTCAGGGTGTGCAGCCGTCGCGCCAGGCCCTGAAGCCCCCGGGAAAACCGCGGATCACCGGTGGCCCGGGCGGCGTGCAGCTCTTCGAGCTCGCGCAGGTAGATTTCCCCCGAGGCGGCCTGACGGCCGGTCAGAATGATCTGCAGATGCTCGGGAAGCGCCCCGCCGGCTTCGAGGTGAGCCAGAGCAGGCAGCAGTTTCCGCCGTGCGAGGTCCCCGGTGCCCCCGAAGATGACCAGCGTCGAAACGCAGGTGCTCGGCTCCGGTGACGTCATTCGGAAGGGCGGCGGGTGATCGCGTGGCCGCCAAACTGGTTTCGTAGAGCGGCCAGGTAGCGGTTGCCGAAGCCGTCCTCGGTGTGCGAGGCGAACCGGGTGAACAGCGCCGCGGCAAAGACGGGGGCAGGGACGCCTTCCGAAATGGCCGATTCGAGCGCCCACCGGCACTCGCCCGAGTCATCGACGCGGCCCTTGAGATACGCGAGATCGGGTGACTCGGCGAAGACGCGCTCCGACAGCTCAAGCAGCCAGGAGCGCACGACGCTTCCCTGGTTCCAGAGCCGCGAAACCTCGGCGAGATCGAGCGATTCGCCACAGTGGCGGCGGAGCAGCTCGAACCCCTCGGCATATGCCTGCATCATGCCATACTCGATGGCGTTATGAATCATCTTGACGTAATGGCCGTGACCGGCGGGGCCGACGTGCAACCAGCCGCCGGGGGGGGCGAGGGTGGTGAAAACCGGGGCGAGATGATCGACGGCGGATTTGTCGCCGCCGATCATCAGACAGTAGCCGTTCTGCAGGCCCCAGATGCCGCCGCTCGTGCCGCAGTCGACGAATCGGAGACCTCGGGCCGCGACTTCCCCGGCGCGGCGCGCTGTGTCCCGGTGATCCGAGTTGCCGCCGTCCACGATGATATCCCCCGGAGAAAGGGCCTGGGTGAGGGATGCGATCAGCTCCCCGGTCGGCTGGCCGGACGGCACCATGACCCAGACGACGCGGGGCGCCTCGAGAGCGGTCACGAAATCCGACAGGTCGCTCACCCAGCGGGCTCCGACCTCCTCCGCTTCGGCTTTCTTTGCCGTCGTGCGCGCCGTGGCGAAGATGCCGTGCCCGCCGGCGGTCAAACGTCGGACCATGTTCAGGCCCATCCGGCCGAGGCCGATGAATCCGATGTTCATGCGGGTGCTCCTCTCGTGGCGATCAGTCGACGGGGCGGGGGATCCGCAGCCGCT
>DATCTT010000336.1:0-2625 GCA_036567845.1 Candidatus Ozemibacteraceae bacterium | reverse complement strand
GCCGGCGGCTGCGGGAAAGCCGCCCGCCAGATCGCGTATTTCGCCGCATGCAGCGGTGATCTGAACCGGGGCATCTTCGAGCTCGAACGCCTCCTGAACCTCGATCCGGCCGAGCCGGAAGAAGTGCAGTTGCTGCTGGCCGGCCTCTACGCCGATGTCGGCAACGCATCCCAGGCGCGGCTCCTGCTCGATCGGCTCATCGCCGAAACCCCGGGGGTGCTCGCCACGGCGAAAACGGCCCGCCAGATGCGCCAGGAACTGGGGAACTGAGATGAACAGACACGGTCTCGCGCTCACGATCTGCCTTTCCCTGGCGTTTTTCGCCGGCGAAGCCGAGGGGCAGAGCGTTTCGAATGACGAGCTGATCGCTTACGCCCGGGCGGCCGCGGCCGGCCAGGCAACCGAGAAGCAGAAGGCCATCCTGTTCCTCGAAAACCAGCGGCTGAACAACCTCGCCATGGCGAACCGGATTCCCGACGCCGATTACCAGTTCAACCAGCGCGCCTTCGTCGCGAAGAACGAGGAGCTGATCGGCGCTGCCTGCGAAAAGAACGGCCTGGCCGTCGCGCCGTCGAAGGAGCGGAGCCGGTACACGGCCGGCACGGACACCGACCGGCAGCTCAAGAATCCCGGCGGCACCCTCACGGCCGACAACGTGAAAGCGGCCAGGCAGGAGTACAACCGCCTGGGTGCCGAGTATCTGCGCTCCCAGGGCGTCGAGATTCCGGCGGGAACGAACCTGGCCCGGCAGACGACGACCGACATCATGCCCTCACCATATGAGATGAAGCCCGGTGAATTCAAAAAGGCCAACGAGTATATCAATGCCGAGGGCGGCCTCGCCTACACCAGCGCCGATGCGGCCAAGGTGCAGCTGAGTCTCGACGGCGGGATTCCCCGGCCGCCAGCCGTCCATGAGGTGGCCGCGTTCCATGCCGAGATGCAGAAGAAGACGGAGCTGATGAACAGTGAGATCCAGCGGCTCAACCGGGAGCGCGGCAGAGCCGGCACGCCCGACGAGATCGAGAACATCGATATCGAGATCCGCAAGCATACCGCCTTCATGAGCAAGTATCTCGACCGCGACGCACGCGGGGCCGACCTCGTGGGCAAGGCAGGGGACGGCCCGCTGCCCGAGGAAACCTATGCACGCGCTTCCCGGGAAAAGATCAGCCGGGCGATGCAGCGCGACGCCTCGAAGACCACGAAGCAGGCCGAAGTCTTCGTCGGCGCGGTCAGCGAGCACCTGGCGCGCAACGCCACCCGCAAGTTCAGCGATGCCGTCGCCGGAGCGGCAACCGCCGGCGGCAATGTCGAGGCCGGGCAGAAAATCATCGCGGACACGCTGAAAACCCTGCCTCCGACCCAGAAGGCCCAGGCGATCGCCGATCTCGAGATCAAATACGGCGGCGAGTTCGCCCGCGGCGTGAACGCCGAGCTGAAGAAGAAGCCGGCGGCCCCCTCCGGCACGACCACCGGTACGTCCGTCTGCTCCGCTCTCAACCTCGTGAACACCGCGCTGAATGTCCGAAACCAGTATGCCGAGGGCAAGACTACCGCCCGCATCCTGTGGGACATGTCGATCGGCGCGACTCTCGAATCGACGAGAAAAGAAACTGCCGATTATACATCAAAAGAAATAGACAGGCTCAAGATGCAGTATCTCGCCGCCGGTGAGGATGTCGACTCGACGTATGTCAAACTGAAGATCATGGGCGAGGCGACGGTCAAGGGCACCTTCCACGGCACGATGATCGGGGGCTACGACCTGCTGAAATCGGCTACCCATACCGCGGCCGGCGCGGCGGTGGCCGCCGCCGACTCGGCCATTTTCCTGGTCGGGGAGGCGCTCGACACCCGGAACGTGCTCGAGACGACATTCGCCGAGATCCAAGCTCAGAACATGGAGCAGAGCGTGCAGAACGCGAAGGCGATCAGGTTCGGGAAGGACGCCGTTGCCGAGCTGAAGCGGCTGGCAGGCGAGGCGGCGTATCTGAAATCCGTTCTGGAGCAGAATGCCCGCTCGGCCCGCCAGTTCTGCCGCGATGCCGACGAGGCACTCGCAGTGCTGAAGGCCGACATCGATGCCGTCACGGGGCTGAAAGAGGCCGATGCGCTGAAGACGCTTCCCGAAACAGAGCGCCGGCTCACCCGGAGCCTCGCCGAGGCGACGGGCGAGATGCAGAACCTGATCCGCCAGGCCCAGGCGGCGGAACGCGATGTGAGCACCGGGGGCGACCGGGGGGCGGCGCTCCTGACGCTACAGGTCCTTTCCGCCTCGTGCGACCGGAACGCCGGATCGCTCGAAGCTGCGAAAAAAGACTTGGTGCAGATCGGTGCGCTGGCCTCGCTGAAAAACTTCGCCGAGCTGCTGGCCGGCTTCGAGACCGCGAAGGCCTCCCTGCTCGAACGGGGCCGCCAGGCGGCCGCCAACGCCGCGATCATGCGGAACAATGAAGCCCGCTATAAAAAGACGCTTGCCGCGTTCGATTCGCTTCGGGAGCGCGTCGACAAGGCGGGAACCTTCTTCGCCGGAAAGCGGGAAACCGATGAGGCCGACTGGATGGTGGTCCGGTCGAAACTGGCCGGCATCGCGCGCCCCGACGGACAGATGCCCGAAGACTT
>DATCTT010000335.1:0-15011 GCA_036567845.1 Candidatus Ozemibacteraceae bacterium | reverse complement strand
GAGGCCGAGAAGGAACGCGAGGAAGCCCTCCGGGAAGCCGAGCGGGAGCGTGCGGAAGCCTTGAAGGAGAACACGCAGCAGAGTGCCGGTGACGAGTGAGGCCGGTTGTCCCGTGCTCTTCCCGGGGAGCTCCGGGGTGGGCAGACCTGCGATAGAACGGGGAGCCGCCGGGGATGCGATGCCGCGGCGGCGAATCGACAGACTGGAGCCATGCATGACCGAATCGACTGTTGCCATCCTGCGCACGAGCCCGCGCACCGTGCTTTCGGATTATCACGAGCTGATGAACCTTGCCGGGTACCAGCAGACCATCGACCGGTCTGTCGACACGGCGCTCAAGATCAACATCTCATGGCACTTTTTCTTTCCGGCCGCCTCGACGACGCCGTGGCAGCTCGAGGGCGTGATCCGGGCCATGAAGGCCGACGGCTACGACCCGAACCTGATCCACGGCTGTCACAACCGCACCGTCGTGATCGACGCGCATCTGGGCGAACGCGAGAACAAACAGGTCAACGTCGTCGAAGCACACGGACTACGCAATGTGCATCTGTACGAGAGCGGTGAGTGGATCGACATCCGTGACGCGGTGGGCGATCTGACGAAGGAGTTCCTCGTGCTGAACGAGGTGTATCCTGACGGCTTCGCGATCCCGAAACGATTTATAGGTGAAAATATTATTCATCTGCCGACCGTGAAGACGCACGTGTTCACGACGACAACTGGGGCGATGAAAAACGCGTTCGGCGGCCTGTTGAACGAACGGCGGCACTGGACGCACCCGGTGATCCACGAGACGCTGGTCGACCTGCTGATGATCCAGAAGAAGATCCATCGCGGCGTGTTCGCGGTGATGGACGGCACGTTCGCCGGGGACGGCCCGGGACCGCGCTGCATGGTGCCCCATGTGAAAAACGTGATCCTCGCCTCATCCGACCAGGTGGCGATCGACGCGGTGGCGGCAAAACTGATGGGCTTCGATCCGTTGCGCGACTGCAAGTTCATCCGGCTTGCCCACGAGCGCGGTCTGGGCTGCGGGGATCCGAAGAAGATAAAAATCGTTGGCGATATAGAAGCGGCCGAACAGAACTGGAACTTCGACGGCCCGTTCAAGGAGATGACATTCGCCTCGCGGAACCAGCACCGCATCTACTGGGGGCCGCTCAAGAAGCCGCTCGAATGGTCGCTCAAGACCTGGCTCGCCCCCTGGGCCTATGTCGCCTCGGTGGCGTATCACGACCTGATCTGGTATCCGCTCAATGCGAAACGTCATCTGCGGAGGACCGAGCGGAGCGAGTGGGGCCGCCTGTTCGCCGGCTGGGAGGGCGTGAAGCCGGATCCGGATGGCCGCGGCTACTCCGAGCTTCCCCCCGTCGGAACGGCCCATGTGAAGCTGGATGCGAGCCACCTGTGGGAAGGGCTGCGCCTTCTCTGGATGGCGGTGAAAGAGTCGCCCGAGTGGAAGGCCCGGCTGGCGCCGCGCAAATCCCGCAGCTGAGCGTTTCATGAGCTGGCTCGAGCTCATCGCCGCCGTGCTGGGCTTCATCAACGTCTGGCTGACCATCCGGGAGAACGTCTGGTGCTGGCCGGTTGGCATCATCAACGTCGCGTTGTATACCAAGGTGTTCTGGGACGCGAAACTCTACAGCGACATGGGTCTGCAGATGATCTATGTCGTGCTGCAGTTCTGGGGCTGGTATCACTGGCTGTATGGCGGAAAAGACCGGCCCCAACCCCCCGTCACACGGCTGGGAGGATGGTGGTTCGCGGCCTGGATTGCGGTGACGGCGGCCGGTGCGGCTTCCCTGGGCGGAGTCATGCATCTGCGCACCGATGCTGCGCTTCCCTATGTCGATGCGACGGCCACGATTGCCAGCCTGGCCGCGCAGTATCTGATGACACGCAAATACCTCGAATGCTGGTTCCTCTGGATTTTTGTCGACGTGGTCAGCGTGGGGATGTATGCCTTCAAGCAGCTGTGGCCGACGACGGCTCTGTATGTGCTGTTCCTGGGGATGGCGGGCTGCGGGTATTTCGTCTGGAGACGCTCATGGAAGAAGGAAGAAAACCGGCGCGCGGCCTGATCATCGGCAAGTTTCTGCCGCCCCATCTGGGCCACCAGTATCTCGTCGAGTTCGCCCGGGGGTGCGTCGACCGGCTGACGGTGCTGGTCTGTTCGCTCGAGCGCGAGCCGATTCCCGGCGTGAAGCGTTGGGAATGGATGCGCGAGATGTTCCCTGGCGTCGAGGTGCTGCACAATCCCGACGAGAATCCCCAGGAGCCGCATGAGCACCCCGAGTTCTGGAACATCTGGCGGGACAGCATCCGGCGCTTCTGCCCGGAAACGGATGTGGTGTTCGCCTCGGAGACCTACGGCTGGAAGCTCGCCGAAACGCTCGGCGCGCGGTTCTGGCCCGTGAATATCTCCCGCGGTCTCGTGCCGGTCTCGGGCACGAAGGTCCGGGAAGATCCGATGGGCCACTGGCGGTATCTGCCGTCGGTCGTGCGGCCCTGGTTCGTCCGGCGTGTCTGCATTGTCGGCCCCGAGTCGGCCGGCAAGTCGACACTCGGAAGACGGCTAGCCGAGCGGTTCGACACGGTGTTCGTCCACGAGTATGCCCGCGACCTGCTCGAGGCCCGTCCCACCCCGTGCACCCCCGCGGATATCGGGATGATCGCCCATGGACAGATCGCCTCGGAGGATGCACTTGCCCGGCAGGCCAACCGCCTTCTGATCTGCGACACCGACACCCTGACGACGGTGCTCTGGTCTGAGATCCTGTTCGGAAGCTGCCCCCGCTGGATCCGGGAGCTCGCCGATACCCGGTGCCACGACCTGTATCTGCTGCTGGATTGTGATGTGCCCTGGGTTGGGGATCCGCAGCGGTATCAGCCGGCCCTCGAAGAACGCCGGGCGTTTTTCGGGCGGATGAAAGCCGAGCTGGAGGCGCGGGGGCGACGATACGTGGTGATCCGGGGTGCCTGGGAGGAGCGGTTTTCGGCCGCCGTGGGCGCCGTCGAGGAGGTTCTCACGCGGCTTTTCCCTCCCGTTGTGGAAGAACAATCGATCGGGTACAATACCGGTCGGAACGGAACGGCGGAACATCCGCCGGGTCCGGAAAGGGACAAGTAATATGATGAGAGCTATAGATAAAAATACCTTCATCCCGATGCCTGTCATGCTGGTCGGGACGGTTCATGGTGGAGCGCCGAACTTCATGCCGGTGGGCTGGGTGACCCGCGTGAATGCCCAGCCGCCCATGATCGGGATCGGGGTCTTCAAGGGCCACGCGACCGCCGCCGATATCGAGTGCAACCGCGAGTTCAGCATCTGTCTTCCCGGGAAGGATCTGCTCGCCCGGGTCGATTACTGCGGCTCCGTCTCGGCGAACAAGGTTAGCAAGGCCGATGTGTTCAAGACGTTCACCAACCAGCTGAAGCATGCGCCGATGATCGAGGAGTGCCAGCTCTGCCTCGAATGCAAGCTCGTCCAGACCGTCGAGCTTCCGAGCAACCGGTTCTTCGTCGGCGAGATCGTTGCCGCGTATGCCCACCCCGAGGTGCTGACGGAAGGCAAACCCGATCTGGCAAAGATGCAGGGCATGGTTCTCACGATGCCCGACAATCATTACTGGAGCGTCGGGGAGGCGATCGGTCTCGTCCAGCAAGCTGGAAAGGCCTACACGAAGCCAGCCGCGGCCACCGCCCGGTGAGATCCTCTGGACGCCGGCGGCATGTCGCGGATCGGAGACCGGCCTCTGACGGATGAGGAACGGTTTCCGCTGCTCGATGATGCCGGCCGGCGCCGGCTTGCCCGGCTGCGGGAGCATCCCCACGCGCCGCGTTGGACATTTCCCTGCGGTGACCGCCTGACCCGGGCTGCCTGCGACGAGATCGCCGCCTTCGAAGCGCAGCTGCGGGAAGGCCCTGCCGCTGGCGGCTGGACCGGGCCCGGGATGAAACCCGGCTGGCTCGGCGCTTTCGTGGAGCGGTGCCGGAAGATGGTTCCCTTTTATCGGGAACGGGCCGGCAGTGACGGCCCGTTCGAGGAGCTGCCGACCTGCGGCCGGGAGGATCTGGGACGCGCGCCCTGGGCTTTCGTGCCGGACGATCAGCCTCTCGACGATCTGCTTGCCTACACGACGTCGGGAACAACGGGAAACGCCGTCAGGATCCTGTCGCACCCCATGACCGCAGGCTCGTATCTGGGGGCGCTGCGGGTGCTGCTCAGCCGCGCGGGGGTGCCGTTCGATGCGAACCCGGATGGGGTCGCGATCGCGCAGGTGTGCGCCCAGACCTCGACCTTTACCCATGCCACGATCATCTCGTATTTCGGCGGTGCCGGATATGTGAAGGTCAACTTGAATCCCGGGGAGTGGCGGAATACCGGCGATCCCGCGCGATTCCTCGATGATATAGCGCCGGAAATACTGACCGGGGATCCTGTCGCGTTCGCGGCGCTCGCTGCGCTTCCCGTGAGCTTCCGGCCCCGGGCCCTCCTCTCCTCGGCGATGGCCGTCACGTCCGGCATGAAGGCGATGCTGGAACAGCGCTTCGGGTGTCCCCTAATCGATGTCTACTCGCTCAACGAGTCCAGGTTCGTCGCCGTTGCGGGGCCGCGGGGGCATGAGATCCTGCCTCACGACCTGTACGTCGAGATACTCGACGGGGAAGGCCGGGTCTGCGCGCCGGGAGATCGCGGGGAGATCGTGCTGACTTGCGGCCGGAACCCTTTCCTGCCCCTGCTGCGATACCGGACCGGCGATGCGGCCGCCCTGGTATGGGAGGGCGGCCGGCCCGTTCTTGCCGGTCTCGAGGGCCGGCTGCCGGTCGTGTTCCTCGCCCGGTCGGGGAAGGTGGTGAACTCGATCGATGTGACCCGTGCCCTGAGTCATCTCCCGATTCCGCAGTTTTCCCTGCACCAAGAGACGGGCCAGCGGCTGGTGTTGCGGTATCGCGGTTCCGGCATCGCCGAAGAGGAGATCCGGCGGCCTCTGGATGTGCTTTTCGGGCCCGGGCAGGATATAAAGATAGAACTATTGTCAGGTCCGTCGGCCGGCAAGGCGATCGTCTACACGAGCGATATCGTGCAGGACGGGCTGATGGACCGGTCATGGAACTGGAAAACGGGAACGGGGAGGTGAGGGACCCATGAGTCTGAAGGAAACGCTGGCGAGCATCACATCGGTGTTCGGAAAAGTGTCCACAGCGCCGACGCATCTGACGCGTCGGGCACGGCCGAAGCGCGGCTTCGACGTGGCGGATCTCTACGAGGGCCCTGCCGAGACCGGAACCCGGACCGGGGAGGCCTCAGAGGGCTCCGCCTGCCCGGCGCTCGATGAGAAACTGCGCCAGGCCTACTTCTGGATCACCAATCATGCGATCATCAGCCCGTTCTACGACATCGAGTTCAACGACGGGCCTCCCCAGAGCTTCACGCTCGGCGACCGGAAGAGCCGGCTGGTCCTGCCGACCGACCAGAGCTACTCGAGCTTCGTGCTGCTACCGCTGCTGACGCTGGTTCTGCGCCGCCGATGCCTGCTCGTCGGCGGCCCGGGCCGGGGAAAGACGGCCAGCGCCATCCTGATGGGCATCCTGGCCGGCTACTCGATGAAGGACATCCGGCGCGCGATCCAGCATGGCCAGCCCCAGATGACGATCGCCGACCTGCTCGGCAACCCGCTTCCCTCTTCACTCGTGAATGCCCAGACGATGGATGACGTGAAGATTTCGTGGCGGAAATGGCTCGGAATGCGCGTGAAGATCATCGACGAGTACAACCGCATCCCGACACGGACCCAGTCGGCCCTGCTGACGGTGCTGGCCGATGATTACGCGGAGCTGTACGACCAGATTTTCGAGTGTCCGCCGTCGGCCTGGTATCTGACCGCGAACGACGATGCCGGGGGCGGCACGTATCAGGTGATCGAAGCGCTGCGCGACCGGATCGACGTCGTGGTGAAGGCGCTGCATTTCAACACCCGGTTCCTGGGCGATCTTCTGGTGCGCATCGAGGAAGGGATCAGGCCCGAGGACGTGGTTCCGCGGAGCGTGATTTTCACCGACGACGAGCTGGACCGGGCGCAACGAGAGATTCTCGCCGTCTCGATTCCCCCGACGCTGCTGCGCCGAATCGAGTTTTTCACCGCGCATTTCGAGTTCTGCGATGTGGCGGCCGACCAGATCGAGTACAAGACCAAGGACACCGCAAAGCTCGGCGGGGTCGATTGGGAGACGATCACCGGCCTCGACACGGGCAAAGACCGGGTCCGGGACCTCGGAAGCCAGACGCGCAACGGTCTGTCGGTGCGGGCGATGATGACGGTTCTGGCCTATGCAAAAGCCCTGGCCTGGTTCCGCGGCCTCGGAGAGGTCGGCTTCGAGGATGTGCGCCAGATCATTCCGTTCGTCTTGCACGACAAGCTCGTCCAGGATCCCGACTCTCCGTTCTTCGAACAGGCCGGCAATGCAACCTTTCGCACCGATCGCATCGGCTGGATCCGCAGACTGTTCAACCTCTCCTGCCAGGAATACGACCGGCTGGGCCTCGATCGGGACGACCCGGTCGCCGCGCTGCTCGCCGAGATCGGGCGGGGACTCGACGGGGTGGGGGAGGCCGAGGTCCGCAAGCGGCTTGGCGGGATCGAGCGGCTGATCGGCGAGATCGGGAAGGGGCGCAAGCTGTATGGCCACCTGTTCGATGATGTTCTGGCGTTGAAATACATGCATCAGCGGTATACCAATTATCTGAAATGGCTTTCCTGGAAGGACGGGGTGTGAGCGACGTCGCACGGCCCCTTTCCGGGTCGCTGGCCGAAGCACTGCGACGGGGTCGGGACCGGTTCAACGCCGCGTTCTTCGTCGCGCGCCAGACTTCTCCGGCCCTCGACCCGGCGCCCTTCGCCGATGTGCTGCGCGGGCTCGGAGCAGTGGCAGAAACGGTTGCGCGGCACGAGCCGGATCGTCTCGACGCTGTCGTTGCCGCCCTGTATGAGCTGTCGCTGTCGCTCCATCAGAAGGGGGTTCTGGCCGGCCCGGGACGGCCGGCGGCCTTCGGCCGGCTCTGGACCGAGTTGCTTCCGTCGTTGCACGTTCATCTGGCCGCCGCTCCCGAGGAGACGGCCGGGAAGCTGGCGAATGCCCTCTGCCAGCTCGAGGCGATCCCGGGAGCGCGGACCGGGGAGTGGATCGACCGGCTGATTGCTGCGGCGGGGGCCGTTTCAGGCCGAGCCGAGCTGTTCGATGCCGGCCGTCTTCTGGCCTGGCAGTGCGGCATGGCGCATCAGCGGGATGCTGCACTGGCTGCCGCCGGACGTGTGAGCGAACGCGCCCTTCAGACGTGCCTCGGCGTGCGGGCGGACCGTCTGGCGCTTCTTCGGGAGGATCCCTGGTTGGACCCCGCGAAGGCCGGCGTCGCTGGGCAGGGAGGGCGTAAAACCCTGCGGATCGTCGCCGAAGCCGGAGGTTTCCGGGGATTCGGAGGGCCGTTTGTCACGCCCCCGCTCCCCCTTCTGATCGACGGAGCGCTTGCCGTTCGCGATGCGGAACAGGTCTGGCGCCTGCATGCCGATGTGTTCGGATCGGTCTTCGAAAAATACACCGATGAGAATTATATAGAAAACAATGCAACATCGTCTTCTGCGAATGTCACGCCGGAGGGCGTGGTCACGTGGAATGGCGCCAAAGTCCGATTCGAGCGGATCTCGAAGCCGTCCGGCATCGTCTGTGACGGGAAAACGGTCGCCGTCACCCTGAGCCGCTCTCATCGCGTCATCCTGATCGCGATGGTTGCAGAGTCCGGCGAAGACGGAAGGTGGGGGGGGCAGGGATGAGCGAGAGCGCCGATCTGATTCCCTTGTGGCTGGCCCACTGGCCGAAGGCGCTGGATGCCTGGAGCCGGCACACGATGCTGCGCGAGCCCTGCTGGTGTCTGGATGTTGCGGAGGCCGCCCGGGAGGGGGTCCGTCCAGGCGACTCGGGCGCGATGATCCGGCTGACCGACAAGGCCGTCGTCATCAGTTTCCCGAACCTCGTCCGGGCCGGCCTCGAGGGCTTTCCCCTCGAGATTCTCGCGCACGAGATCGGACACCATGTCTTCTGTCCTGGTGACCTGGCCGATCAGGCGCGGCTTCTTGCGCGTATCCGGAGGGCTTTGCCCGGATTCGAGCGCCATGCCGGACTTGTCGCGAACCTGTATGCCGATCTGCTCATCAACGACCGCCTCCACCGGAGCGCCGGCATCCCCTTTTCCGCCCTGTTCGGGGCTCTGCGCGGTTCCGGTGGTACCGATCCGGTCTGGACGCTGTATATGCATATCTATGAAATGCTCTGGGGGCTGCCGGGAAAGACGCTCTCCGCCGGCGAACTGACGCCGCGGCTGCGCGCCGAGGCGAATCTTGGAGCCCGACTCGTGCGGGTATACGGCCGCGACTGGCTCCAGGGGGCCGGCCGGTTCGCTTCCCTCCTGTATCCCTACATCGCAAAGGCCTCGGAACAGGAAAGCGGCGCCTGGCTGCGCGGCCTCCGTGACATGGAACGCGCTTCCGCCGGCGCCGAAGAGATTCCCGATGGGCTGGCCGAGATCGACCCCGAGGAGCTCGAGGGGGCGGTTCATCCGTCGCTCGATCCGGAGCTGACGGGGCTGGACGCATTGGATGAAGAGGCGCAGGACGGGGAGCGACAGCTGCGCGGCGATGTTCCGCAGGCGGATCGGGCAGGGGCGGATCCTGGGGGAGGGCAGTTCCGGGAGCCCTACCAGTATGGCGAACTTCTCCGGGATCTCGGTATAAATCTCACTCCGGAACAGCTTGCGATCGCCTATTACCGTGAACGTGCCCGGCCCCATCTTGCCCGATTTCCCCGGCGGCGGTCACCGGAAGCCCGGGAGGAGCAGATCGAGGGCCTGGAATCCTGGGACATCGGGTCCCCGATCGAGGAGCTCGACCTGTTCGAGACGGTTGCCGCCTCCCCCCGGATTATCCCGGGTGTGACGACAGTCCGTCGGCAGAACGGCATCGTTCCCGGCCGTGATCCAGAAACGGGCCCGGTCGATCTCGACCTGTACATCGACTGTTCGGGCTCGATGCCGGACCCGAGACATACCACCTCCTATACGGCGCTCGCCGGCGCGATCATCATTCTCTCGGCGCTCCGGGCGGGCTCGTGCGTCAAGGCAACACTCTGGAGCGGCAAGAACGAAACGCTTTCCACGGACGGGTTCGTGCGGGACGAGCAGGTGTTGATCGGAGTTCTGACAGGGTATCTGGGTGGCGGCACCTGTTTTCCGATCCATCTGCTCCGTGGCACGTTTGAGAACCGCACACCGCGTGACCGGCCGGTCCATGTGATGGTGATCTCGGACGAGGGGGTGGACACGATGTTTGCCGATGACGAGCGTGGCATCAGCGGCTGGAAGACTGCGGCCATGGCTCTCGAGAAGGGGCGGGCCGGCGGAACGCTGGCGCTCAACCTGTACGGCTCTCCCGAAGGCTATGCCTGGGCCGGTGAGGCAATGCGGTGTGGCTGGGATATCGCGGTGGTACGGACGCTCGAGGAGCTGGTCACCTTTGCTCGCGCGTTCAGCCGCAGACAGTATGAAAGGACGATCCCATGACAACGCGTGAAGGACCGCCGCTGGAGCTCCTTCTGAGGCGTCTGGCCGAGACGGCCGAGGTGTTCCTCCGGGAGCCGCGGCCAGCACGGAACGGCGGTGTGAATCTCGAGGCGGTGCTCAACGACCTTCTGCTGGATCTCGGTGGAGCGAAGCCAGACCCGCTGCCTGCCGATCTGGCGGGTCACCTCTTGGCAGACGAGGAACGAGCGAGAATGGCTCTGATTCTCGCCTGGCTGCTTCACGATGCCTCTTTCCGGCAAACGCCGGGAAGATTCGTCGAGGGCGCGCTGGCCCTTCTCCGGGAGGTTCCGGGGCGGTTCTCCGGCGTGGTGAAAGCCGGCAGGTTCGTGACCGAACCGGATCGCCGGGAAGAGCTGGCACGGCTTTGCCTGAACCGACTCGGCCTGCGCCCTGCGGGGGAGACGGAGGAGCAGGCTGCCGACCGCCTGGTGTCCCTGGACAGCATCGAGCGCGCCAGCGTCATCCGCGAGGCCCGTGCTGCCGAAAAGCGAGCGCGGGAGATCCGCGAGGCGATGGCGCGCAAGGCCGCAGAGGAAGCGGCCGCGACCTACGGAAGAGAATGAAGAGGCTTGACCTGGAGAGACAGGGATCGCTAAACTCCCAAAAAACGAGAGGATGATTCCCCCCATGACGAATACCACCTCAAAACCCCCGATCGAAGCCATCGGCCTCTCCGTATCGCGCTGTATTCTCGCGATTGCTGAGGGGCGCATTCCGCCAGGCGCCGTTGCGAAGATCGTTGGCGGCACCCAGTTCGACAATCTCGACACCATGTGGCAGGAATACAGCCAGAAATACTGGTCCGGCTGTACACTGCGCGCTCGCACGGTGTTCTTTCAATTTGCCGAACAGCAGAAGATCGATCAGCCGCGGCTGCGGAACGAGGAGCCGCCCGACTCGACGGCTGGGATCTGGATGGTGGGCGACCGCCAGTTCGAGACAGCGGGCCTGAAAGAGCTGCTCGACCTTTCCGAGGCGTTCCTGCGCATGCCTGTCGCGAGCCGTGACGAGCTCATCGCCGTCCTGCCAGCGGATGCGATGGTCGCGATCCAGGACGGGATCCTGAAGGGGCGCCTGAAGTCGCTCGTCCCCGATCTGGAGCAGAGAACCGCCGGCAAGAGTCCGGAAGAGGTCTCGCAGATGATCCGCGACCGGCTCAGGGAATACTTCGCGCCGGCGCCGGATTTCACGCCGATCGAGGTGTATCCCGATCTGCTCTATATTCTTCAACCCTTCATCCGGACGCGAACGGGCGACAGATCCGTCGTTACGACGAAAAGCCAGCGCCCGGTGGCCTATTCCCAGATCCGGCCGGCCATCAAGCTGCCGGACGTCGACCTCTGACTCCGGTCGGGGCAGACGGTCCGGACGGGATGCCGGACGCACGCGCATCCATGGTGCGCGTTCTCCGCGCTTATGGAATCCGTGACGCGCGCGTGCTTGCCGCGATGGGGCGCATCCCGCGCGAAGCGTTCATCCCCGAAGGGGTGTGCGTCGACGATGTCTATGGGGATCACCCCCTGCCGATCGGGCATGGCCAGACGATCTCCCAGCCATATATCGTTGCATATATGACGGAGCTCGTCGAGGCCGCTCCGGGAAGAAAAATCCTGGAGATCGGCACCGGATCGGGATATCAGGCTGCCGTGCTTGCCGAACTCGGCGCGTCCGTTTTCAGCCTCGAGATGGTACCCGAGCTGGTGAAGCATGCCCGTGCCGTTCTGCAGGCGCGCGGGTATGCCGTGACGGTCCGGCTGGGGGACGGATACGAGGGGTGGCCGGAAGAAGCCCCGTTCGATGCGATCATCGGCACCTGCGCTGCGGATGAGATTCCGATCACCCTGTGCCGTCAGCTCGTGATCGGGGGGCAGCTCGTGCTGCCGATCGGCGGTGTCGACCAACAGCGGATTGTCATCATCCGCCGCGATGTAACGGGGTTCACCCGGACGGAGGATCTGCCGGTGCGGTTTGTGCCGATGGTCCACGCTGGCCATCGCGGAACCGGCCGGGGATGAAATGGCTGGAAAGCAGGAGGGAGACGGGAGATGGATACCTTCAGCATGACATTCGGATACCTGTGTTTCATCCTGGCGCTGCAAGTGGTGCGGCGCCGTTCGATGACCATGCTGCCGCCTCTGGTTCTCTTTGCGATCCTGCCGCTGCTCTCGCTCGTCTTCGATTTTGATGGCCTTTCTGGACGGCATGAGACGGCGTTCACCGCAGCCTTTCTGGGGGCGCTCGTGGGGCATCTGGGGCTGTTGTATCTTGTCAACCGTTCCTGGGCGGCACAGGCCGCCTCGATGCATCCGAACGGGTTCCCCACCGGCGTCACGGGGCGCGAACGTCTCAAGTTCCTGCTGGCCGGGGTTGCCCTGTTCCTTGTCCATCGCCAGTATGGCCGGCCGGAAGTGAGCCTGTACGAGCAGCTCGACCGAAGCGCGTTCTGGCTTCTCCTTCTGCTGGCTGGCGTGTCGGCCGTCCTGGCGTTCTTCCGGCACCGTCGCGCGATCCGAAGCACCATCGGTGGATGGCTTGCCATCGCGGTTTTTTGGGGATGCGGGGCCGTGATTGCCGCGCCTGCGCCGGAGGCGCGTGCGGAAGAGCTGGCGGTTCTTCTTGCCCTGTCGGGCAAAGCCGCAGACCGTCATGAACAGTGGGATTCCTCTGTCGAACCTGCGATTTCCGAGGGATATCCGGCTCTGATCGCTTTATTCACTGTCGCAAAACGTTCCGAAGAGGTGTTTCTGCGCCAGGTGCGCGAGCGGGTGACCGAGCTGGGCGGCGTTCCAGTTAAAGTTAGACGTATATATCCTGAAAAATATAATTCATCCCGGCAGAACCTTTCCAACGCCATCAGTCTGCTGAAACGGGAGCGTCCAGCCGTAGCCGCCCTGGTCTCCCGTGGCTGCCTATCTGGGATGGGGCCCGCGAGCCAGGCGGCCGCCGCCAGCCCGAAGGTGCTGGGGTGGCTGCACGAACGGTTTCTCGCCCTACAGTCCAGGCCGGAGGCCTGGTCCTGGTGGACGGACGAGTATCTCGTCTGTTCGGTCTGCGGCATGCCGACGATGCAGTTGAGCACGGAACCATGCCGAATCTGTGGGGCGGATTTCCTCGACGCCCTCCGTGTCCGTTAGGAGGCGTTTGATGCCCGCTCCCGAGCATGTCTGGCGCGTGGCCGCCCTTCTCGCCGCCGCCCTGATGATCTGTCTGTTCCTGGGTGTTTCCCTCCATCAGGGAAATGCCTCGGTCTTTGCCCCCTCGCAGGCGGATGCCGTCGTTTACAACGCCTATGCCCGTTCCTTCGCCGAGGGCCGGCCGTTTACCCTCGGCGGAACCGGGGGGGCGTCGACGGGCTGCACCAGCCATCTGTATCTTTTGCTGCTGGCTCTCGCAGCCTCGGCGGGGGTTTCGATGGACGGACTGACGGCAGCTGCGGCCGTGGCGGGGGCCTTCCTGTATCTCGCCTTCCTGTTCGCGTTCCATCGGTCGGCTCGTCTGATCCATCCCCGTGCCGCTCTGCCGGCTCTTGTCGTCGTTGCTGCCAGCGGCTACGTCGCGTTTACGGCCCTGGGACAGACGGACATGCCCCTGTTCATGGCTCTTTCCGCGGCTGCCTTCGCGGCCGCGCTCGAGCGGCGCCATGGGCTGCTGGGAGGAATCCTCTTCCTTGTCACCCTGACCCGTCCCGAAGGGATGTTGCTCGCGCTGGGCTGGCTTGTTCTCGGGATTGCCGGACGTATCCAGGGATCGGAGGCTGGCTGGGGATCGCTCATGGCCGGGGCCGCCGGTGTTCTGGGGATCGTTGCGGCGCTTGGGATCAACATTGCCGTGACTGGCCATGCGGCGTATGACTCGCTGGCCGGGAAAGGGCTGTTCCTGCTGCCGCCCCTGCCGGCTGCTTCCGCCATCGCCGCGCATGCGGTGCGGTTCTTCTCCGAGCTGGTGTTCGGCATCGGCGTCGGAACCGGTTGGCGTGCCTGGATCTGGCCCCCGGTGATCGGAGGGGTTCTGCTGATCTGCGGGGTCTGCCTGAGATCGCGCGAAGAGAGGGAAATCCGAGCCATCGAGACCTGGTTCGCAGGCTGCATGGCGGTCCAGCTGGTGCTCATCGTGGCTGGCGGCTGGCAGGGGGCGGCGTATGACCGATATCTCGGCTGGATCGTTCCCTATATCTACCTCTATCAAATGATCGGCGCTTTGGAGCTGGCGGAGCGCGTTTCCCAGCCGCGTTTCGGGCACGTTCTTGCGAGCATTCTGCTTGCCTGGCAGGCGGTGGGGGTCGCGGCCTTCCTGCCCCTCCACGCCGAGCAGTGCCGCCGGATGGAGGATGAGATGCGCTTCTGCCGACGGATCTCGGGCGGTGTCCCTGTCGGCACGCGGATTGGCATATACGATGAATATCATTTCGCCGCCTGGCTCGATCATCTCGTGCCGGTCACCCTGGCGGGCATCTTCTCACCCGGATTTCCCACCGACACACCCGGGACACTCGAGATTCTCAAGCATCACCCCGAGAAGCGGTTTCCCCTGCTGATCCTATCGGGGGCGCCCGTGGGGCGCTGGGTCGAGCGGCTCGAAGGGGCCGCCGTCGATGTGCCGCTTCCCCTCGAGTCGCCCGGGCGGCCAGTGCCCCGACTCAGCCGAGTGGACTGGAAACCGTTCGACACGGCCCGGGATCCTCTTGCCGCAACGATCCCGGCCTCAATGACCCTGTGTGATCGTCTCGATATCGGGTATGCCCCTGACGAGACCGGCCATGCCTACGAGGCTGTCGACCAGTATCCCGGCATCGTGTCGCAGCCGTTCGCGGTGACCGCGGATCTTCAAGGGCGCTCCGTCTGCGAAGTTGGCCGTTTCATGACCGGCTGGGAGGAGTTTCGGGTTTCCACCACTCCCGGCCGGGATCTGCTGATCATCCTGCGTCTGGCGGCTTCGGCTCGCGTCGAGTCCCTGCATGCGACCGGCCCGGTCGTCCGGGACGTGACCATCCCGGCCGGCACCCCGCTTGCTGTGACGGTGAACGGCACCCCGCTTCCGCAGGTGGATGCCGGCTTCAGTCCGTCTGACGGAATGTTCCGCGAACTCGGCGTGATGGTCCCCGGTGGCCTCATCACCGGCTCCGAAACCCGCCTCCTGATCGCGGGCGAGCGGCTTTCCTGCGCCTACTGGTTCTACCAGTGATCCCTCAGGGGGGCGAAAATGGCCGTGCCCTTCCGGGTGGGCAAAATATCTGCCCGTATCCTGCCTCTGCTGATCTCCTGCGCCGGAGCGTGTTTTTCGTGCCTCTGATGCGGTATACTACAAGAAAAGAAGGAAACGGAAGCACGTGGCAGCATCGGCATCGTGGCGCGATCTGACCGCAGCTGCCGGGCGTGAG
>DATCTT010000334.1:0-2872 GCA_036567845.1 Candidatus Ozemibacteraceae bacterium | reverse complement strand
CCGATGCCCGCCCCGGCGCCGGTTTCCGAGGAGTCCATGCCGAAGATTTCCGAGGCGGCCCAGGAGGGCGAGTCCCTCGGCGGCAGCGCGGCGGACAAATTCGCCCAGAGCGACGCCGCCACGTCGATGGAGATGCCGGATGCCGGCGCTGCCGATCGTGAAGCCGGCAATGCCGTCGTGCAGCTCGAGAAGGAAAAGAAGCTGCTCGAACAGATGAAGAACGAGTCCATGGGCGCCAGAGCCGGCGGATCGGCCAAATCCGGTCTTTCCGGGCTCCAGGCCATCGGCGAAGAAGCCGCCCAGCCTCTCGCCCCGGCCGTCGCCCTGCCCCTCGAAGCCCTCGATCGCACCATCGGCGGCTTCGGCATGATCGTCCTGGATACGGAGGACGAATCCCTGAAACATCCGGCCACCGACCGTCTCGAACTCACGACCGGCCCCGATGCCAGGCTCCAGACCTGGATTCTGGCCGAGGTTTCCCTGCCAGCCGGTGAAAAGAAAGGTCGTCTGACCCTGACTGGCCCGGCCAGCGCCACGAAGGCCCTCGAGATCGCAGCCCCGGAAACGGCCGATCTCGCCGTCGCCACTGCCGTGCGCCTCGAGTTCCGCGGTTTCCCGGCCCAGGCGGCCGCCGTCTGGATCAAGCTCGTCCGCGCACAGAAGGTCACCCCTGAAATCGCCTCGGCCCACCTTCGCCGTCTGGCTACGACCATCGAAGCCCGTCTGAAGTAAGCGAAGGAGCACCCAATGTCGACCGTGCACGAAGCGCCCCCTCTCGAGATCTCCTGGCGCACGACCAAAGGCGTCGTCCTGCTCGCAGACATTGATGGATTCTTTCCGATGGCGGCCAAGATGAAGCTCGACGAACTTTGCTCCTTCTCGCAGTCGCTGTATGGACTCTGGGGCCGTGAGATCCGCCGCCAGCGGGGCGAGGTCGTGATGCACGTCGGCGATTCGGTCGTCGGCCTCTTCACCCGCGACGGCTGTGGAACAGCCGACCCCGAGTGGTGCGCCACCCTCGCGGGGTTTCACATCTGCAAGGCGGTGAAAAAGCTGCGCCCCGAACTCGACGTGAATGTCGCGATCAACGTCGGCGAGGTCGCCGACGGCCGATGGGAGGAACAGGGCCGCACGATGCGGGCGCTGCTCGGGGAAACAGTGAACCGCGCCGCGCTGCTCGTGAACGGGAAGCAGAAAGGCATCTTCGCCACCCGGCCGGTCGCCGAGATTCTGGGGCCGCGCGTAAAGATGGAGAAGTTCACCTTCCGGCTGCCCTCCGGCAATGGCCCCGAGGAGAGCATCTACCGCCTTGTATCTCTTATATTATAATATCTAAACGTTTTATTCAAGCCCTGCGGCCTGCCGCAGGGCTTTCGTTTCGGCGGGGTTCAGAGGCCGGATCTCCCCCGGCTTCAGATCACCGAGTGGGATCGGGCCGAACCGCACGCGATGCAGCGCGGCCACCTCGCGGCCGAGGACGGCGCACATGCGCCGGATCTGACGTTTCCGGCCCTCGCGGAGAGTCACGAGGTAGACGCCCTTTCCCATCTCCTTCAGGCCGCAGGGAGCGGTCAGCCCGTCATCGAGCTCGAGCCCAGCGGCGAACCGGCGCCGCTCCTCGGCCGTCAAAGGGGCGCCATCGACCGTGACGCGATACTCCTTCTCAACCTTGTAGCGCGGATGCAGAAGGCGGTTGGCGAGTTCCCCGTCGTCCGTCATCAGCAGAAGCCCCGACGAGTCGAGGTCGAGCCTTCCGATCGGAAACAGGCGGGGCAGACCGCGAGGCAGCAGATCGGGCAAGGCTTTGCGCCCATGTTCGTCCGACATCGTCGAGACAAACCCCACCGGCTTGTGGAGGGCCAGGTATTTTCGGCCCGACGTCGCAGGGGGCGTCGCACGCCGCCCGTCGACCTCGATCACATCCACGTCTGGATCGGCCTTCACGCCCTGCTCATCGATGGTCCGGCCGTTCAGCCGGATCCGGCCGGCCTCGATCCACTCCTCGATCGTGCGGCGTGAGGCGAGACCCCAGGAGGCAAGCAGTTTTGTAAGTCGGACGGGCTCCATGAGATGTCTTCCGAGTCAGCGCGCAACGCGGCGGGCGGTGACTTCAAACTTCATCAGCCGGCCAGCCTTGTGGTCGGTGTAGGAGCCCTGCCGGAAAAACGGCTCTTCCACCCCGGGAATGGCCGCGAGCGCGGGGAATAAATCACTAAATATTTTTCGACTCCGGAGCGTCTGGCCGAGGATAGCAAACCGCTCCGGCTCGTCGATGCGGAGTCCGGTCACGAGAACACCGTTTGCAAGCTCGGTCTCGGGAAGGTTCCAGGGAAGTCTCGCCGCGAGCAGGACCCGGGCCGTCTCGAGCAGCGCCTTCGCCTCGGCACGCGCCTCCGGCGCCAGCAGCAGCGTGGTCTTGCA
The DNA here is from genome assembly GCA_036567845.1 of Candidatus Ozemibacteraceae bacterium. Lineage (GTDB taxonomy): Bacteria > Muiribacteriota > Ozemobacteria > Ozemobacterales > Ozemobacteraceae > MWAR01. The sequence goes on along the minus strand of DATCTT010000334.1, from coordinate 451 downwards.
CCGTTCCCCGGGCCGGCAGTCGACCGCAAGCGAAAGCAGGCGGTTCCCGAGATCTGTCCCGAGGGCCTCGACAAGCCGGGGCATCTGGTCGAACGGACAGGCGACGACGAGACGGCGGCCGGCCCGGCTCGTCGTGTCCTCGAGCAGATCGGCAACGCCCAGGAACGAGCCCAGCGGTGCATCGAGCGAAACGAGGGCGGCGGGGCCGCCGGTGCCGAGAGAGCGGCCGAACCCGACGGTGAGTTCGCCCGTTTCGAGGCTTTCCTGACGCCTGGCGCCCTGATACGTCATGCCGAGTGAGGCCGCCACCGGCTTCAAAGCCTCCACATCGCGTTCATCGGTCACCGTGGCCGTCATCTGGAGAGCAGATGGAGTCCAGGAGAACCGGAGCCGGTCACGGCGCGATGCCGGCCAGGGAGCTTCGAGGGCCGCCGCGACATCGGCAAGCGGC
>DATCTT010000333.1:0-31067 GCA_036567845.1 Candidatus Ozemibacteraceae bacterium | reverse complement strand
CGAACCCGCGTCGGCCAGCTGCGTGATCAGCTGGCGACGGTTCATCAGCCCGGGGTGTTCGGGATTGGCGGCGGCGAGATGGGAAAGGAGGGCTTGCGCAGCCTGCGTCTGGCGTCGGGTGAGCAGCACGTCGAGCAACGGAATGCCGATATCGGGGTCGGTAGGCAGCATCGCGAGCTTGCGCTTGGTGGTGCCGTCTGGGGCGCAGAGTTCGAGGCCGCATTTGGGGCAGAAGTTATCCTGCACCCGCGACGCAGAGCCGCACTCCATGCACTTGAACTGGGATTTGGCGATCCACACGACGGAACGCTGGATGATATGGCTGCCGGAGCGATAGCCGCGGCTGATTTCGTTGATGATGATTCCGTCGTCCAGGAATGGGGCGAAATACGAGCGGACGACCTTGTGTGTCTTGTCGTCGTAGATGCCGCCAACGGCGGGAATTGGGTCGATGGCATGCGTTTTCTCGAGCAGACCGATTGCCTCTTCGGCTTTCTGGCGCAGATCGCGGTTTTCCGGGCTGCGTGCAAGCCTGGCGACGAGCGTCGTGAGGATGTCGAAGAAAATGAGAATCTCTTCGGTGCGCAGGGTGTTCGTTCCTGCACCGCCGGTTTCGGTAAGGGATTTGCCGCGGGCGCTGCTCAGGCGGCGCACGGTGGCTTCGAGATCGATGATCCGCTGCTGGAGCTCCCGGTTTTCGCGCGTGAACGACTCGATCTGATCGGGGGAGGCGGCGATGCCCGTTTCGATCTGGCGGCGTGCTTCGGCGAGAGCCTTCTCGAGGGACTTGATCCGGGCCTCGGTTGCCGCCTGGATGTTTTGGACGGCATCGCCGGCGGGAGCACTCTGGACTGCCTTCTGAAGTTTTTCGATACGCTCCTGGAGGGAGGTGATGAGCGCCCGATCCGTCTCGCGGCTGCTGCCAGCCTGATTCTTGAGAAGCTCGAATTCGGCGAGAATCTCGGATTTTTCGGAGAGAAGACGGGCCTTTTCGACGGCGAATCTCTCTCGTTCCTTCTCGAAGAGGAGATTTGCGGTCTCGAGAGCTTTCTCGAGGGCTTCGCGGGACGGGCCTTCTGCCGAAGAAGAGGCGGGGCGCCCCTGCAGCTCTTCGATCTGATGGTTCGCCTTGTCGAGATCGAGCCGGAGGCGCGTGAGTTCGTCTGAGAGGCTTGCATTCTCGATTTTTGCCTGAGCTGCCGCCTTTTCCGCCGCTGCCGCCCGTTCGACGAGCTTTGGGTCGACGACCTGCTCAGCAGCCGCTTTCGGTTTGCTGTCGCATTCCGCCTGAAGTTTTCTGAGTGCTTCCTCGAGCTCGCGGATATGCAGATCGCGGTGCTGAAGGACAGAAGCCTGCTTCTCGAGCTCGCCCGCCAGTTTCTGCGTTTTGTTCATCTCGAGGAACAGGGACTCCTCGAGTCGCGCATTCGTTTTCTTCACGCTCTCGATTTCTTGGATGGCCGACTGGAATTCGGGCGTTTTCCGCGGATCGCTTGAAGAGGCACCCTCGAGCTGGATGATCGAGGTGCGAAGTGTGTAGACGATGCTCTGGATCTGATGAGCAAGATCCTCCCGCGAGTGTTTCGACTGCAGGGAGGGAACCTGGCCTTTCAGAAAGACCAGGAGATTACGTACGATGTCGTCGAAGTTCGCTTTTTCCACAGTGCTTCATCTGCTGTCCGGAAGAATCACGGGATCCTTCGGGGGAGCATACATTCTCCACGTGATGGATTCAATACTAGGTATCGGCTTCCAGCCTATGAAACGATAGATGGAGGATGGAATAACATATCACGATGATACCGAACAGCGTGAGGATGTCGGTCGTAATGTCGACTTTCGAGAGATCGAGGAACAGGGCTTTTTTCAGTCCCCGGAGAATATAGGTCGAGGGCACCAGATGAGCAACCGTCTGCAGGAACGGGCTGCTTGCACTGAGAGTCGGCACCATCTGGAAACACAGGAATAGGCTGCTTCCCAAGGCATTGACGGTTCCCTGAGTCCGGGCGATGCTCGCAACGAACAGGCCGACGAGCAGGAACAGCGTGCTCCCCAGTGAGGTGATGAGCCAGAAGTAGGGCTGGTGGCCTTCCCATCGCGAGTTCAGGGCAACCATCGCGAAGATCGTGAGAAGCTGCATGAAAAAGCTGAACAGGCATTTGCCGACGATCAGCTCGCCGGTGGTGATCGGGGTGAGGAAAAGCGCGTCGAGAGTCTTTTTTTCTCGCTCTTCCGCCATCGAGAGAGGAAGGCCGAGGAGCCCCATCATCCCCATTGCCATTAGCACCAGCATCGGGAACATGTCGCCGCCGAAGCTGCGCTGTTTTGCGGCATTCCCGCCGATTGGTTCCCAGGCGATATCGAGGGGAAGCGGCGGCGCGGCGATGGAGAACATCTTTCGAAGCTCATCTTCGAGGGTCCGCTGGAACCGTTCCACCAGGTATTCCGGCGTTTCGGCGGGGTACACCATCGTCAGACGGGGTTTGGGGATGAGTTCCGATCTCGTGGCGATTCCGGTCGGAAGGATCAGGCCGAGACTGACGTCGGACTCCGCGATTTTCGCTTCGAGTTCGGCACGAGTGTGGAAGAAAACGAGACGGAGTCCGAGTTTTTCGGGATTGAGCTGGAGCAGAAGCGGATGGTCGGCAGGAGCGATGATACCCACACGGGGCATCATCGTTTTCGAGCGTGATTCGGAAAACAGGTTCGAGAAGAGAAGAGACAGTATAATTGGCGTGGCGACTAGAAGGAGAATATGATAATTCCTGACCGCCTCGAAGATATCCTTGCGGACGAGAGCCTTGATACGACGTGGGTTCATGAGGTGGCCTCGGGGGATGTCGGAAGGCCGGACGCATCCCCGGCTGGGGGATCCTGTCGCCAGGCGGAGCCCGTCAGCTGGAGGAACGCCTCCTCAAGAGTGGCTTCACACGAGTGAATGCGTTTGACGCGGCCCCGAGTGATCCATTCTGAGAGACGGGTGGCCGTGTCGGAGCCTTCGAGTGGAAGGGTGATTGTCGTTTCCGGAGTATCCCCCATTGGGTTGAGTGTGACCTCAATCATGGGCTGGCCGTATTTCATTCGGATGGACTCGGGGGTGCCTTCGGCGATGATCGAGCCTGCGTTTAGGATGGCGAGGCGGTCGCAGAGGCTGTTGGCCTCTTCCATGTAGTGGGTCGTCAGGAAGATGGTTGTTCCCTGCTTCTGAAGCAGGCGCACCGCCCGGCGGATCGAGAGGGCGGATTGCGGATCGAGCGCCGAGGTGGGTTCATCGAGGAAGAACACTGCAGGCCGATGAAGAAGGCCGCGGGCGATCAGGACACGCTGGCGCCAGCCACGGCTCAGATACTGGACTGGCGTATCCGCGTGAGTTTCCAGGCCGAGGAGCTCGAGCACCTCTTCGATGCGGTGAGGGTCGGTGTCGGTGAGGGCGGCGAACAGTTCGAGGTGTCGCCGGGCGCTCAGCCGATCGTAGAGATTCTGATGGTCGGGAACCACGCCGATGACCGATTTGAGGGCATCACGCCGCTCCGGCATGGCCTGGCCGGCGATCGAGATGGTGCCGGAGGTCGGGACGAGCATACCGGTCATCATCCGCATCGAGGTCGTTTTCCCCGCACCGTTCGGACCCAGAAAACCGAAGATCGATCCGCGCGGGACGTCGAACGAGATGCCGCGCACCGCTTCCAGTGTGCCGAAGCGGCGCGTCAGGGAGCGAACGGCAATGGCGGGTGAATGATCCATGACGACTGGGCACCATCATACGCGTGACAGGGCATGCCTGCAAGAGCGCGTAAGGATGATGCCCGGATTGACAGGGTGCGTGCGGTATGATCTAATACATCCAAATCTGTGCGGGGAGAGGATATGGCAAACGCACGGTCTAGCGCGGAAGTATTCGTATTCACCAGCTTTCAGGGCGGTATCGGGAAGACTTCGACGGCGCTGCGGTTTGCCCGGGCCCTGCGCAAGCGAAGCGGGAGACAGACGGCGTTCATCGAGTGCAATTGGTTTGCGCCTTCGGCTCTTGCAACGATCTACGACCTTTCGTCAGCCGCCGGCCAGTCATTCATCGAATATTACAAAACCGACTGGGCGGGTCTGAGACCCGAAGAGGTGGCCGGCAAATTTGCGGAGCAGGACGGCATCTGGGTGATGCCGTTCACGGGCAACTGCCCCGGATCATCGCTTGGTGCCGGCTTCGTTGTGAACGAAAGCGATCTGGTGCCCTCGATGGACCGTCTGCTCCGATGTCTGTCCCAACGCGGGGTGCTCGTCGTCATCGATCTGCCGATGGCCGTTACCCCCTTTCCGCTGGCCATCCTGAAGGCGGCGGACATTGTATACTATCTTTACACCGATCAGCACGGCTCTCCCGAGCGTGCGAAGGCGTTTCTGAACGAGATCGACCGCTGGAAAGATTTCCGCAATCGCGTTGTCCTGCTCCGGAACATGGTGGATCTCGAGACCGACGATACCGAGTCGAAGCTGCATGATCGAGAGTTCCTGCTGCCGGTCGGTGGCGCGCTCGAGGGGGTGCACGAGGACAAGCAGCTCGACGAAGCGATCGACAGGATTGCCGAGAAAGCGCTGTTGAATTCGGCCGCCGGCAGGGTTCACGAAGAGGTCGTCGAGGCCGATACCGAGGTCGAACGTGCGCTGCGTGAGTATCACCGGACCATGCGGTCCGAGATTGTGGCAACGCTTGAGAAGCGGTTCGGGCTGACCGACCAGGAGATGCGCCGCAAGGTTGAGCACAGCATCGATCTTGGTTTCCAGCGTACCCCGCCACCCGATATTCCGGGTCGCGACGTGCGAAACGACCTCAAGAAGGCACTTTTGGACGATATTCTCGGCCTGGGGCCGCTCGAGGACTTCATCCGCGATCCGGATGTCGACGAGATCATGGTGAACGGACCCTCGAAAATCTTCGTCGAAAAGCGTGGTCGGCTTCATGCAACAGACCGGGCATTCAACAATGCCGATCATGTCAAGACGGTCATCGACCGCATTCTGATGCCGATTGGCAGAACCGTGAACGAGCGGACCCCCTTCGTGGACGCCCGTCTTGCCGACGGGTCGCGCGTTCACGCGATCATTCCGCCCCTTTCCCTGACGGGGCCGATGCTGACGATCCGGAAATTCTCGAATACGCCGTATACGCTCGACGATTTGGTGTACCGGTTCAAAGCCCTGTCTTCGCAGGTTGCCGAGTTCCTCAAACTGTGTGTCAAAATGCGCCGCAATATCATCGTGTCGGGGGGGGCGAGTTCGGGCAAGACGACGCTTCTCAACGTGCTGTCGATGAACACGCAGCCGGACGAACGTATCATCTGCATTGAGGATTCTGCCGAGCTGCGCCTTTCCCAGGAGAATCTCGGTCGTCTTGAAGCGCGTCAGCAGGCCGGTGAGGCCAAGACCCTGGTCACGATCCGCGATCTGGTCCGCAATGCGCTCCGGATGAGGCCTGACCGGATCATCGTGGGTGAGTGCCGCGGCGAAGAGGCGCTCGACATGCTTCAGGCGATGAACACCGGTCATGAGGGATCTCTGACGACCCTCCACGCCAACTCCTCGCGCGACGCGCTTGCGCGACTCGAGACGATGGTGCTGATGGCCGGCGTCGATTTGCCGCTGCGCGCGGTTCGGGAGCAGATCGCCAGTGCGGTCAACATCGTGATTCAGACGGCCCGATTGGCCGACGGCACACGCCGGATTGTTGAAGTGGCCGAAGTGATTGGAATGCAGGATGTATCAATCCAGACGGAAACCGTATACAAGTTCGAAAAGAAGTGGATCGGCGAGGATGGCAGAGTGTTCGGGGAGATGCTTCCGACCGGCTATGTGCCCCAGTTCATCCGGGAAAGCCCGGGTCAGTTGCTGGAACGGGTTTCAAGCCTGTTCAAGGTTGAAAAAAGCGAAAAACGCCTGCCCCCAGAAGAGCGGAGTGCCTAAGGAGGATCTATGACTCTCAGTCTGATCACGTTATTGAAGGTCATGGCGATACTTGCTGTCGTCGTCGGGATTTATCTGTTCCTTGAGGAGCAAATCGAGTTCACGATGCAGGCCAGAAAGGCGAAGGGGCTCGGTGGTGATGCCGGGAAACGGCCTTCGATTCTGCGGAATATTACGGGCGCCAACTTCGAGGACCAGCTGATCGAGGCCCTGTTGATGATCAACTCGTCTCTCAAAGCGGGCCGGAATCTCGACCAGGCGTTCGAGCTCGTGGCCGTCTCGACCCCGGCCCCGCTTTGCAACGAGTTTCGGACGCTCGTCCAGGAACGCCGCCTGGGAGTGCCGATGACCGACGCGCTCAGCAACCTCGCGAAGCGTGTGCCGAGCCCTGACCTCCGGCTTGCGATCAACGCGACGATTTTCCAGCAGGATACGGGCGGCAATCTTGAGGATCTGTACAAGCAGATCGTCGTAACGGTCGCAGAGCGCAAGCGCATCATGGGCAAGATCATCGCCGGAACAGCTCATGCCCGCATCTCCGGCAATCTGATCGGGGCGCTTCCCCTGGTCTGTGCCGGCCTCGTCTTTCTCTGGCACCCGTCGTATATGCTTCCCCTGATCGACAACCCCTTCGGGCAGCTTGTGCTGATCGCCTCGCTTCTTGCATCCATTCTGGGATTGTTCTTCATCAACCGCATGACCGGTGGAATCATGCCCGACCCTGAAGATCAGATGGCCGTCACGAATGACCCGAAACGCAAGGCGGGCCGCTGGGGGCTCATCCGGCCGCTGCTCAAACTCCTTGCCGCCATGAACGAACGCCTCTCCGGCGGCCTCCTCGACCGGATTCGCGAGGAGCTGCGGTTCCTGCTCGGTGCGGCCGGAACTCCCGGAGACCTTTCGGTGAACGAATACCTCGGCCTGCAGGAGCTGTCGGCCGTGATATTCACTCTCGTGATTGCCTTCTTCCTCCAGCCGTTGAAATACGGTCTGCTGGGAATCGCGCTGCTGATCGTGCTGTTGCCGATCGGTTTTTATCTCCCTCGGCTGTATCTGACGCATCTCATCCGCCGGCGGCAGCAGAACATCGAGTATGAGCTGCCCTACACGATCGATCTGCTTTCGCTTTCGATCGAGGCTGGTCTCGACCTGATCGGCGGAATGCAGAAGATCGTGGAAAAATCCCGCCCGACCGACATCGTCGTCGAGTTTCAGATGTTCCTGTCCGACATCAAGTTCGGCAAAAGCCTCGAAGAGGCCCTGACCGAGATGGCGGATCGTGTCCAGGTGCTTTCTTTCTTCACGTTTGTGAGCTCGCTCATCCAGGCCCAGCGGCTCGGTGCAGAGATCGGGCCCACCCTCCGGGCGCAGGCCGAACAGATGCGGTATCAGAGGATGATTCAGGCCGAGGAACGGGTCAACCAGCTTCCCGTCAAGCTGCTCATTCCGCTCGTATTCTTCGTCTTCCCGAGCATCTTCGTGTGGCTGATCGGCCCCTCGCTGATCTTTATGCTCCGGAGCTTCCCCGGCGCCATGACTCCCTGATCCATGGCGTCGCGGATTCTCCTGGTCAGCGCCTGCCTGCTGGGGGCCGAGACGCGGTATAAGAGCGGTCCCCATACGCACTGGGAGGCCCTTTTCCGTCGACTCCTGCCTGCCGCGAAAGCGGCAGGTTTCGTTTTCGTTCCGGTCTGCCCGGAACAGCTGGGTGGCTTGCCCACCCCCCGCTCTCCGTCCGAACTCCAGGGAACCGCGGATGAGGTGCTGGCCGGAACTGCCCGCGTCGTGACGAACCAGGGAGTGGACGTCACGCGCCAGTTTCTTCTCGGGGCCCGGATGACGGCCCATTTTGCCACCCTGCTGGGGGCCTCGGCAGCGATCCTGGCTGAGAAAAGTCCTTCCTGCGGGGTACACCGGGTCTATGCGGGAACATTCGATGGCAGGCTGATCGACGGCGCCGGCGTCGCAGCCCGGGCGTTATCCGGTCTGGGAATTCGTTGTTTCTCGAGCGATGATTTGGTTGACGCGGAACGGAGGGATTCGGGGAATCCCGGGGTACAATTTCAAAGAATAGAGGCACTATTGAACAGCGTTTGAAATGTGTACACTGCGATAATCAGAAAAGAATATGCGGCTCGGTGAAAATCGAGCCGCATATTCTTTTCTGATGCTTGGTTGAACGGTATTGCTTGTACACTAGAAAAAGTTTCTTGTGAAACAATGTTTTCAATCTGTCATTGCGAGTGTACGCCATTTTGAATGTAAAAATCTATTGACGGTCATCGTGAGTGTCTGCTAATATCCGCCTACTTCGAGTGTAAACATAATTTACAAACCGATGAGAGCGGAGATTTGAGAATGCAATTCCTGAGTTTTTTAAAAGGAATGAAAATTGAGGATCATTATCCGGAGAATGTGACGTTCCGGACATCCCGCAGCTGCTCGGCACTTGGAGCCGGTTTCCTCATTGCGGGTTGCAGCATGGCCTGGCAGGCTTGCGCGGGACACACCCTTCTCTGCTTCTTTGGCCTCGTCCGCATCGGGAGTTTTGGTGCCGCTCTCCTGATGTGTGTGATCGGGGCGATGATCGTGAGTTACCGGAAAAACGTCGTCATTTCACGTGCCCGGGCGATGATCGAAGTAGAGGAGTCGAGCATGCTGGCCCGCACGGATGCCGCCTTCCATTTCCGCGATGTGCTTCAGATCGAGGTCTGTCCGATGGCCGAGTGTGTGCTTACGGCGAAAGCCTGCCTCTGGACGGTCAAAGCCTATGTAAAACGAGGCGAAGGTCTCGACACCATCCGGATCTTCAGTGGAAGAAATATCAACGAGGCGCTGGAAGCGGCTTCGCTGTTTTCCCAGCTCGTCGGTTGTTCGGTTGTCAAAGATGTGGCGGTCCTGCGGGCTTTGTCCTTCACGAGAGAGGCCGGCACGTTCTGAATCTGCCGCCTTTTCGCTTTGTTCGCACCCCCGGCTTCGGCCGGGGGATTTTTTTATCGCGCGCGTTCCCTGTCTGGTCGATGAAGAATGCTCTGGACACGGGCCCGCTTGGCTTTCAGGAGTGCCGCGAATGCTTCGAAGTCGGATTTCCCGGCGAGCTGGTCCTCGGCATCCGGGGTCACGAGTTGGAGAGTGGTGAGAACCGCCTGGAACGTGCCGACCGTTTCATACCGCGTCACGATCTCATCTCCGCGGAACGAACCGTTTGGATACCCCAGGAAGAGCCCCTTCTCCCCGAGTGCGGACAGGGCCTCGGCATCAGGGGTGCCGGCCTCGACATCGGTATAGGTGAAAGAGCCGGCACTGGTTCCGAGTCGGGCTGGGAATGCTTTCACGAGGTGGCCGAGGAGGCGGGCGAGGTCGCTGCGGGTGATGTTCTGCGATGCGGAGCGGCCGGCAAGGATGGTTTTCACCTGATCCGCTTCGGCGCTGCGTTCATGCTTCTTGAGAATGGATTCGACGATGGCGGCTGCATCCTTCGCCTGCAGGGGGGAATACCCGTCGAAACTCATGCCGAACTTCATCTGGTCGAAGCCGCCTGCCTTGTCGATCAGTTTGAGACTGGTCATCGCGGGATGATCGAGCGGCAGGTCGACGAATCGCGGCCCGTCGGCCTTCTGGCGGATCATCATGGTGCCGGCAACTTGCTCGTAATATCGGTATAGCAGATACACCGCTTCCTTCTTGGTCAGGGCGCGGGAAGCGCCGAACCGGCCATCAGGATAGCCGCGGACGATGTTCGCGGAGCGCATGTAGGAAATCGCGTCGCGATACTTCTCCGGAATCCGGTAATCTGTGAAATCCGCGACGGGCTTGGCATCAAGGGTGATGAAACCGTTGTCGGCGAGGTGCATCGTGCAGCGGGCAAGAGCTTCGAGCGCCGCTTTCCGCTGGACGGATCTTCCCGCCGGCGAGGGATCGAAGATACCGGCCTTTCGAAGATCGGACAGTTCGGAACCGGCAGGGGCGCCGATCATCTGCAGGACGCGTTTGAGGAGGACCGAGAAGGAGCGCCGGTGAATCGGCGCGTTGAGCGAGCTGCCGTCGAGTTCGGCGGCGTCGAGAATGCCGATATCGACGCCGAGCCGGAGTTCGGGGCTCAGCCGGCTGTAGGATGCGCTGTATGAGATCGCCTCGAGAACCGGAAGCTCCGTCATCGAAGCGGTCATCAGCACGGCTGCGAGACTTCCGAGAACGAAATGGCGTGTGCGTTTCTGCATGTTTTATCTCCAGAGAACAGAATTTGCCTCTGGTATCGTCAGAAACGCGAATTTGCTTAACCGTGCCCGGAGAGGTTTTTCCCGATCCGCCCCCTGGACCTGGCCGTCAAGATCAGAACGGTGAGAAGCGCGACGAACAGGAGGCGAACGGGCTGCCGGGAAGCGGAGCCACCCGGGGATGGGACGGTGTCGTGATCCGGTTCCGCCGGACGGGGCTCCTCCCCGATGGAGTCGGCCAGATCCTCACGTCCGCTTGAGGCGGTCTCTGATCGGGTCGCCTGCGAACCGGTCTCGGGGGAGTGTCGGTAAGGGATGGGGCGGAGGTCGGCGGGGCTTGACGGGAGAGGAATCCCGTTTCTATATCTGGAGAGATATAAAGCGGCGAGGTCGGGGGAAGAAGCGATCGGTTCGCCCGATGCTTCCCAGGCCGTCACTGCCTCATCGAGGCGCTTCAGCCCAATTAACACGACGGCGCGGAGCTGATGATACCTCGCCGGATGGAACACCTCGGAAGGCGTGGGAGGGGGGGACGATGCGGGGGCCAGCTGCATTGCACGATCGAGCCAGGAAAGCACCTGGTTGGCGTCGAACGGAGCCGCTGCATCATGGCGATGCCGCTCGAGGGCGGCGAGGGCAAGTGTCGCCGGGAACCGGTGGGCTTCGGTGGCGGAACCTGCCAAGCGCATGCCTTCTTCCAGGACCGCAGTTCCGTCACAGAGACTCCCGGCATTCGAGAGAAGGATGCTGCCAAGCAGGAGCCGGCTTTCTGTCTGGGCCGGATCGCATCGGAGAGCGGCGCGAAGGGGCGGGATCAGTTCGATTCGGGAGGCAGTTCCCGGCGGAAACACGGCGGCAATGGCCCGGGAGGGTTCAGCATGATGATACTCCGAGGCGACGAGCCAGAGGAGGTTGCTGGTGAATCTGCGGGCGGAGCCATTGACGGAGGGGATGAGTAGAAGAGCCGCGAGCAGGAGGAAAAGTGCCGGGACCGTCTTCCTGATGCCAATGACGTTTCCAGCAGGCGTCTCAAGACGGCCAGGGAAGAAGGAAAGTGAAAAATAAAAAACGATATATAGATATGAGTGTATTAGAAGTGTTGTGAAGGATGCAGCATCGGGGGAGAGTTCGAAGACAAGACTCGACCGGGTTGCGTAGGCGGAGAAATCGGGGAGGAAGACGGCCGGAACCAGCGGCAGATCCTGACGGGATCCAAGAACGAAGATGAGTAGGGTGAGCAGGGATGCGGGGACGGGGTGAAGGCGGCTGCGGGTGGCAAACTGTACGGCTGTCAGGATGGCAGTTTGGAGAGAGAGGAGGAGCACCCCCAAGAGGGCAGGGAGTTGGGTGGCCCCAGTCAGAAGCTGGAGAAAGCCGAGGCTGAGGAGCCCTGTCACCCCCGAGATGACAGCATTCGCAAGGCTGGATGAGGCCGCGCCTCGGAAGGAGAACGGGCGCGGGAAAGAGGGGGAACCGTCAGAAAGGCTGGGGGGGGCGGTCCAGGCCAGAAGCAGTCCCTGAATCACCAGGAGCAGGTGAAGCAGGTCGCGACAGAATCTGGCCTGATACACTTCGCGGCCATCGATGAGAGGCAGGAGCGAGAGCAGCAGGACAACTGCCGTGAACGCAAGAACGAAGGGGCTTCGGGATTTCGGCATTTCAGACCGTCTCCGGCTCCAGGGGAGGCTGAACGGCATTCACCCGCTCCGTCTGGAGGGCGATGAACCAGGCGCAACCGCTTGTCCAAAGCGCGCCGAGGGTCATGATCCATCCGAAGAAACCCCCTGTCAACATTCCGGCGTTGAACAGCATGTGGAATGCGAGGCAGAGGAAAAAACATCTTGCGGAGAGGCTCTGCAAGCCACCGGCGAGGCCGTGGAACGGCGAGGTGGCGAAGATCCGGAAGGCCAGGGAGCCCGCGGGAAGCTCCTCGGTTAGGCATTTGAGCAGATTCTCCGAGATCCCCATGGCCCCGCCTGCGATCGTTCCCGCTTCCACACGGGTTGCATCCGCGATCCGGATCCACGCGTAGCGCGCCGACTCCTCAACGACCGGGGCGAGAATCGCAATGCGCAGCCAGCCTGGCGCGGCCACGAGTTCTGAAAGCGCGGTTTCCACCAGCCGGCAGATCAGGAGGGCGAAACCGCCGCCAAGCGAGAGACGGAGGGCGGTTCCCGGGGCAACCGCTCCATGAGCGGGGCGCGCCCAGGCCATCAGCAACAGGGTTGGCAGGCTGCCGGCAAGAATGACGAACAGCCTCTCGAAAGGAACGGCAGACATGGTTGGCGGAGTATACCACGGGCCCCATGCGCGGGCATGACCAGGCGGTCTTTCCCGGTCGAAGGATCCTTCCCGCTTCTCCCGGGCCGGGGTGTCACGGGGGTCAGCGGTGTGGGAATGTGGTAGAATGGCCCCGACACACCACAAGGAGGCCCACCCGTGCAAATGAGGCCCTGGAATTCGCCTTCGAAAGCATACCTGCTTTTCGTTCTTGTCCTGATGCTCATCAGTCTGGCCGTGCAGGCGGATGCGCAGATGCCGCTCTCGGGCAAGCTTTACAAGCTCGAAAACGGAATGACCGTTTTCATCAAGGAAATGAAGACAGCCCCGGTCGTGGCCGTGAATGTCTGGGTCCGGGTCGGTTCCCGGAATGAAAAGCCGGGTGAGGAAGGCTTCACTCACCTGATCGAGCACATGATGTTCAAGGGTACCCCCACATACCCGACCGGCACTCTCGACAAAGAAATCAAGAAGCTGGGGGCTTCACAGAACGCGTTCACCTCCTCCGACTGCACCTGTTTCCATGTGACGGGAGCCCGAGAGCATTTCACGCGCCTCATGGAGTTGCAGGCGGATGCCGTGCTGAACAGCTCATTCGATCCAGCCGAGTTTCAGAAGGAGCGCAGCGTGGTCGTAGAGGAACTTCGCATGGACAAGGACCAGGCCGAAGATCGCCTCTACAACATGACGAAGGAAACGGCCTATACCGTACACCCATACAAGCACCCGATCGTCGGCTACGACACGACCCTTGCCTCGGCGACGCGTGATGCCCTCTTTGAGTATTACAAGCGCTGGTATGTCCCCTCGAACATGTGGGTCGTGATCGTCGGGGATATCGACACCGCCGAGGCACTTGCGGTCGTCAACCGCACCATGGGAACGGCCCCGGCCGTTGCCATCCCCGAACAGACGGTCGCCTCGGAGCCGCTTCAGACGGCACGCCGCGAGCGCCGCGAAGAGGGCGACATCCAGCAGTCCTATGTGAATCTGGCTTGGCACGCACCTTCGATTGACAATCCCGACAACTTCATCTGTGATGTCATTTCGGTGATGGTGGGCGGTGGGCGTTCCTCGCGCCTGTTCCGAGCCCTCGTCGAGGAGGAGCGGCTGGTCACGGATGTATCGGCATCCTACTACACGACGAAAGACCCCTCGCTGTTCATCGTTTCCGGCCAGATGCCGCAGGGTTCAATCCGGAAATTCGGGGAACGGGTCGTCGAGCTGCTGAAGCAGTTTGTTTCCGGGGATATCGCACGGGAAGAGCTCGAAAAAGCAAAACAGCAGCTGATCGCCTCCACCGTGTTCAGTCGCGAGACCGCCGAGTCGCAGGCGTTCACCTACGGCCAGTTCGGTATTCTTGGCCGCCTGGAAGAGGCCGACGCGTATATCGACCATGTTCGCTCCGTCACCATCGAGGACGTGAAGCGGGTTGCCCGTGGCCTGTTCGACGAGAACCGCATGTCCGTCGTCTCGTATGAACCGCGCATCGCGACCGGTCCCCAGAAGCCTGAGATGGTTACCCTGGAAAACGGGATCCGGCTCATTCTCCGTGAGAATCACGCTTCGCCCCTCGTCGCCGTATCGATCCATGCTGATGCGGGCGGTCTGCGGGAAGGCCGGAACGAAGCCGGTCTGGCCAACCTGACTGCAGAGATGCTGATGAAGGGCACCGAACAGCACAAGGCCGACGAGATCGCGCGGCTCTTCGAATCGATGGGCACATCGATCTCGTGCTCGGCAGCCAAGAGCTTCGCCACGATCGACATGCAGTGTCTGTCAGAGAAATTCGACCCCTCGTTCGAACTGCTCATGGAGATCCTGACCAGTCCCTCGTTCCCGGAACAAGAGTTCGAAACCGAGCAGGGAAAGGCTCTCGAACAGATCAAAGAACAGGATGACGACCTGTACTACTTCACCAGCCGCAATGTGCTTGAGACGCTGTTCCCCGGCCATCCGATTGGGTATTCGAACCTCGGAATCGCGGATCAGGTGAAGAATCTGCGCCGTTCCGATGTGAAAAAGTTCTTCGAGCAGAATTATGTCGGCTCCGGCATGGTGATTGCCGTTGTCGGGGACATTTTCGTCCGGGACGTGAAGGACCGCCTGATGTCCCGCCTGTCGGAAATCGACAAGGGCAGCCAGCCAGAGCTGCGGGAACCGCGGTTCAACCCGATCACCGAGCCCGCAACCGTCACGGCTCGGCTCAACCGCGAACAGGCCCAGATCATGGTTGCGACGCGCACCTTCCCCCGCAATGATCCGCGCGGCCCGGCAATGGACGTTCTCAAGAACATCCTCTCGGGAAGCATGTCATCTCGACTGTTCTCGAACCTGCGTGACAAGGACTCGCTGGCCTACTCGGTGTTCGCGGCGAATGTCGGAACCCGGGTCGCCGGGTATTTCTTCGCGACCCTGAGCACGGCGGTTGAGCGTGCCGAGACGGCCCGGGTGCGGCTGATCGAGGAGCTTGAAAAGATCAGGACCGAGGGCTTCTCGGATGAGGAGATGAACGATGCGAAGCAGTATATCATTGGCCAGCATGCGCTCGAGCTGGTGAACAATCAGGCTCAGGCCGAGGCGTTCGCAAGTGACGAAATACTCGGTCTCGGCTTTGAATACCATGCCAAATACCCGGATCTGATCCGTTCCGTGAAGCGGGAGGACGTGACGAGGATCATGCAGGAGTTCCTGCTTGGCAGCGGTTCGTATGTGCTTGGCATGACCACGCCCTGACGGGCGTTTTCGCGCAAAAGAACAGGCGGCGGGCCGATGAGCCCGCCGCCTGCGTTCTTTTTTGTGGGCAGATGGTCAGTGAGACCCGTAGCGGCGTTTCAGGGCATCGAGACAGAGGAACGTCGCATCGACGAGGATGCGGCCGGCAAACACCGGCAGCGAGAGCAGCAGAAGGGTTGCAGCAAGATTCGGCATGGCGACACGTTCCCGATGGTTCAGACGGCCGGCTGGGCGGTGAGTTCGGCGAGCTGGTGGGAGCGGATGCGCATGCGTTCGAGCAGCTCGGGACCGAGGTTGGTGATCGTGCCGGCGCCGAGCGTGAACACCACGTCGCCGGGCTCGAGCATCTGCATCAGCTGGAAGGCCAGATCATCACTCGTCTTGACCAGCTTTGCCTTGCGGCGGTCCGACACGGGCATCTGATCGAGGATCAGCTTGTTGCTGACGCCGGGGATCGGCTGCTCCGAGGCGGCGTATATCTCGGTGATGAACAGCTTGTCGCAGTCGGTGAAACAGCGGCCGAACTCGCGGCTCAAAAGCTGGGTGCGGGTGTAGCGGTGAGGCTGGAACACAACGACCACGCGGTTTGCGTTGAGGGACCGGGCGGCGGCGAGCGTCGCACTGATCTCGCTGGGGTGGTGGCCGTAATCGTCGATCACGGTGATCCCTTCGAACGAGCCTTTCAGCTCAAACCGGCGCCCGGCGCCGCGGAACCGGCGGAGGCCGTCCTGGATCTGGCGGATCGTCAGGCCGATGTCGAGGCCGAACGCGATCACGGGCAGGGCGTTCAGCACGTTGTGCCGGCCGGGAACGCGCAGCTCGAAGGTGCCACGGAGCACCCCGCCAATGACGAGGGTGAACCGGGAGCCGAACGGCTGCAGATCGATCTCGGTGGCCATCACGTCGGCCGGGTTGGTGATGCCGTAACTGATAACACGGCGCCCTTCGGGAAGTGCCATGTTCCGGGCGATCGGGTCGTCCGTGCACAGATATAGGCTTCCATTCGGGGCGATATGGCTCGCGAAAATCTCGAAAGCCTTGACGATCGCATCGAGGCTTTCGTAGTGATCCATGTGATCGTTGTCGATGTTCGTGATGACGGCGCTGTGCGGGAAATACTTGAGGAACGTCGCGTCGCTCTCGTCGGCTTCGGCGACGAAGAGGCCGGACCGGCCGGCGCAGGCGTTCCCGTTGATGGCAGGCACATGGCCGCCGACGACGCAGGTTGGATCTTGGCCGGCTTCAATCAGCATCGTCGAGATCATCGATGAAACGGTCGTCTTGCCGTGGCAGCCGGCGACGGCGATACCGGTGTGGGCATCGAGAAACAGCTCGGCGAGGAGATCCGAGCGGTGACAGATCGGAAGATTGCGCTGCCGGGCTTCCAGAAGCTCTTCATTGTCGGGAGAGATCGCCGTGGAGACGATCACTTTCGCGGTGTCAGCGGGGATGTTGGCTGCCGAATGGCCGATGTAAATGCGCGCACCGGCCGCGGTGAGAGCCCGGGTGTTGTTGTTGGAGGCTACGTCAGATCCGCTGACCGGCTTGCCGGCGGTGAGACAGATCTGCGCCAGACCGCTCATACCTACGCCGCCGATGCCGATGAAATGGATCCGTGTGCACTGTTCCATGGTTGGACTGAATGCCTCCTTGCGTTTGTCGTCTTGAGGGCGATCTTCTTCGTTATTCATCGGCAGGGGTCAGGCGATTCCTGAGCGAAAAATCTCTGCCGACGCAACAAACGCACAACCGGTGGAACCGGTTCCCGGATACTCTGACAAAAGAACATCCTCCTGAGGAGAATTGACGCGATACGTTAGCACATGGTACCGGGAAATGCAAATACATGCCCGGCAAAGCCGCTTCCCGGGAGAAAAGAGCCGTTGTCGTGCCCCGGATCAGCGGACCGGACGTTTGGAGGTATACAGGAGGCAGGGGGTACCCGAGCTGGCCTGGACGACGACCGAGGGAAGCTGGCGGGATTTAAAGCCGTGACCACGGCAGCCGTGCGGGGAATGCGGCTCCCAGGTTACGAAGTAATGCACGCAGGTGTGGCAGTCGATACCCGGCTTCCGGGGGGGGGAAGCAGGTGGGGGGTTCCCGGGCTGTGGTGACATGACGCCGTAAGTTCTACCGTGAGCCATTGTTCTTGTCAATCGCCTCAGCCTTCGAACGGGCGTATCGGATTTTGAGGGATGGAGAATTCCGGAGTATGATGAACATTGCGGGAGACGGTTGAGCAGACGGAGCAGAGTGGATGATGAGATTGGTCTGGATGCTGGTGGTTGCCTGGTGCCTGCTACGTGCGGTGCTGCTCGGGCTTGCCTGGCAGGGGAACACCGACCCCCATGCCCGGGAACGCCTGCTGCGCCATTTCACGCCCGAGGACATCGAGCGGGGCCGCTCGTATGTGCGAAACGGCTTTGGGGCTCGATTCGCGTATGGGTATGCCCAGGTGGCCGTTCTGCTGCTGCTCTGGCGGAGCGGGTGGTTGAAGCTGCTCGAGGCCCGGCTGGAAGCGGCATTGCCCGGCAGTTTCTGGATTTCGGGGGCGGTGCTCACGCTCGTCGTTCTGGCCGTGGCGCGTCTCTCGTTGCTGCCGTTTGATTATTATCTCGGCTTCATCTGCGAACGCCGGATGGGATTCACCGAAATGAGCGCGGCCCAGTGGGCCTGGCGGTATGCCAAGGGCTGCCTGGTCGGCTGGTCCTTCCAGACCGCGGGAATTCTCGTCGGACTGGCTGTGCTGAAGTGGTGCGGCGCCTGGTGGCCGCTGCTGCTGCCGGCGGCGACGACGGCATATGGGATCGTGCTCACCCTGCTGATGCCCTACGTCATCACGCCCCTCTTCTACGAGCAGAAGCCGCTGGCCGATGGTCCGCTCCGAAGCCGGATTCTCGAGATTGCCGCGAAGGCCGAAGTTCCGGTGGATGATATCTACGAGATCGACGAAAGCCGGTATTCGAAACATACCAATGCATATTTCACGGGTCTGTTCGGAAAAAAGAGGATCGTCTTGTATGACACGCTGATCAGGAGTCACACCGTCGACGAGGCGGCGCTCATTTTCGCCCACGAGGCGGGCCACTGGCGCCACGACCACGTTCGGATCGGCCTGACACTGGGTTTCATCGGCGGACTGGGTGGTGCCCTGTTCCTGTGGTGGCTCTATCCGCTTCTCGCGGCCGATCCGGCGATGCGGCTGGGAGAAATCTGGCGGGCCTCGAACCTGCCGTTCTTCTTCGTCGCGAGCATGCTGCTCGGCCTGTTCGCGGCACCGGTCGAGGCTCAGATCAGCCAGGCTTTCGAACGGCAGGCCGACCTGGCTTCGCTCGAGCTGACCGGCCTCGCCGACGTGTTCATCGATGCCGAAAAGCGCCTCGCACGGGACAACCGGTCGGAGCTCCTGCCGCACCCGTGGCGGGTGTTCTGGCTGTACACCCACCCGCCGGCCATTGAGCGGATCGCTATGGGGGAGGCGTTTCGTGATGGGCACCGGGGATTGCCAGCGGACCCCGTGAAATGAAAAACCGCAGCCGGAGACCGGCCGCGGTGGTAGAAGACGGAATATATTTTAAACGTTGCTCCCCTGGCCGTTCAGGGTGAAGACCATCTGGGCGAGGCCGAACTCCTGTTTGAACTTGCCGGCGAAGTCGATGACCGAGATCATCCGCTCGTTCAAAAGCCACTTCGCCGTCCGCCCGGACAGGAGATGGCAGGCGGTTCCCTGGGCATCGACGGTGCTGCGGAGTTCGACGTGATACAGCGACTTTTCGAGCTCCTTCACGCCGGTCTCGGCCCATCGCAACGCGAGTTCCCTCTTCGCGGGCTCCTTCTCAAAGGCCGGAAGGGACAGGGAGAGCACCTGGTCATACAGGATGGCGTCGGCCTGGGTCTGGACGATACGGGAGAGTGGGTGCGCCGGATCGCGCTGCAGCAGCGTCTCGCGATCGGGCTCGCGGCGGCCGTGCAGGGCTTTGTCGAAGGGGATTTCGAATCGGATGAAGCCTCGGTCGGCCTCGGTGATGATGCTTTCCTGCTTCGGATCGTCGGTGAGATGGTTCACACCGTAGACGACGCGCTCTGGGTCGACCTTCCAGGACCGCCGGGTCTCCTCGAAGTGGTCGATGAGGCCCCGGATCGAGACGTTCTTGCTCGAGATGAGATACACGATCTTGCTGCACGACTGGACGAGCTCCTTCGTCACCTTGGTGAACATCGAACTCGAGTCGACGACGACGAACTCGAAGGATTCGAGAATCGTCTTCAGCAGGGCGAACGTGTGGAACTCCTTCAGGCGCAGATCGGTTAGGCCGTTTTCCTGGGGAAGCAGAGTGAGCAGGCCGCAGGGGGCTTTCACGACATACTTCTTGAGGTCGGCGATCCGTTCCCGGTCAACGAGTTCATCGATGATGCGGGAGCGCTGCTCGATGCCGAGCTGGCGGGCGACCCGGTCGTCACGCAGATTCGGGTCGAACAGCAGCACTTCCTTGCCGAGGATCTGCTGCATGGCGAGGGCCAGGTTGCGCGCGAACAGGCTCTTGCCCGACGAGGTGTCGGGGCCCATCACGGTGAACACCGAGCCGCTTTTCGAAACCGAGCCGCCGAGGTTGGCCCGCGCAAGGCGTTCGCACAGGGTGCGGATGATCGAGACTGACACTTTGGGGGTCGACTCGAGAATCGCGTAGAGATCGTCCTTCTTGATGCGGATGACCTCGGTCTCGGCGAGGGCGATGCCGCTCGCCGTGCGCGGCTCGTCGGTGAAGAGGGCCATTTCCCCGAAATACTCGCCCAGTTTGAGGTGGGTCAGCACCTTCCGGCCGCCGTGACCGTCATCGCAGAAAATCTGGACGATCCCGGAGCGGATGATGAACATTGCATCTGCTTTCTGGCCTTCCTTGCAGATGAAGGCGTCGCGCGGGAACTGGATGACCTCGGCCCGCCCCTCAAGCACCTTGAAGCCGTCGTCGGTCAGACCGGAAAACAGGGAAACGCCCTTCAGAAACTCGGTTTTGCTCATGAAACTCCTCTCGTGTCTCGATGTGCTTTGCAGTCATGCTACCGGTGAGCGTTCCGGGTGTCAATCTGGACCCGACGGATCGGCTGCAGGGTCGAACGACCGGTACTGGACAGCCTCGGCGACGTGGGCGACGGTGATGCCGGCGGAGCCTTCGAGATCGGCGATGGTGCGCGCCACGCGGATGATCTTGTCATACGCCCGTGCCGAAAGGCTGAATCGACGGACAGCCTGGAGCAGCAGATGCTGGGCCGTTTCATCGAGGACGGCATCGGTTTTGAGCCGGCGTGCGGGAAGATGGGCGTTGAGCACCAGGCTTCCGCGCGGGTGGCGGGCATGCTGACGGCGCCGGGCCGCCGCGACCCGTTCCCGGACCGTCGCCGAATCCTCGCTGGGAGCGCTCTGGGCGAGCTCCTGAGGGGAGAGCCGGGGCACATGGATCTGGATGTCGATGCGGTCGAGCAGTGGGCCGGACAGCTTCTGCCGGTAGGCTACAACCTGACGGGCCGTGCATTTGCAGCTCCGGAGCGGGTCTCCGGTGAATCCACAGGGACAGGGATTCATCGCTCCGACGAGCAGGAACCGGGCCGGGAAGCTGGCCGTTCCGGCGGCGCGGGAGATCGCGACGCGGCCTTCCGAGAGCGGTTCGCGCAGTCCCTCGAGAACGGCCTTGCGGAACTCGGGCAGCTCGTCGAGAAACAGGACGCCGTGGTGGGCGAGGGAGACTTCGCCCGGTCCCGGAGAGCGGCCACCCCCGATCAGGGCGACATCCGAAACCGTGTGGTGGGGGTCGCGGAACGGCCGGTGTTCGATCAGCCCGCCACCGGGCGGAATCATCCCTTTCACGCTGTAGATGCGTGTCACTTCGAGCGCCTCGTCGAAGGTGAGGGGCGGCAGGATCGTCGGCAGGGTCCGTGCCAGCATCGTCTTGCCCGAACCTGGAGGGCCGGAGAACAGGATCCCGTGGCCGCCGGCGGCGGCGATCTCGAGGGCGCGGCGGGCGGTGGCCTGGCCCTTGATCTCGGCCAGGTCGATATGGCTGAAAGACGGTTCGGATGGAGATTCCAGGGCCGGCTGGGGATCGGCCTGACCGGCGATGGCAGGCAACGGCGCCGAACCCTGGAGGGCCGCGGCGATCTCGGCCAGCGTCTCGAACGCGTGGATGGTGATGCCCGGCACGACGCGGGCTTCCCGGGCGTTGGCGGCGGGAACGATGAGGCCAGAGAGCCCCTGTTCGCGGGCAAGAAGGGCGAGGGGAAGGATGCCGCGGGTGTGTCTGAGCCGTCCGTCGAGGGAGAGCTCACCGGTGATCAGCAGTTTTTCGAGCCTGTCGGAGGCGATGAAACCGGCCGAGGCCATCAGGGCGAGTGCGAGTGGCAGATCAAGGCCCGATCCTTCCTTGCGGATGTCGGCGGGAGCGAGATTGACGGTGATGCGGCGCGGCGGCAGGTCGAACCCGGCGTTCTTGAGCGCGGCCCGGACGCGCTCCTTCGACTCGTTCACCGAGGTGTCGGGCAGTCCGACGACGGCGAACGATGGCAGGCCCGGGGCCAGATCCGCCTCGACCTCGACCAGGATCGGATCATACCCGGCGATCGCGCCGGAAATCACGCGTGTGAACATGCCGTCCTCATCCTCTTCCCCTGCCGCTTGTCTCAGCGGCATCGTTTGATCCAGCATACCCGCCTTCTGATCGGCGGTCAACCCGCAATACGAAAGCCCTCCCCGTCGCCGGAGAGGGCTTTCATATTAATATCTTATGCTATCGAAGGATCAGCGGTGGGAGACCTGGCCGAAGCCAAACATCAGCGCGACGAGAACCGCGCCGAGGCCGGCGATCAGGGTTGCCCCGAGAGCGGTGGCGGCGCCGGGGCCGTTTCCGCAGGGAGTCTGGACGACGGGTGGCTTGGCACACGTGTCAGCCAGGCCCAGAAGGCGGTTCACGATAGAAAGTGCCTCGCTTTGATCGTTCCAGAGCACCTTGAGGCGGGCCTTGTCGATGCCCTTGCGCAGCTCGCGGGCCTGAGCGGGATACGCGCGGGCGAACGCATTTTCACCCACCAGCTGTTTCGCGTGGTCGAGCGGGGGAAGCGCATCCTGGGAAACCTTGGCGCCGCCTTCCGCGGAAAGGATGCGTCGGGCTTCGAGAAGATCGGCACGGACGAAGGCCATCGGTCCGTCGGCCTTGACCGGCTGTGCAAAAACCGCCGGAACGGTCTGGAACAGCAGGGAAAGGACGAGAACCACGCTGCAGATCCGTCGGAATGTCGATTTCATACGCTTCCTCCAACATCGATTTCCGTCATTGTATCCGATATGTCCCGTGATCCGCAAATCCAGCTCCCGGAGCGTTCGGAGCTGACGGCATCGTGAGGGCCTTGCCAGCGAGCCCCGGTGCGTCAGATGACCTCCTGGAGGGCCAGGGAGAAAACCTTGAGGCCTTCGCGGACGTCGCTTTCCCGATAGCTGCGCGCCCATTCCTTGAGAGCTGCTGCGGGCTCGTGGGCAAGGGCAACGAGAAACATCGTGTTCACCCCCGGCCAGACCTCGTCGTTCAGTCGCGTTCCGCCGCCCTTCCCGGAACCGACGACTTCCGGTATGCGTGTATAGGACAGGACCCCACGTGACTCCAGAAATTCGATGACGGTTGACTGGAGGGTGCTGCTGCAGATGATGATCAGGAATTCCAAGATGAAGAACCTCCGTTCCTTTCAGCGTCTGTTGGCCTCATTTTGTCAGGGTGACACCGAGCGCCCTCGAGAGCCGGCGGCTGAACAGGGAATACAGAGCAGGCATCAGCACCATCGTCATGATGGTCGAGATGACGAGGCCGCCGATGACGCTCAGGGAAAGCGGCACCCAGATTTCGGACCCTTCCCCGGTCGAGATGGCCATCGGGATCATTCCCAGGATCGTGGTCAGCGTGGTCGAGAGAACCGGCCGGAGTCGGCTCTTGCCGGCTGTGATCAGCGCCTCGTGGAGCCCCATGCGCCGCTGGATCAGGATGTTGATGTAGCTCACCAGCACGATGCCGTTGTTGACGACGATTCCGATCAGAATGATGAAGCCCAGCAGCGAAACGACCGAGATCCGGTGGCCGGTGAGTGCGAGGATCTGCACGGCGCCGACGAAGCCGAAGGGGATGCTCAGGAAGATGATGAATGGTGCCAGCAGCGACTCGAACTGGGAAGCCATGACCATATACACCAGGATCATGCCCAGCGAAGCCGCACCGATCATCAGCAGGAACGATTCGCGGCGCTCCTGCTCGTTTCCTGCGAACTTCCAGGAAAAGCCCGGGGGAAGGGGAATCGCGTTGATGATCCGTTCCGCATCATCGGCGACCTCACCCGAACCCCGGCCGTACACCTGGCCGGTAACCTGGATGAACCGTTCCTGTTCGTTTCGAGTGATGCGCGTCGGGCCGAAATCCTGTTTGATCTGGGCGACGTTCTCAACCCGCACGAGCTGGCCGGTGGGGGATTGGAGGGGCACCTGGCCGAGATCGTCGAATGTCATCCGGTCCTGCTGGCGCAGACGCACCTCGATGTCATACTCTTCGCCGCCCTCGCGGTATTTGACGGTGTCGTTTCCGCTGAAGCAGAGTTCGACGGTCTTGCCGATATCCGCAACATTGAGACCGAGCGTCGATGCCTTTTCTCGGTCGACGACCACCTGGAGTTCGGGCTGGGCCAGCTGCTGACTGATTTCGAGATCCTTCAGGCCGGGAATGTTCTTCAACTCGTTCATCAGGCGCTCGGCATACTCCATGCCGGCCTTCAGATCGTGGCCGTAGAGGTTGAGGGTGAAACCGGCGCCACCAGCTCCCATCATGTTGCCCAACGGGTCGCCCGAGTCAAACCGGGCAACGATGCCTGGAATCGCTTCGATCTCAGGGCGGATCGCCTCGATGATCTGTTTCACGCCGCGGGTCCGCTTGTCCTTCTGCGTCAGGCGGAGCTCGATCTGTCCCGTGTGGGATCCCTCTTTCGAGCCGGAAAAGATCGTCGCAATACCGTCGCCGCTCTTTCCGAATCGGTTAACGAGGGCTTCGATCTCGGGAACCTTCGCCCGCACAATTTCCTCGATGCGTGCGCCTGCCTTGCCGGTTATTTCATACCGGGTTCCGGTCGGGAGCTCGTAGCGGATCACGAGGCGGCCCTGGTCCTGCTCGGGAATGAATTCAGTCCCGACCATCTTGATGAAGACGAGGGACAGAAGGAGGAGCCCGCCCAGGCCCGAAAGAACCTTGAGACGATGATCCAGCACCCAGGTCAGGAGAAGGCCATACCGATTCTCGAGCCATTCCAGCAATCGCTCGCCGGTCGCCGCCAAGCCACCTTCGCCTTTGACCGCCCCGGCCTTGGCAGGCTTGAGGAGTTTTGAGCACAACATCGGGGTCAGCATCATGGCCGAGAACAGCGAGGCCGTCAGGGCCATGACGACGATGACGGCCAATTGGCCGAAGAAAATCTGGGTGATGCCGCTGGTGAAGATGATCGGCAGGAAGATGACGATCGTGGTGAGGGTCGAGGCCGTGACCGAGGTGCCCATCTCGACCGCTCCCCAGATAGCGCTTTCTCTCGCCGAAACGCGACGGTCGAGATACCGCTTGATGTTGTCGAGGATGACGATCGCATTGTCGACGACCATGCCGATGGCGATGGCGAGGCTGGAAAGAGTGATCTGGTTTATTGTATAGCCAGCAAGATACATTAAAAGAAATGTGATGATCAGCGAGGTCGGGATCGTCGTGCAGACGATGAGGCTGGCGCGGATGTCCCGCAGGAAGAAGAAGATAACGCAGAACACCGCGATGCCACCCAGCAGAACCGAATTATAGAGATTCTTGATCGTATTCCGGATAAAGCTCGAAGTGTCGAAGAAAATCTCGATTTTCACATCTGCGGGAAGCAGAGACTGGATTTCGGGAATGGCTGCCCGGACGGCGTTTGCGACCGCGACAGTGTTGGCGCCGGATTGCTTCTGTACCATGACGCCGATGGCGCGCTTCCCGTTCAGCAGGAAGTCGCCGGTTTTCTCGAGAAAGCCGTCCTTGATCTCGGCCACGTCGCGCAGCCGGACGATGCCGGGGGTCTTGGCGACAACGACGGAGCCGATCTCCTCGACGTTACGGAACTCTTCGGGGGTGCGGATCAGATACTCGAACTGGCCGCTGCTGAGATGACCGCCGGGATTGTTCAGGTTCTGACTGGCAAGAAGTCCTACGACCTGCTGTCCTGACAAGCCTGTTGCCTGGAGGCGCTCCCGGTTGAGATGACAGAGGATCCCGCGCTTGTCGCCGCCGCGAACAATGGCCGTGGCGACGCCGGGGATGCGCTTGAGCGACTCGACGATTTTCTTGTCGACGATCCGGTCGAGTTTCTCCCAGCTCTCGCTCCCCGAAACCCCCAGCACCATCACGGGGATCATGGAGGTGTTGAACTTGAAGATCATTGGCTTCTCGGCCTCGGTGGGCAGACGCTGGCTCACGAGATCGAGCTTGTCGCGCACGTCGTTCGTCGCCTCGGCCAGGTCAATTCCCCATTCGAACTTGATCGTTACCGCCGAGATCCCTTCCATCGAGATGGAGGTGACCTCATCGACATTCTGGACGGTGGCCACGCTCTCCTCGATCGGTTCGGTGATGCGGGACTCGATTTCCTGGGGGCCGGCGCCCTGATACGAGGTAATGACCGTGATGGCGGGAATCTCGAAATCGGGCATCAGATCGATGCCGACCTGGGTCCAGGCAAAGCCGCCGAGCAGGACGATGGCGAGGAAGATCATCGAGGTGGTGACGGGCCACCTCACCCCGAAACTGGAAAGGTTCATGGCTGGCCTTCTTGAATGACGGCCTTAACCTGGCTACCGATGCGGATGAACTCGAGCCCCTGAACCACGATCAGATCACCCGGTTTCAGTCCTTCCAGAATCTCGATGCGGTTTTCCTGGACGATGCCGGTGCGCACTGGCACTCGTTCGGCGATGCCTTCGGCCGTGATGCGGATCGCGGCCCGATCGCCGTTGTGGACGAGCAGCGCATCACGCGGGATGACCACGGCCCCCTGGACGCTGGTAAGATAGAGCTTGATATGGGTGAACATGCCGGAGCGGAGTGTGTGGTCGGAGTTCTCGATCACCACTTCGAATTGCCCCGTGCGAGTCTTGGAATCGATGGCCGGGTAGATCTTTGAGACCGTTCCGACGAACTCCTTCTCCAGGGTGTCAACACGCACTCGGGCCTCGGTCTTGCCAGGCTCGAGCAGAAGAAGATTCTTCTCGACCAGGGTGCCGATGATTTTCAGCCTGCTCATCTGCTCGAGGCGAAGCAGAGGCTGTCCGGGATTTGCCATGGCCCCGGGATCGGCGTTGCGCCGGGTGATGAGGCCCGCGAAGGGTGCCCGGATGAAGGCGTCTTCACGCTGAACCTCGACGGCATGGAGATTGGCTTTTGCCTGGATGAGCTGGGCCTGCTTCATTTTCAGGGTCATCTGACTCGAACGGATGCTGTCATTCGCTTGGTGGATGTTCGACGTGGCTGCAACGAGCTGGGCCTGCGCTGCATCGTGCTGGGCGATCACGTCATCGAGCTGCTGGCGGGAAATGGCCCCCTCCTTCTGCAGCTGCACGAGACGCGCGCGACTCGTTGCGAGATTCGTCACCTGGGCGCGAATCGCGTCCGCCTGTGCTTTTGCCGCGGTCAAACCCGACTCGGCTGTTTTCACCATGACTTCCTGCATGTCGACGGCCGCCTGGGCAACGGTGATCGCTGCCTGAGCCTGTTCGAGCTGGGTGTCCTGGATCCGGTGGTCGATCTCCACGACCAGGTCTCCCTCATTCACGAACGAGCCTTCACTCACATTGAACCGGACGATCTGACCGCTGACCTTGGGGAACAGATCGACGCCGAGCATCGGAAGAATCTCTCCCGAGGTGACCAGTTGACGCTGGATGTCCCCGGTCGTGACTTTCTGGGCGATGACAGGTGTGATATTTTTCGTGTCGGGGACGGCAGCAAGCGGGGCTGAGACGGCGGGTTGCTCGGGAGCAGCGGTGAGGGCGTTCCCGGAAAGCGACAGGGCCATCCCCACAACGACCACGAAAAACAGGGACAGATGCCGGGGGGGGGGAAACATGCAAGGAGGGGAAGGAATGCGGAGATGGGACATATGTTCGGCTCCTTGGTTCATGGGGCTACAGCCTGGCAGATCAGCTCACGGCCGAGTTTCCCTGTGGCGAGCAGATACGCCACGCGTGCCTGGTGGTGCGCGTAGACGGCCTGAAGATACAGCAGATTCGTGTTGAGATAAGCGTTTTCGGCATCGAATATCTCGACCTGCGTGAAAAGGCCGTTTGCGTATTTGACCCCGGCCAGGCGCAGAGCCTCTTCGGCTTGTTTGAGCGATTCCTCCTGCGCCTGGACGACCTCACGGGCAGTCTGGAGATTGAGCAGTGCCTGCCGGATCTCGACCTGCGCCTGTTCGAGGGCGTCCTGGAAGGCGTTTTCCGCCACCCTTAGACGTGCTTCGGCCTCCTGCACCTTGCCGTGGCGCAGCCCTGCGTCGACCAGGGGAAACTCGAGCGACAAGCCGGCATTCCAGTAGCTCTTGCGGACGAAGTTGCCCATCCCGGATTTCGAGGAGGGATTCTCGCTGCCCGCTTGGCCGAAAACATTCAGGCTCGGCTGTTTCTCGCCGCGGGCGGAGCGGAGACCCTGGGCGGCAATCCGGGCCTCAAGGCGCCGGATGCGGAGGTCTTCGCGCAGCTCGACCGCTTCTGAGGCATCGCGGGCGAAGTCCGCCTCGAACTCCTCGAGAGTGAGACGATCGTTGGTTCCGATTGCGAGATCTGCGGGCAGCGAGAGAATCCGCAGCAGCTCGAGCCGGGCTAGATCAACATTGTTGTTCTCCTGACGGAATTTGCTGCTGGCCTGGGCAAGGCGGACATTCGCGCGCAGCAGCTCGAATTTCGAGGCCTGGTCCTGGTTGAAACGGGCTGTAACAAGCTTGTGATGCTCTTCCGCAAGATCGAGATCTTTGTGGCTGACACGCTCGACCTCGCGCGCAAACAGCCAGCCGAGCCAGACCATGGTCGCCTGGCGGAGCACCTGTTGGCGGGTGTATGTGTCCTCGGACACGGCGGCGGCGCGACCGAGCCGGGCAGAGGCCAGGGCGGCGCGGTCCTTGCTCCCGAGAAACAGCGGCTGGGCAAGCTCCACGTAAGCTTTCTGGATATCCTGCTTGCCCGTCGGAATCGTCCGGCCGCCGAGATTGATTGAACCGACCTCGTCGAGACGGGTCTGGGTGAACTTGCCCGTCAGCTTTGTGCCGATGATGGCGCGTGCCTGTGCGACCTGGCCTTCGGCGGCCTCGATCTGCTGGCGGGAGCCGATTACGGTTCGGTTCCGCTCGAGAGCGAGACGCAGGACGTCGGCCAGGTGAAGATCGGTAAACCGGCTGACCGGCAGGGCTGGTGCGGAGGCGTTGGAACCCGTTTCCCCAGGCTGAATCGTCGGGGTGGCGATCGCGGGGGAAAACCCGGCATCGGCAGCCAGGCTGGCTGATACCATTCCGATGCAGATCCACAATAGGAGCAGGGAAGATTGACGGGGGGGGCGGGGGAGGGATACAGACATGAATAGACTCCTTACGGATTCCCGAACAACCTCAGGAGAGCGTTGAAAATATCGTGATTTTCCAGGGGTTTCACCCGGAGGGCTTCAAACTTGACCCGGAGATCGAAGATCTGAATGAAGATGACGGCCATCTGTTCGGCGGTCAGCCGGTCAGCGAAGACGCCGGAGTCAATGCCTTCCTGGAACAGACGGCTGTTGAGCATGACGACATGCCGGAGGTGCGACTGGACCCGAGACATGATCTGGGGAGAGAAGGAAAGGGAGGATTCGAACTGGAGCATCTGCTGGATCAGCGGCCCCTTCTGGGTGTAGATGTCATTCTGGAGCTCAATGAGGGCGAGCAGGCGGTCGTGGATCGAGCCGCGTCCCTCGATGATGCGTGAAGCCTGTTCGAACCAGTCCTGGCTGGGGAGCAGGCATTCGCAGAAGAGAGCTTCCTTGCTTGTGAAATACAGGTAGATTGTCCATTTTGCGACACCGGCGCGTTCGGCGATCAGGTCGAGTTTCACCTCGGGAAAGCTCCGCTCTCCGAAGCAGTGGATGGCGGCATCGAGAATTCTGGAGCGCTTGTCGGAAGGGGGACGGGCCATGAAATGACTCCCGGAGGTGCGGTTGGAAAATATGACTGACCGGTCAGTCATAAAAGTATCACAGGCCTTGGTGGTCTGCAAGGGGGAGGAGCGAATACCCGGGGTGGAAAGGAGGCGTCGTCGCTGTTGACGAACGCCAGCCGGAACCGCTAGACTCGAAAAACCGCCCACGGCGGAAAGCGGCTGGTCTGCATGACCCGGGGGATGGTAGCGGCCGGGATATCTGAATCGACGGACGGAGAGAGAATGACGCAGGAGCAAGAGACCTGGAAGGAAGCCCTCAGCCCCGACGCCAGCGACGAGGCTGCCCCTCTCGATGAGGGGGCTCAGCAGATTCTCGATGCGATTCTTCTCGACCGGAACGATCTGGCAGAATCCCGGCTCATCGAGCTGAAAAAGCGCTCGGGTGAGACGGCAACCACAGTGTATCTCTCGGGCAAGCTCCTGTTGGCCAAGGGAGAAACGGCCGCAGCCTACAACATCTTCAAGCGTCTGCATTTCGAGGCACCGGTCTTCATGGGAAATCGCCAGGATTACCGGGATCTACGCGCGAAGCTGCTGAACGGACAGTTGGATAAAGCCCGCGCCCAGTGGCAGGAGATCCTGGGTCGTTCCCAGCAACTCCTCGAACCGGTCAGTCTTGACGGGGAAAAGCCGTTCGTCGACATCAAGAAGGTTCAGGAAGAGCTGATTCCGGATATCGAAACCTGTCTTGAGATTTATAAAAAAGTTCTTGAAATAGAACCAATGCACATCGACGGCCTGCGGGGGCTTTCCGTTTGCTACGCTGAGCTGGGCCGCGCCGACCTGATGCTCCAGCTCAAGGAACGACTCCAGAAAGCCCAGGAATACTGGGTGGAAATGAACAAGATGCGGTCCCAGCGTGTCTGGGTCGAGTGCAAAGCCCTGGTGAGTGCCGAGAAATACGAAGAGGCGATCCGGATTGCGAACATCGGCCTCGACACCCTTCCCGTCCACCGCGGGCTAATGCTGCTCAAAGGTGAGACCCTCTTCCGGATCGGCCGCACTCGCGACGCGCTGGGCTGCGCAGATGCGCTGTTGCGCCTCAACGAAAGCGACAACGAGGCCCTGCGGCTGAAAAAGAAAATCGAGGTTCAGAAACTCGAGGACAATCTTGCACGGGGGCAGGAGTGTCTGACCCTCGCCGAGGAGCAGCTGGCCGGCTCGACAACACAGTTGAAGAAAGTGAAGGAGGCCCTCGATCATTTTTTGGACGCCATCGCTTCCGACCCTTACAACCTGCGCGCGCTGGTCGGTGCCTACAAGTGCCATCTGATGTCGAACAACCCCCTCAAGGCGCGCAAAGCGATGGAGCGGATCCGGGAGATCGACGCGAATTATCCGGTGGGCGACGTGCCGGCCGGTGGCGATATCATCGAAGAGGAAAAGAGTGAGGCCTGTTTCGTGGCCACCCGGTTGTTCGGGGAAAACGCCCCCGAGACCGTCGTGCTCCGCCGTTTCCGTGATCGAACGCTGCGGCGCATTCTGCTCGGGCGGATCGCGATCTCCTGGTACCGGCGGGTCGGCCCCTCGCTTGCGCGGGTGTCACCGGACTGCCCGATGCTCGAGCCGCTCCGGGCTGGATTGAAAGGGTTCGTTTGGGCCGTGAATCG